>JAKPAB010000053.1 GCA_029779695.1 Bacillota bacterium | reverse complement strand
AATTTGTTAAACGGAATCCAGAGAATAGTAGTTACAATATTAAATGTTGAATGTACTATAGCTATTCCAACAGCGTTGGCTCGCTCATCAAAAAACGAAAAACCAATAACAGCATTAATTATATAGAATGCAGCCATAAAAATAATGGTTCCTATCAAATTAAAGTATAAATGGATAAACGCTGCTCTCTTTGCGTTCTTTTTAGCACCAATAGCAGAAATAAGTGTAGTAACACAAGTTCCAATATTTTGTCCCATAATAATTGGTACAGCGACACTATATGTAACTGCCCCTGTTGAGCAAAGTGCCTGAAGAATACCAACTGATGCTGAAGAACTCTGAATAGCCGCTGTTAGTACAAGACCAGCAAGAAGTCCTAGCATAGGATTCTTAAACAAAAGAAGAAGATTTGCAAACTCAGGGACATGTGAAAGAGGTGCTACCGATGTAGTCATCGTGTCCATTCCAAACATAAGAACAGCAAATCCCAAAAGAATCTGAGCAACATCCTTTTTCTTTTGATTTTTAGATAATAGACGTATAAGAGTTCCGATAAGTGCGAGAATCGGTGTCCAGCTCATTGGTTTAAAAAGCTGAACAATAACAGAACCACCTTCTATTCCAGACAAGCTGAGAATCCATGAAGTAATCGTTGTTCCGATATTTGCTCCCATTATGATTCCGACGGCCTGGTTAAGATTCATGATTCCAGAATTAACAAATCCTACAACCATAACTGTGGTAGCTGCAGATGCCTGAATGACTGCTGTTACACCTGCACCAAGAAGAACTCCCTTTATAACGGTATTAGTCAGTCTCTCAAGAATACTTTCAAGCTTTCCGCCTGCAGTTTTTGTAAGACCCTCCCCCATCAGTTCCATTCCATATAGGAAAAGAGCGATTCCACCTATCAGAGTAAGAACATTAAATATTGACATGTTTTATTTTTTTTCTTTCTTATCCTTATCTTTTTTCATATCAAAAGACTCATCATCTTTTTTCTCAGATTCAATTGCATCCTCAGGCTTCTCAATGTATGAAATAGCCTCTTTCTGCATAGGGATACGACAGTTCTTGTTACTTCCAAACTCAACGATAACTGTATCGTCCTGAATGTCAATAACAACTCCGTAAAAACCACTGGTAGTAAGAACAGTATCTCCGATTGCGAGTGATTTCATAAGTTCTTTTTTCTTTGTCTGCTCTTTTTTCTGAGGACGGATCATTGCAAAATACATAAATCCAAAGATAATTACAAGCCATACCACAAGGCCAATGCTTGTCATGCCGCTTCCGGCTGTAAGTGAAATCATTTTAGTTAAAACCTCCTAAAATCGTATTATTAACAGTAACTATTACTACAGCAATACATCAATTAAACTTCCCTACAATTTTATCTGATGTAGCTCCTATTTACAAGAAATAAATTTACTTAATTTATGTATTAAGAAATCTGCAAAATTCTATACGAATACTTAATGACAAAATCTGAAATTAATCCATCAATTTCAGATCTTCAAGTCTCTGTTTCTTAAAGTCCTTATATCTATGTTCTTCGATCGCCAATCTAATATCAGACATTAGCCTGTTATAAAAGCTCAAATTATGAAGTACAAGCAATCTCATTCCAAGCATTTCTTTTGCCTTGAAAAGGTGATGTATATAAGCTCTTGAGTATGTACGACATGCAGGACAATTGCATCCTTCTTCAATGGGGCGTGTGTCAAGTTCAAACCTTTTATTCATCAGATTAAGCTTGCCATATCTCGTATATGCATGACCGTGCCTTCCATTTCTTGACGGATAAACGCAATCGAAAAAATCCACTCCACGATCGACTGATTCCAATATATCCCTTGGCGTTCCAACGCCCATAAGATATGTGGGTTTATTCTGCGGAAGATGTGGAGATGTAAATTCTATAGTGTCATACATTACTTCCGGTGGTTCGCCTACAGCCAGTCCTCCGATAGCATATCCATCCAGATCCATTTCAGATATCTTATCAGCATTCTGTATTCTGATATCTTCAAATGTTGCGCCCTGGTTGATACCAAAAAGAAGTTGATGCGGATTGACAGTGTTCTGGCTCTCATTCAATTCATCCATTTTCTTTTTGCATCTAACGAGCCATCTCTCAGTTCTGGCAACGGAATTTTCCACATAAACTCGCTCTGCTACAGAGCTGGGGCATTCATCAAATGCCATAGCAATAGTAGATCCAAGATTAGACTGGATAGTCATGCTTTCTTCCGGTCCCATAAAAATCTTATGCCCATCGATATGAGATTGGAAATATACGCCTTCTTCTTTTATAGAACGTAGTTTTGCAAGAGAAAATACCTGAAATCCACCTGAATCTGTAAGAATAGGTCTATCCCATACCATAAATTTGTGAAGTCCCCCAAGCTCTTTTATCATCTCATCCCCAGTTCTTACATGAAGATGATATGTATTGGAAAGTGCCGCTTGCGTTCCGATGTCCTTAAGATCATCTGTTGACACTGCTCCCTTTATAGCTCCAACCGTGGCAACATTCATAAAAAGCGGGGTCTGAACCGTTCCATGTACGGTAGTAAACTCCGCTCTTTTAGCCATTCCATCTGTAGTTATAAGTTTATATGTTGAATTACCTGTCATTTTTTTCCTCTATAAATCTTTTATATAAAATTCTTCTATTTGAGATAGTCGCGAAGTCATATTTCGCAGCAGGAAATCAAGAATCGCAATTGCTGTCATAGCCTCAACAACTACCACTGCCCTAGGCACAATAACTGGATCATGCCTTCCCTTTATCTCAATTTCTACATTTTCTGCTTTTTCATTTACTGTCTTTTGTTTTTTTGAAATCGACGGTGTAGGTTTTATAGCCGCACGGAAAAACAACTCACTTCCGTCAGAAATTCCGCCAAGTGTTCCACCAGAATGATTAGTTGATTTTCTTATCACTCCGTTTTCAGATATAAAGGCATCATTATTCTCACTGCCCTTTAATGATGTAGCATCAAACCCATCACCGATTTCAAATCCTTTAACAGCTCCGATTGACATTATGGCTTTTGCTAATTCACTGTCCAACTTATCAAATACAGGTTCTCCTATACCTGCAGGGACTCCAGTGACTCTGCAGGCTATTACTCCACCTGCTGAATCCCCTTCAGACATACATCCTTCAAGAAAATTTTTAGCCTCTAAATAAGAATCCTTATCAGGCATGCAGAGGCTATTATTATCTCTCTCTTCTCTATCTAACCATGCTATTTGTACAGGGCCAATTGATTCTGTGTATGCAAACACTTCTATTCCGAGCCTTTTCAGAATAGTAAGTGCAACCGCACCAGCTGCAACCCTGGCAACAGTTTCTCTGCCGGAAGAACGACCACCGCCTCGATAATCTCTGATACCATATTTTTCAAAAAATCCATAATCAGCATGTCCAGGTCTAAACAAATCTTCAATGTCTGAGTAATCTCCCGAATGCTGATCAGCATTTTCAATCACAAGCGCAATGGGAGTACCGGTTGTCACTCCCTTAAATATTCCTGACAAAATCCTGACATTATCACTCTCAAATCTCTTGGTTGCATATTTGGAATTGCCAGGCTTTCTCCTATTCAGATATGGTTGTATATCATCCTCTGATAGAGGAAGTCCTGCAGGACAACCGTCAATAACAGCCCCAAGAGCTGTGCCATGAGATTCCCCAAAAGTAGTTACTCTGAACAAATTACCGAATGTTGATCCCGCCATATAATTATCCTCTTATATTTTATGAATAACTATGCAATTAGGTTTCGATATTTTAACGGGTGCATTTTTCATAAGTGCATACCCTTCTTTATAGTCAATATTAAAAGTTCTGATATCACCAGTATCATGGTTAAGTGCTGCGAAATACTTATCTCCAGGGAAAATAGCAAGAGACTTTGGAAAATCTCCGCTTGTAAGTGTGTTAAACATCTTTTCAAGTTTTCCTGTCTCAGCATCTCTTTTCAAAAGAACAACGCCATTAAATCCATCAATTGATACTGCTATATGCTTCTCATCGTCAGCAAATGAAAAATTACAAGCTGATGCATTGATATTAGGCTCATTTATAAGATTTATCTCATCAACAAGTTCAAATATCGGCTCATCATTCTCGCATCTATATGAATATACTTCCATTTCATTCAAAAAACATGTAAGCACATATGCAAACCTGCCATCGGATGAAAATTTCATCGCTCTGACTCCTGAATCAATATCCGGACGGACAATATCCTCAAGCTCAAGATAGCCGGTACTATAGTCGATATTGTAGACCTTGATCTGGTTAAGTCCGAGATCAACAGCACACAAGAATCTCTCATCCGGCGTGAGGCAAAGTGATGTAACCTTGGGATGATCCCTATGTCTCTCTCCAAATCCCTGTCCTAGATTCTGATGGAATATCCCAAAAGTAATATCTCCAATAGATCCATCATCATTAAGCTTCATAACAGTTACTTTTCCATCATGATAACCACCGACAAACAAAAATCTATTTTTAGAATCAACAGCAATTGCATCGCCTCTCATGCCACCAATACTCTTTGAATTAACCTTGGTCAGATCACCATTCTCATCTATTGAAAAAGAAGCGACCCCTTCATCTTCAATAGAATATAGCATCTTGCCATCCTTTGAAACTACAAGATATGAAGCGTTGTTGATCGAAGCAACTGATCTCTCAGTAAGCTTGCCTGTCTCTGCCTGTAAATCATATACATGAATGCCAACGCTTCCACTTCTGGTGTATGTTCCTACATAAGCTACATATTTGTCCTCTTTATTCATAAGACTATGCCTCCATTCTCCGTAAGATATCACCGGTACTAGGTACCACATCAAGTCTGATTGTTAGGTTCTCTTTTGCAGCGCATGCGCTTTCTTTAGGTTCGCCATCTTCGCCGTTGATAGAAAGAACTTTTGTGTCTATATTAACACCATTTGTTTTCATAATCACGATTTCTTCGCCAACAGTGAATTTATTTTTTTGTTGGACATGGAAAGTTCCATTTTCTTCAACTTTTCCTGTGGTTCCGATGTAAGTACTTCCCTTTAAATATGTATTATTGTCATAAATCTGGTCTTCCTCTGATGGCTGACAATAGAAAAAACCTGTAGTAAATGGCCTGTATGTTGTGGACTTGATCTCATTCATGTACCATTTCAGATTAGAATCATATTTTTCTCTTGATTCAAAAAGATCATCAATGGCCTTACGATAAGCCCTTACAACTGTGGAGACATAAAGTGCCGTCTTCATCCTGCCTTCGATCTTCAAACTATCAATGCCTGCATCAATAAGATCCGGAAGATGTTCTATCATGCATAGATCCTTGGAATTCATAATATAAGTACCACGTTCATTTTCATAAACCGGTAGATATTCTCCAGGCCTTGTCTCTTCCATAAGTGCATATTTCCATCTGCATGGATGTGTACATTCACCATGGTTAGCATCTCTCCCTGTAAAATAAGCGCTAAGTAAGCACCTTCCGGAAAAAGATATGCACATAGCTCCATGTATAAAGCTCTCAACCTCCATATCAGGTGGGATTTTTTCTTTTATCTCTTTGATTTCATAAAGTGATAATTCTCTTGCGGTAACTACTCTTGTGGCTCCCATATCATGCCATACCTTGCACGTAAGATAATTGGTATTATTTGCCTGTGTGCTTACATGAATATCTATATCGGGACAATTTTCTCTTGCCAGCGAAAACATCCCAGGATCAGCTACAAGAACAGCATCCGGTCCTATCTCTTGAAGTTCCTTAAAATAATTGGAAGCGTTAATAAGATCTTCGTTTTTGGCTATTATATTGACCGTTACATAGACTTTTTTATCTCTGTCATGGGCATATCTTATGCCTTCTCTCATCTCATCTGGCGTAAAATTCTCGGCATTGGCTCTTAGTCCATATACCTCTCCACCGATATAAACAGCATCTGCTCCATAGTTAATTGCTGTTTTCAAGATTTCCAGAGATTTGGCTGGAGCCAAAAGTTCAGGCTTTTTCATAATCATTTCCTAACTGCTATTGTCATTCCGTCTCCAAGAGACAGTGTATCTGTTACCATATCATCATCTGAGGTTATTAGTTCAAGAAATTCTCTTATTCTCTTATGAATAGTTCTGTCACGCCTCTTAATCGAAAACGATGATTCGATCAAATTGCCCTCCTGAAGAATATTATCTGTTATAAGTATGCTTCCGGAATGCATAAGCTTTTTAATCATTGGAAGCATCCTGACATATTGTCCCTTAGATGCATCCATGAAAATCATATCATATTCTCCCGTAAGCGTTGGCAGTATTTCCATAGCATCGCCCTCAAATAGTCTGATTCTATCTTTATATAAAGAGCCTGAAAAATTCTTCTTTGCCTCGGTGATTCTCGGTGCATAACTCTCTATCGTATCTAGAAGCGCATCTTCAGGATCGGACTCAAGCATCAATAATCCGGAAAATCCTACTGCAGTACCAATTTCTAAGATTCTCTCCGGTCTGACCATTTGGCACATAAGTCTCATGTAATATTGTGCTTGTTTTCTAATAATCGGAACATTATTTTTTCTGGCTTCCTCTTCAATTTTCCTTAATTCAGGAGAAAATTCATTTTGGAGAAGAGCTAGATATGTATCCAGTCTCTCAGACTTATCCATTTAAATACAATCCTAACCTTAGTTTGTTGCTGATTTCTACCTCATTAAATTTAATTTGATTTAAAAAAAGTCATTCGGCCTTATACTTCCATGATTATAGGAAGAATCATAGGTCTTCTCTGGGTCTCTTTCCAGACAAAGTCTGACAGATCTGACTTTAACTCGTTTTTAATCTTTGGCCACTCTCTGACATGATTTTTTTCAATTCTGTCTAGGGTAGTTCTAAGTACCTTTCTGGCCTCATCCATAAGATCCTCGGAGTCTTTTACGTACACAAAACCTCTAGAAACTATATCCGGTCCTGACAGTACTCGTCCACTTCCTGATTCAAGAGTCATAACAACAATAATGATTCCATCCTCTGACAATTTCTGTCTATCACGAAGCACCACGTTACCAACATCACCGACGCCAAGACCATCAACCATTACAGCCCCGGTCTGAACCTTGCCGTTTATCTTGGCCTTTTTATCATCGTTAAATTCCAGAACATCTCCTGATGAAAGAATAAATATATGCTTACTGTCATATCCAAGAGATTCAACGATCCTCTTTGCTGCCATAAGATGCTTATACTCACCATGAACCGGAATACAGTACTTTGGATTAACAAGTGAATATATGAGCTTCAGTTCTTCTGCACAAGCATGTCCAGAAACATGAACATCCTGAAATATAACATTAGCTCCCTTACGATAGAGCTCATTGATTACATTACTCACTGCCTTTTCATTTCCAGGAATCGGATGAGATGAAAAAATAACCATATCATTAGGTTTGATCTGGATCTTTTTATGAATCCCGCCAGCCATTCTTGAAAGTGCAGCCATGGATTCTCCTTGGCTCCCTGTAGTTATAAGTACTGTTTTATCATCAGGATAATTCTTAAGTTCTTCAATATTGATAAGTGTATTTTCCGGAATATCTATATAGCCCAGATCAATAGCAGTAGAGATGATGTTGACCATGCTTCGGCCTTCTACAACTACCTTTCTGTCAAATTTATAAGCAGAATTGATTATCTGCTGAACACGATCAACATTTGATGCAAATGTAGCTACAATTATCCTTGTTTTAGTATTCTCTGCAAAAATATTATCAAATGTTGCACCAACAGTCTTTTCTGACTGGGTAAATCCAGGTCTCTCTGCATTTGTACTATCACTCATAAGGGCAAGAACGCCTTTTTTACCAATCTCGGCAAATCTCTGGAGATCAATGGCATCACCAAATACAGGTGTGTAATCAACCTTGAAATCTCCTGTATGAACAATAGTTCCGACAGGTGTATATATAGCCAACGCTGCGGCATCCTGAATACTATGGTTCGTTCTTATGAATTCAACCCTAAAATCTCCAGAATTAATGATCGATCCGTACTTTACAATCTTTCTTCGTACGGTATCTTCCATATGATGTTCCTCAAGCTTATGATCGATAATTCCCATTGTAAGCTTGGTGGCATAGATAGGCACATTGATCTTTCTAAGTACATAAGGAATAGCTCCTATATGATCTTCGTGACCATGTGTAATAAAAAATCCCTTGACCTTATCAATATTTTCTTCCAAAAAACTAACATCAGGAATAACAAGATCAACTCCTGGCATATCAGCATCAGGAAACGCCATACCACAATCCACGACAATAATACTGTCGCCATAGCAGAATGCCGTCATGTTCATTCCGATTTGCTCCAGTCCACCGAGAGGTATAACTCTCAACTTCTCATTTTCAATTTTTTTCAAACTAATATCTCCTCCAAATCAAATCAGCTATTTGCTGACATACTATTACTCGAAATCCGTATCTTCCAACAGTTCTTCAAATACTTTTCTAACCGCGTCGAATTCTACGTCATCATCAACCATCTCATAAGTAGACTGACCATCATCCGTTCCAGTCTCTTTAAGGATATATGCAGTTGAATCTCCATCCTCGTCCTCGGTAGCAAGTATATATTTAATCTCTTTAATCTCTGTCTCTTCGAGAATAAAAAGTTCGAGTTCTTCACCATTTTCATCTGTAAAGGTTGTTTTATCCATAATCAATCAGATATCTTTCTTTTCTTTTAAATCATTCAAATAGCTCTGAAGAATTATCTCCGCAGCTACTCTGTCAACAATTTCTCTCTGTGTCCTCTTATCGACACCATTCTCGTTCATGATCTCATATGCTTCCACAGTTGTAAGTCTCTCATCAAAAAATAAAATGGGCACATCCATCCTTTTTTCAAGAAGCATTTTGAACTCTTTTGTTTTTTCTACGCGCTCGCCTGTACTTCCATCCAAATTAAGCGGAAGCCCCAGTATTATCTTGGATACCTCATATTCTTTAGCAAGCGCTTCAACTCTTGACACAGTCTGTCGTAATTTCTTGGGGCTACTTCTTCTGATCACCTCTACACCCGTTACTGTAATTCCAAGTGCATCGGTAACCGCTACGCCACAAGTCCTACCGCCAAAATCCAGGCCCATTATTCGGGAATGTTTCTCCGGCATTAATTCTTCCAGTCCTGAGTCTTAACGTATGAACGTAAAAGTTCTTCTACAATCTCATCTCTTTCTACTTTCATTATCATAGCACGCGCATTTTTATGGCTGGTAATAAAAGTAGGATCTCCAGACATCAAGTATCCTACAATCTGGTTGACGGGATTGTATCCTTTTTCACTAAGGGCTGCATACACCTGTTTCATTATCTCTCTTACGCCAACATTTAAATCTTTATCAACTTTAAAGAACTGAGTATTATCAAGATTCTGCATATTGCCCTCTTTTCATATATTAAACGTAGGTAATGAAGTAAATAACCTGCGAGTCGATTCTATTTCATCCTTTACATTGTTATTGTACTTTTATTATTGAACTTCTGTCAAGGACAATACACTCATCCGTCAAAAATGATTCCGAAATACCCTTATATATCTGATCCTGTGGGTTTTCACCTTCGGAAAACACATCCGCCGGTATTGCTATCCTTATGTATTCTCTTGTTAATCCTGTCCAATAGGATCTACCATCTATATCTTCTTTATATTCAACAAGAACTTCTGTTTCTTTGCCTATTATCTCTTCTCTAAAGGCTCTTGAATTACGTTCGGATTGTTCGATCAACACATGGCTTCTCTCAGCCTTGACACTTTCTGTCAGCTGTCCAGGCATCTTATCAGCCTTGGTCCCTTCCCTTCTGGAAAATTTAAATACATGCATTTCATAAAACGAAACATCGTCTGTAAAAGTTCTTGATTCTGCGAAATCCTCTGCAGTTTCACCCGGGAAACCTGTTATAACATCTGTTGTTATGGCCGGGTGATGAAAATATTCTCTTATAAGATCACAACTATGCTTAAATTCTAATGTTGTGTATTTTCTATTCATTGCAATTAATGTCTTGTCACATCCACTCTGAAGTGAAATATGAAAATGAGGGCAGAAGTTTTCAAGTTTAGACACTCTTTTCACAAATTCTTCTGTGATAATCCTAGGTTCTATAGACCCCAGTCTTATTCTCTTAATTCCATTAATGGTATTGGCTTCTTCCAGCAATTCAATAAGTCCGTAACCCATTCCTTCACCATAAGAACTCAAGTGTATTCCGGTTATAACAACTTCCTTATATCCTTTTTTAGCAAAATGTCTTATTTCTTCTATTATTGATTCTTTATCTCTTGATCTTGCTCTTCCTCTTGCAAATGGTATCAAGCAATATGAGCAGAACTGATTGCACCCGTCCTGAACCTTCAAGAATGCTCTTGTATGCTCCTCTGTATCATTAACCCTGAGATCCTCATACTCTACTTCTCCGGAATTGATATCAATAATTTCCGACTCCTTATTATGATTCAAAAGGAATTCATGCAGTGTTGAGATCAGTCCTTCCTTTTTATTATTTCCTATCAGGATATCAGCATCACTTTCGTCCTTATTTCTGTCTCTTGCTGTCTGAACATAACATCCGGCTGCAATGATCACCGCATCTGGGTTTTCTTTTCTTGCACGATTTATCATCTGTCTTGACTTTCTGTCAGCCACATTGGTAACCGTGCAGGTATTTATAACATAGACATCCGCCTTTTCATGAAAAGGTACGATCTCATAACCATCCTTTTCTAAAAGTTCTCTCATTGCCTCTGTTTCATATGCATTAACTTTACATCCCAAATTATGTAATGCTGCTTTTTTCAAAAGAATCTTTCCTTTCATACAATTGACTTTTTATGACTCTTAGTCTACTATTCCCTTAATAAATAAATTTTTACCAGGAGGTATTCTATGAAGACTGTAAAGGTTTCACTCAACACTGTAGACAAAGTAAAATCTTTCGTAAATACTGTAAATCAGTTAGATTCTGATTTTGATCTGATTTCCGGAAGATATGTTATTGATGCAAAATCCATCATGGGAATCTTCAGTTTGGATCTGTCCAAGCCTATTGAGCTTAACATCCATGCTGATGAAGACGTTGATGCAATCGTTGAAAAGCTTACACCTTTTATCGTATAGGTTAAACGATTTTGCATTATCTTATGTGAAAAATTAAATGAAAAGATAAAACTTTTCAAACATTCAGAAGTGCAGCCAATATGACTGCACTTCTGTTTTTATTGTGGTAAAAACTATTCAGGTCTTATGACCATTGTTTCAACACTATCAATAGCCTTTTGTACAATATCTTCAATGGTTCCTTCAAGTCTGGTTTCTGATGACTTTATTATATCGATTCTTGGCTTGGTCTCAGGATGCTTGGCTACGAAGATCGTACAGCAGTCTTCAAAAGGAAGTATAGAAGTCTCATAAGTCCCAATCTTAAGAGAAACGTCAATTATCTCCTGTTTGTCAAAAGCAATAAGTGGTCTATATACCGGGATATTGCATATCTCGTTGGTACAGAAGAGTGACTGCATAGTCTGTGAAGCTACCTGTCCTATACTCTCTCCTGTTACTAATCCTATATCCCCATTTTGTTTTGCAAAATGTTCTGCGATCATCATCATATATCTACGCATTATTATAGTCAGCTCATCATGAGGGCACTTCTCATATATCTCTAGCTGCGTATCTGTAAAATTAACTATATGAAGTGTAATAGGTCCTGCATATTCAGAAACTATCCTGCATAGATCAATAACCTTTTTCTTGGCTCTTTCTGATGTATAGGGAGGAGCATGAAAATAAGTGGCATCTATCTTAACACCACGCTTTGCTACCATATATCCTGCAACAGGACTATCAATTCCACCAGATAAAAGAAGCATCGCAGAGCCATTAGTTCCTACAGGCATTCCGCCGGGTCCCTTTATACTCTCTGAATAATAGCTGGTAACTTCTCTTATCTCTACATGAATGTAAACCTTGGGCTTATGTACATCTACTTTTAGATCTGGAAATGCATCTAAAATCCTGCCTCCAAGTTCCTGATTTATCTCCATGGAATTCATGAGATACTTCTTATTGCCTCTCTTGGCCTGAACCTTAAAAGTAAAATTCTTTTCCGGGTATGTCTCATTAATAAAATTAATAATTTCATCTGAAAGCTTTTCAAAATCCTGTTCCTTGGTCAGGTTGGCAGGACATATCTCAACAATTCCGAAAACCTTTTTCAGAGCTTCTACAGTGCCTTCGTAATCAAAGTCACCTTTAGCCTCCACATATACTCTTCCCTGTTCCTTGGTCACTAGGAATCTACCCTCTACTCTTTTAAGAGCTGTGCTGATATTAGAGACAAGCGCATCTTCAAACAAATGACGATTCTTGCCCTTGATTCCGATTTCTCCATATTTAATAACAAATGCCTGGTACATAGGGCCTACTTTCTTGTGTATTTTCTAAGAGCCGGCAATATCTCTCGTAATGAGTCTGCCGCATAATCGATTTCTTCCATAGTATTATAGATTCCAAAGCTAAATCTTACTGTAGAATCCAGTGCATCGTGAGAGACCTTGATCGCCTGAAGTGTCCGGCTGACCTGAGGCTTATTAGAAGAACATGCACTTCCCGATGACACATAGATATTTTTGTCCTCGAGGGAATGAAGCAAAACTTCTGCCCTTACTCCGGATATTGTAACTGAAACAATATGAGGAGCACTTTTTTCTCCAGTTAATCCATTGATGGTAATTCCATCTAGATCTGCGATCTTATCAATAAATGCAGCTTTTAATTTAAACAGCATTTCCCTATTTTTGTCAAGATTTTTATCAGCTTCCTTAGTAGCAACTCCGAGACCTGCGATGGCAGGAACATTCTGCGTTCCTGATCTAATACCCTTTTCCTGTCCTCCTCCAAATATGATTGGAATAAGTCTGATACCATCTCTTACATATAAAAATCCGCTTCCCTTAGGTCCGTTTATCTTGTGTCCGCTCACTGAAAGAAGATCAATATTTGAATCATGAGGTCTTATTCTGAATTTACCATAAGACTGAATCGCATCTACATGAAATACACATTCGGGATTCACATTTTTAATGATCCTTCCAGCTTCTTCGATAGGTTCTACTGCGCCGATCTCATTATTTACATGCATCATTGATACTAGAATAGTGTCAGGTTGAATCGCAGTGCGAAGCTGCTTTAGATCGATAAGACCATTCTCATCTGTATCAAGATATGTAATCTCATATCCCTCTTCCTCTAGTTCCTTCATCGGATTAAAAACAGATGCATGCTCAACACTTGTGGTTATTATGTGGTTGCCCCTTCTCTTTCTGGCATTGACTGTTCCCATAATAGCCAGATTGTTCGATTCGGATCCACCTGATGTGAAGATTATCTCCTTATCCTTGACGCCAAGGGATTTTGCAATGGCTTTTCTGGATTCATCCAAGTACTCCTCGGCTTTCATACCCATTTTATGAAGAGATGAGGGATTACCATAGTTAACAGTAAGAGCCTCTAGCACTTTATTCGCAGCATCATCTGAGCATCTGGTGGTTGCAGAGTTGTCGAGATAAGCTTCCATATTATTTCCTCTATTCTAAATTCTATTTCCTGCCAAAGGGATTTTTCTTACCCTTTTTTGCCTTAGGTTCTTCAACCTCATGAGTATTAAGTGATCCACCTGTCAGCGCATCAAATTCTTGAAGTTTCTGTTTTGCATCTCCTGATAATCCAGTTGGAACCTGAATAACAAGATTAACATAATGATCACCACGTACATTTTTATTTCTAATGGTTGGAATGCCTTTGCCTCTCAACCTTATCCTTGTGTCCGTAGGTGTTCCCGGTTTAACATCATATGAAACCTTACCATCAAGAGTGTCTATGATTATTTCTCCACCAAGAGCTGCCTGAGCGTAAGACATAGGAGCTGTAGAATAAATATCGTAGTCATCTCTCTGGAAAATAGGGTGTGATTTAACTCTTACCTCAACCAGAAGATCTCCTCTTGGTCCACCATTTTTACCAGGTTCTCCTTTTTCCTTGATTCGAACCATCTGTCCATTATCGATTCCTGCAGGAATCGATACCTTAATACGCTTTTTATTAGAAATATATCCAGTTCCATGACAAGATGTACACTTATCAATTATTATCTCTCCGGTACCATTACACTGAGGGCATGTAGTTACGTTCTGAACCATTCCAAATAAGCTCTGCTGTGTCATGACAACTCGACCTTTTCCCTGACATTTAGGGCATGTCTTCTTGGATGAGCCATCCTTAGCTCCAGTTCCATGACAAGATGTGCAAACATCCTTAAGCATGATCTCAAGTTCTTTTTCAACGCCAAAAGCTGCCTCTTCAAATGTAATATTTACTGCAGCTCTGAGATTCTGGCCTTTGGAAGGTGCATTGGGATTTCTCCTGCTTCCACCACCAAATATATCTCCAAATCCACCAAAGCCTCCACCAAATATATCAGAGAAAATATCGCTAAAATCCATTCCTGAAAAGTCAAATCCGCCGCCGCCAGCTCCACCATCAAATGCAGCATGGCCATACTGGTCATATTTTTTTCTCTTTTCAGCATCGCTTAGAACCGCATATGCTTCAGAAGCCTCTTTAAATTTAGCCTCTGCTTCCTTGTCTCCAGGGTTCATATCAGGATGATACTTTTTGGCAAGCTTTCTATAAGCGCTTTTTATTGCCGCATCATCTGCTGTCTTGTCAACTCCTAATACTTCGTAATAATCTCTTTTTTGATCAGCCATTATAATTTCCTACTTAATTTTTAATTTTACTCTGTTTATTAAACACCATATTTTTAATATGTCAAATATTATCCATCTAGCATCAAACCCGGGAGGAGTTTATGAGGCTCCTTCCGGGTATAATTTTTTTTATGAAGAACCTGTGAGATCAAGGATTCACATATCTATCCTCTATTCCCACCATTCTCTTTTTAGACTTCTTTAAAGTCAGCATCGATCACATCGTCATCTCCACCATTTGATCCGGTATTTGCTGAGCCTGTTGAGCCTGCTGTCTGTCCGGCATTCATATCCGGACCTGCCTGGCCCTGAGCCTGAGCATCTTTCTGAGCCTGCTCATACATCTTGGTAAATACCTGCTGTGCACTTGTCTGAAGTTTCTCATGAGCAGCTTTGATCTCAGCTACCTGATCATCTGTAAGTTCATCATTGTCCTTGTATTTAGCAAGAATATCTCTAAGTCCCTTAACATCATTTTCAACTGTTGCCTTCTCATCAGCAGAGATCTTTTCGCCAACTTCGCCAAGAGCCTTCTCTGTCTGAACTGCAAATGCATCAGCTTCGTTCTTAGTGTCAATGGCTTCTTTTCTCTTTTTATCCTGAGCCTCAAATTCTGCAGCTTCCTTAACAGCATTATTTATATCATCATCTGACATATTAGATCCTGCTGTAATTGTTATATGCTGCTCTTTTCCAGTTCCGAGATCCTTGGCAGATACATTAACGATGCCGTTTGCATCAATATCAAATGTAACTTCGATCTGAGGAATTCCACGAGGAGCAGGAGCTATTCCATCGAGTCTGAAATGTCCAAGTGACTTATTATCCTTGGCAAACTGTCTCTCACCCTGAACTACGTTGATATCAACAGCTGTCTGATTATCTTCTGCTGTTGAGAATACCTGGCTCTTCTTGGTAGGAATAGTTGTATTTCTCTCGATAAGCTTTGTTGCGATTCCACCCATTGTCTCAAGGGAAAGTGAAAGCGGTGTTACATCAAGAAGAAGGATATCTCCAGCACCTGTGTCTCCTGCAAGCTTACCACCCTGAATGGAAGCACCTATAGCTACACATTCATCAGGGTTAAGGGTCTTGGAAGGTTCTTTTCCTGTAAGTGACTGAACCTTAGACTGAACTGCAGGGATTCTCGTAGAACCACCTACGAGGAGAACCTTGGAAAGCTCACTTGATGTAAGACCTGCATCTGAAAGTGCTCTTGTAACAGGCTCTGCTGTCTTTTCAACGAGATCTGCTGTAAGCTCATCAAACTTAGCACGAGTAAGATCCATATCGAAATGCTTAGGTCCCTCTGCAGTTGCTGTAATGAACGGCAGGTTGATATTTGTCGTTGTTGCTGCTGAGAGCTCTTTTTTAGCCTTTTCTGCAGCTTCCTTAAGTCTCTGAACGGCCATCTTATCAGCTGACAGATCAACACCCTCTGCTTTTTTAAATTCTTCGATCATCCAGTCCATGACTCTCTTATCAAAGTCATCACCACCGAGACGGTTGTTACCTGCTGTTGAAAGAACTTCGATTACACCATCACCGATTTCGATAATAGATACATCAAAAGTACCGCCACCAAGATCATATACCATGATCTTCTGCTCGTTCTCATTATCAAGTCCATAAGCAAGAGCTGCTGCTGTAGGTTCGTTTATAATACGCTTAACATCAAGTCCTGCGATCTTGCCTGCATCCTTGGTAGCCTGTCTCTGAGCATCGTTAAAATATGCAGGACATGTAATAACTGCTTCTGTTACTTTCTCACCAAGATAATTCTCTGCATCACTCTTAAGTTTCTGAAGTATCATTGCTGAGATCTGCTGAGGTGAATACTTTTTACCATCTATTGTACGGCCATTATCAGTACCCATGTCTCTCTTGATTGAAGAAATAGTCTTGTCAGCATTAGTAACTGCCTGTCTCTTGGCAGGTTCTCCTACCAGACGCTCGCCAGTCTTGGTAAATGCTACTATAGATGGTGTTGTACGTGCGCCTTCCTGATTGGTAATAACGGTGGGCTTACCACCTTCCATAACTGCAACGCAGCTGTTTGTTGTTCCTAAATCGATTCCTATGATCTTACCCATGATTTTTTCCTCCATTTTTTAAAAAACTTCATGCTATTATCTATTGCTAATTGGCTACTATAACCATGCTGTGACGAAGTACTGTGTCCTTGTACATGTAGCCTTTCTGATATTCCTTTGCAACAATGTTCTCGCCAAGCGATTCATCTTCAATATGCTGAACTGCATTATGCATATTCGGGTCAAATTCCTTGCCCTCTGCATCCATTGGCTTGACTCCAGCCTCTTCTAGATTTTTGACCATCATTCTATAGATCTTATCCATGCCTTCTTTAAATGCCTCATCGGCACATTCTGTTTCAAGGGCACGTTCAAAATTATCAACGATAGGAAGGAGCTTTTCGATTACATCCTTTGCACCGAAGTCATACATTGTTGATTTTTCTTTTTCGGTTCTCTTCCTGAAATTCTCGAACTCAGCCATCTGCCTCTTGAGCTTTTCATTTAGATCTTCTATCTGTTCATCTCGCTTGTCTTTTTTCTTATTGAATATTCCTTTTTTATCTTTGGAATCAGCTGTCTCTTTATCTACTTCAGATTCGGATGCGGTATTTTCGGAAGGTCTCTCATCCTTGTCCTTTGTATCTTTGGTTTCAGCCTTTGTATCTTCCTTACAATCTTTATATTCCTTGATATTAGGATCTTTATTCTCGCCTTTATTTTCGTTTCTATTTAGCTGATCTTCGTTAGTGTCCGCTGTCTTCTTTTCGATTTCTTTTTCTTTATTTTCTTTACATTTATCTTTGTTATTATCTAAATCTGACAAAACGTCCCGCCTTTCTAAACTTTTTCATCGCCTGCATTGCCATTGTTTTTTCTAGTTTCCTCTGCCCGTCCCAAGGTCTTCTCTATTTGATTCTTCAGACTATTAAGATTCGTCATGACCTTTTCATAATCCATTCTCTTGGGGCCAATTATTCCTATTGTACCTTTGACTCCGTCTCCGAGATCATAGGTAGCTGTAACGAGGCTGCAGTCCTTCATAGTCTGTATAGGGGCTTCATCTCCAATATAAACTTGAAGTCCGGTTCCACTCTTGGCTACATCCTCCTGAACATCATTAATTAAGTCTGCCAAATCTTCCTTATCCTCAAATGTAGTAAGGAATCTTATCGCATTTTGTGAATCTGAAAGTTCCGGATATTTAAAAATATTTGTTGCTCCACTGGTATATATCTCCAGATCATCATCAGAGATAGTATCTGCAACCGTATTAAGAACACTTTCAATTATATCTGCGTACTCACCGGCCTGTTCTTTTATCTTCGAAATAGTGCCTAAATTAATCTGTTGAAGAGTAAGACCGGTTAAATGTGTGTTGATCAAAATGTTAAGTTTTAAAAGTGCATCATTGGAAAGTGGATTCAAAACTTTAATAACATTATTTCTAACCACATTTCCATCCATAACAACTACAGAAAGGATATGGTCCTCATCTACATTGGATAGTTGGACGAACTTGACTCTGTTTTTTGTAATAGAAGGTGCTGAGATCACTGTCGGAAGCTGTGTATTCTGCGCTACGTATGAGACTAGCTCTTTGAAGAATTTTTCCATCTTCTCGTTCTGAGCGATCATAAGATCCTTTACTTCAAGAACCTCCCTATCTTTGGAAGAAATAATATGGTCTACATAAAACCTGTATCCCTTATCCGTTGGAATTCTTCCTGCCGATGTGTGTGGCGAAGTCAAAAAGCCAAGTTCTTCAAGATCAGACATCTCGTTACGAATCGTAGCTGAGCTAAGCTTGAGATCTGAGCTCTTGGATATGGTCCTAGAACCCACAGGTTCGCCTGTCTCGAGGTAATTCGCTATGATAGCATATAAAATGCTTTCTTTTCTCTCGTTAAGCTTTTCCATTTTTTCCCTTTGACTATATCTTTTTTCTGTTTTGTTAGCACTCGTGTTTTTGGAGTGCTAACATCTTCATGACATAATCTACCACCATGCTAAATATTTGTCAACAAATGTTTTATAAAGAAATTATAAAATAAAAATACCCTCCTTATCGGTTTGTTCAATAAAGAGGATACTTATCAATATACTATGCATCATTTACATTTTTTATATAAGATTTTTCTTCTTTTTTACAAGCCTCTCCATAAGTCATATTTAATCTAATAAAAATTCTGAAAAGACCAGATTTGAAATATCCATTCCTCTTTCGGTAAGAGCGATCACTCCCATCTTTTCCGTAAGAAGATCCTCAATCTGAAGTTTCCTTATAACATTCCCATATATTGCATCTACCGTAGTATCAAAATAATTCTCAAAATCAGACCTTCTGACACCTTTTACTTTTCTAAGACCCAGAAAAAAGAACTCTTCCATTGCTGCCTTTCTAGAGAGATGTTTGATATCTGCAGATTCCGGTATAATATCCTTATCTATCTCCCAGGGTGCTTCATTTCGCAATCTGTTTTTAAGCGTGGCAATCTTTGGATCATCACATAATGCAACTGCTGATCCAGGTTTATTCAGTCTGTTTATATATGAATATATATCTCTGTCATTGGACCATCTTGTTTCATTAAAAAGTGAGGCCGCACCAATTCCAACTCCGATATAAGGTACTCTGTCCCAATATCCTATATTATGTCTTGATGAGAACCCCTGTCTGGCGAAATTTGACACCTCATATTTTATATATCCCTTGCTGGATAAAAAATTCTCTGTAATCCTGGTCAGTTCTAGTTCCATATCCTCATCCGGCAGGGATTTCAGATTCTTTTCTCCCTGTTGGCGCTTTGTCAGCTCATCATTGTAGAGATCATAGAACTGTGTACCAGGTTCGATTATAAGGTCATAAGCTGAGATATGTTCAGGGCGAAGCATCGTAACTGTGTTAAGTGTATTTCTAAGCTTCATAGGCGTCTGTTTAGGAAGCCCTGTCATAATGTCTACATTGATATTATCAAATCCAGCCCTTCTGGCATATTCAAACGTTCTAAGGAATGCTTTCAGATCGTGTATGCGTCCAAGCATTTGCAACTCATCCTCATTGGCAGACTGAAGCCCTATGCTTACACGATTTATCCCCATTTCATAGTACATATCCATTGCTGATTGATTGGCAGTTCCAGGATTACATTCTATTGAATATTCTACATTGTCAGATAGATTAAATCTTGAAGACACCACTGTAAGAATCTGTTTCATAAGCTCTGTTTCTAGAAATGTTGGAGTTCCTCCACCTATAAAAACAGAATCAACTTTTTCATCAGCACACTTTGTAGCATAAAACAGAAGCTCATTTATAAGAGCTTCTGTGTATTTTTTCCTTATTTCAATTTCATAAGATCCTGAAAGAAAATCGCAATATCTGCATTTTCTCATGCAAAACGGGATATGAATATATAGTTCCATTATATTACCTACTTAATTCTAACTGATAGATCCTTTGCTTTTTAATATAAATAAAAAAAGCTATTACTCATCATCAAGCTTAAGTACTGCCATGAATGCTTCCTGAGGGATCTCAACCGAACCGACTGAGCGCATTCTCTTCTTGCCTTCCTTCTGCTTCTCGAGGAGCTTTCTCTTACGAGAAATATCTCCACCATAGCACTTAGCCAAAACATCTTTTCTATAAGCCTTTACTGTTTCTCTGGCAATGACCTTAGATCCGATGGCAGCCTGAAGCGGTATATCAAACATTTGACGGGGAATAGATGTCTTAAGTTTCTCACATATCTTTCTTCCCTTTGTATAGGCAGATTCTTCAAATACGATAAATGACAGAGCATCTACGACTTCCTTGTTAATAAGAATATCAAGCTTGCATAACAAACTTCTTCTATACTCTTTAAATTCATAATCAAGTGATGCATAACCCTTGGAACGAGATTTAAGTGCATCAAAGAAATCATAGATTATCTCGTTTAATGGAAGAATATATCTGAGTATAGCTCGATTTTCCTCTATATAATCCATTGATACATATTCGCCACGTCTTTCTTGGCAGAGATCCATTATCGCTCCTATATAATCCTTAGTCACCATTATCTCTGCATCTACCACAGGCTCTTCCATGTATTCGATCAGTGATGGATCAGGCATATTGGAAGGATTGGTAAGATCATTTACCTTGCCATCAGTGGTATGGATCTTATATATAACACCTGGAGCCGTCGTTACCAAGTCCAGATCATATTCTCTCTCCAGTCTCTCTTGAATGACGTCAAGATGAAGAAGACCCAAGAATCCACAACGGAATCCAAATCCTAGTGCTATCGATGTCTCCGGTTCAAATTGAAGAGCAGCATCGTTTAATTGAAGCTTCTCTAAGGCTTCCCTAAGATCTGAATATTTTGAACTATCAGCCGGGTACATTCCGCAGTAAACCATGGGATTTACTTTTTTGTATCCGGAAAGTGCTGTTTTAGCGGGATTTATAGTTTTAGTCACTGTATCTCCCACTCGTGCATCCCTGATATTTTTAACTCCTGCAGCTATGTATCCAACCATTCCGGCAGACAGTTCATCACAAGGTATGAGCTGCCCCGCTCCAAAATATCCTACCTCTACTGCAAGATCCTCTGCACCGCTAGCCATAAATTTAAGCATATCACCAGGTTTTACCCTACCGTCTTTGATTCTAACAAATACTATTACGCCCTTATAAGAATCATAAACCGAATCAAATATAAGCGCCTTCAGCGATGCCTCAGGATCTCCGTTTGGTGCTGGAAGCTTAGTGACGATCTTTCTCAGGACCTCAGAAACATTTTCACCTGTTTTTGCTGAGATTCGAGGTGCATCCTGCGCTTCAATGCCAATTACATTTTCAATTTCATCAATTACACGATTCGGATCTGAACTAGGCAGATCAATCTTATTAATAACTGGAAGCACTTCAAGATCATGATCCAAAGCCAGATATACATTGGCAAGTGTCTGTGCCTCAACACCCTGAGTAGCATCCACTACAAGAACCGCACCATCACAGGCTGCCAAGCTTCTAGATACCTCATAATTAAAATCTACATGACCCGGAGTATCTATAAGATTAAGGACATATTCTTCCCCATCATCAGCACGATATACCAGTCTGACTGCCTGAGACTTTATCGTGATGCCTCTTTCCCTTTCGAGATCCATATTATCCAAGACCTGATCCTGCATCTCTCTCTTGGTAAGGGTACCTGTCATCTCTATCATACGATCGGCAAGCGTTGATTTACCGTGATCGATATGTGCAATAATACAAAAATTTCTGATATGACTCTGATCTGCCATTAATTAGTTCTCCTGTTATCTTTATATTTATTTCAAAAAACTTTATAATTGAAATTATGAAAAAAATAATACAAAAAAAGCCAATAAAAAAAATAAGTCTAATACTTCTAACCCTGATCATCTTTCTGAATATATCCTCCTGTGGGAAAAATACAGAACCCATATCCAGATCAGGCACCTATTTTGATACCATAATCACCATAACGTTATACGATTCCGATAAGGAAAGTGTGATCGATGGTTGTTTTAAATTAGCTCAAAAATACGAGGACTATTTTAGCACAACTAACCCTGACTCGGATATAGCTAAAATCAATTCTGCCGGTGGTAAATCTGTAAAAGTTCACTCTGAAACTATAGATATCATCAAAAAAAGCTTGTATTACAGTGAATTAACTAACGGCAAATTCGATATAACGGTAGGTAAGCTATCAAAAATATGGCAGAATGCTATCAAGTCCTCTACAATTCCTGATGATTCTGAGATTAAAAAAGCTCTTTCTACCGTAGACTACCATAGTATAAAAATAAACGGAAACTATGTAAGCCTTACTGTACCTGATCAAGAATTAGATCTCGGTGCAATTGCCAAGGGTTATATAGCCGACAGAATGAAGGAATACATTTTAAAAAAAGGTGTAAAAAGCGGCATTATCAACCTCGGTGGCAATGTAGTTGTTGTTGGCGATAAACCAGATGGTGCGAAGTACAATATCGGCATACAGAAGCCATTTTCTGAGAATGGTTCTGTTCTCACATCTGTAGAAGTAAGCGACGAATCCATGGTAACAAGCGGTACTTATGAGCGATTTTTTGAAAAAAATGGTACTATCTATCATCATATTCTGGATCTAAGTACAGGTTATCCATGTCAGAATGAGCTTAATTCTGTTACTATATTAAGCAAAGAATCCGTGGATGGTGATGCTCTCAGCACATCATGTTTCTGTCTAGGTGAGGAAAAATCCAGGGAACTACTAAAAAAACTTGGTAATATCGATGCCATATTTGTAGATAAAAATAACAATATAACAAAAACTTACTAAATAATAAGTAATAAGAGGTATTTATGCATCCTATAGATCAGGATATCAATTCCGGAGAATTTCATAATGTATATGTATTATATGGTGATGAAGCATATCTAAGACGAAACTATAAGAAAAAGCTATTAAAGGCTCTGGTCAAGGGAAAGGACACTATGAATTTTTCAACCTTTACCATGAATGATGTTTCCACCGATAAGCTCATAGACCTAGCTGAAACTATGCCTTTTTTCGCAGATAAACGAATAATTTTATGTGAAGAATGCGAATATTTTACAAAATCTGATGAGAAACTGGCAGACTACCTGAAGGATTTTCCGGAAACAACTATTTTCATTTTTACCGATGTATCTCTAGATAAGAGAACCAAGACCTACAAAGCGGTAAAAGATTCTGCTCTTTTTATAGAATGCAAAATGCCTGAAGAGCGCACGCTTTCCATATGGGCAATCAATAAGCTAAAAAAAGAAGGCAAAAAAATCAAGGCAACCGCCTGGAATGAATTCTATATAAGAGCTAACGAATCTATGGATCAAATGGATACGGAGCTTGACAAGCTTATCAGCTACGTTGGAGACAGAGACGAAATAGAGCGCGATGATGTTCGCACCGTTTGCGTCGGACAGGTAGAAGAAAAGATCTTCGACATGATCCGTGCCATAAGCGCCAAGGACTCGGCCCTAGCTATGCGCTATTACCGTGGTCTCTTATTAAATCGTGAAGAACCCTTTAGAATCTTGTATATGTTAGAATCTCAATTCAAGCAATTACTTCTCGTAAAGAATATGCATGACAGACACTATAGTAATTCTGAAATCGCCAGTGCTGCCGGTATTGCATCCTACTTTGTAAGTAAAAATCTCGAAGTGTCACAAAACTTCTCTGAAGAGGAAGTTCTGTCATTTTTAAATGAAGCTGCATCCCTTGAGGGAAAATCAAAATCAGGACTTATCTCAGCTCAAAATGCATTAGAAATGTTAATTATGGGGCATATATAATAATAGCTTATATATACAGCTTAGTAATGTCCTATTTGTAAGTTTAAATGATCGTACTAAAAAAACGCATCCTCTAGATCACATGATCAAGCAGATGCGTTTTTTGAATTTTAATTTAGAGATTATGCCATCTGGTTTACAGCCTTGGAAAGACGTGAAACCTTACGAGCAGCATTGTTCTTGTGATAAATACCTTTGCTAGCAGCCTTATTGATAACTGAAACTGCTGCGACAAGAGCCTTAGATGCATCGTCCTTGTTTCCAGCTTCTACGCTAGACTCAACGTTTCTGATGTAAGTCTTAACTTCTGAACGAACGCTCTTATTTCTCTCATACTTTTTCTTATTTACAAGAATTCTCTTTTTAGCTGACTTAATGTTTGCCAAAATGTCCACCTCCATGGATAATAAAATTATTTTATATTTTAATTTCGCGTATCGGAAATTGGACACGGACAATCCGATGCACATACAGTTGGTATAATACCCTCTTTTATATATTTTTGTCAATAGGATTCCTGATTATTAAGGAAAAAAGAAAGGCATTTTTATTATATTTCTAACTTCTAGCAAAATTATTATTTATTGCCTACCTTGCTTTCAAAAGATTCCTTCGACCCAATCTTGGCCAGTATTCCACACATAAGAACAACATATGGCATAACATCCGGTTCTGTCATAGAAACTGCCGATTGTGCAAAATAGCCTATAAGAACAGAGATAAAGCAAAAAGATAAAACTGAATCGGAAATATTGCTTATAAATATTTTTACTGCTGTCTTATATCCCTTTGCCAACAAATATATAAACCCTATGAATAAAATTCCTGCTCCAATGATACCAATAGTAAAAATCATATGAAGATATAGATTATGAGCTGATGTTGGAATAAATCCTGCTTCATATCTGAGTCCATATAAATGATTTTTCAAGAGATTAACCTCCAGGCTTCCCTCTCCGAATCCAAACAAATGTCTAAATATTCCACCCTTTAAAAAATCTTCCCATACATAGAGCCATATATAGCCACGATCCGTTCCCCAGTGTCTCGTGAATCTAAGCAATTTTCCAAGACTGCCAAGATTTGTTTTTCTATCTATAGCCGAGAAATAAAAGAAAGACAGGAATACAAGTATCACCATTACGATAACTGTAAAATAAAGTATCGTGGAAATGACAGATCTTTTTCGTCCCATTGATTCTATCTGACAATTCTTTTCATTTCTAGTAATATAATACCTTATAAAAAACATCAATATAAGAAAAAGAGAGCCAAATGTCATCATCCATAGCGACCCGTTTTTAACCATACATCCTGACATCTTAGATAATGCTCTTCCTGAATTGGTCACCGAATATATAAATGAAAATATTCCATTTCCCATTATCATTCCAAAAAGCATTTCAAAAAAACCTGCCATCATTGTCAAGCTTCTTATCGATACTACCCCTAGAAGAACTATCGTAATAAAGCAACCTAGATATGTTGCATCTGTGTTTGACATTATCATTCCCCAGCTTAAGAATCCTGCTGTTATCATTCCTATCGCATGATAATACCATTTGCTTTTGGACATACATATTGCAGAAACCGGTGCGATCATAAGAGTAATATATTGACCAAATACTCCTACATTTCCAAATGTGGACAAAAAATTCTGGATAGAATCAGTTCTGACATTAGAAAGCATGTTAAAAAGATCATGACCAAAAAACTGAATGCAAGAAAATATCACAATTATCCAGTTTGCTGTGCATACAACAATGAATAACCAAGGTTTAGGTTCGAATTCTTTTTTGCATAACAGGAAAAAAAGCACAAGTATGGCATACCAAAATAGGCCTATATAAGAATCAGTTCTTCCATCGAAAGCTACATCTTTGTACTTAGCAAATATTGCTGAAATAGCGGATGAAATCAAAAATAAAATGGCCAATATCTCATATATATCCAATTTTTTAATACTTACCTTTTCATTACTTAATAATCGTCTTTTATTGATATAATATAAAATTATACTTCCTAGGATTATGAAACATGTACTGAAAAATCCTACCCGACAGGCCTGAACATAAGAATAGTCTTTTATTAGAAAAATCGGATAAACTCCCAGGATCAAAATCCATAGTATGTTTTTAATTTTTTTGAATACATTATCATTAAAGTTCATTTTAACTCACTGTTTATTCTAGTATTTCATTGATGATATAAGCTGATTGACATAATTCATATTCGTATGGGACAGAACTATTACAAGAGTAATAAGTCCCACCACACACAAAAATATTGATACGCCCACATAAAGTAAAAGCTTATTTTCAATCTTAGTTCTCTTTTGCTTTTGCATTTTACTGCTATTATTTAATACTTTATCTAACATGTTTCCCTTACCTGTATATCTTCTTTTTTTGCTGATTACCAGCCATTTTAATAATGGCCTTACCTGAAAAAAGACGAGCACTAAAAACTGCAAATTTCATTGTAAACGTAGGTACAATAACTGTTTTTTTCATAAACATCTTATTAAGTGCATATTCTGCACAGTAGTCTGCAGAAATTCCTCTAAGAGCAAATGAAACGTCAGCCACCTCATTAAACTCTGTGTCTACAGGACCCGGACATAAACAGCTTATGGTTATATCAGACTTTCTCTCTGATAATTCCATAGAAATAGCTCTGGTCAAGCTTGTCACATAGGCCTTGGTCGCATAATATGTAGCCATATAAGGTCCTGCTGGGAACAGTCCGGCACTTGAAGCTACGTTCATAAGATATTTATCATGTTTCCCACTTTTATCCATTATCCTAAGGACTTCCTTGGTAAGTATATGAACGGCTGTTACATTAACATCTATCATGCCGATCTCTCTATCTAGATCGGTTTCCATAAAAGGTCCTGCCAATCCAAATCCTGCACAATTGATAAATATATCCATTTTCTTTCCAGAACCTTCGATATACTTTACAAGTTTTGTTATCTCATCCCGTTTCGACAGATCTGCCTCTAAAATATCAACTGATATATCTGGATCATCAATTTCTCTTTTCAATTCCTCTAGTCTGTCTACTCGCCTTGCAACCAATAAAAGATCATATCCTCTTTTGGCAAGCTTAATGGCGAACTGTTTTCCGATTCCACTACTTGCCCCCGTCAATACTGCAAGATTTCCCATTAAAATCTCCTATTCACAAACAATTTTTCTATTTCATTTTCTGATTTTTTATCTTGTTTTTAAAATTAAATCTTTATCTGATTCTTAATCATAGACCAATTAACAATCCAGGTCTTGGCTCAATCAAATAGAAGCCTTATAAATATTAAGTATATCATCATACCCTAATTTTTTTATAGAACCTATATTTCTTGTCTTATTATACGTGCATTCAAGAGTCATAGCTTCAAGCTTGGCATAATCCGGAGTCTCACCAAATAATTCTGTAAGGCTTGTAGGCATATCAAGTTTTTTAAAAAACTTGACTGTCTTTTTTATTCCTTCTTCTGTTGCTTCAATGTCATTTAAAGCCTCAATTCCGTATACTTTCCTAGCAAATCTAGCGAATCTCTGAATATCATCATGCATAACATAATGCGCCCATGATGCCCATATAGCCGTAAGTGTGGCACCATGCGTAAAATTATAGAGCGCAGACATAGCCATTCCCATCTGGTGGCATGCCCAGTCACCCTCTCTCCCCGTATCTCCCTTAGCTCCGATTCCTGTTAGTCCTATATGGGATACACTTCCGCACCACATTATCTCGCTCATTGCTTCATAACTTTTTGGATTTCTCATACCCTTAATGCCGTATTCTACTATATCTCTAAATAATCCCTCTGCGATTTCATCCGTCAGATGATTACCCTGAATCTCCGTAAAATACCGCTCAGAAGTATGCATGAATATATCTGCGATTCCAGCACCAAGCTGATACTTGGGAAGTGTCATTGTAAGCTCTGGGTTCATAACTGCGAACTTGCATCTATTATAAGGCGTATTGATTCCACGTTTTGTCGGCGGATCCATTGTATCATTTGTTAAAACAGCAGAATCACTGGTCTCGCTACCTGCTGCAGATATCGTAAGAATAGCTCCTATCGGAAGTGAATTGGTGATTATATCTTTTTTCATCCAATAATCCCATATGTTTATGTCCGGATTAGCAGTTCCATGAGCAACAGCCTTTGCTGTATCAATTACACTTCCACCTCCAATTGCTAGAATAAAGTCAGCCTTATAATCAAGCGCCGACCAAATAAGTTCTCGTGCTTTGCTTAAAAGTGGATTTGGAACAACTCCGCCAATGCTCTTCACCTCTAGGCCTACATCAGTGAGATTCTTTTCCACTCTTTCGAGTAATCCACTTCTCTCTGCAGATTTTCCACCATATATAATTAATATTCTCGTGCCACCGTATTTTCTGATTAACTCGGCAGTGCTGTTTTCAGTATCTTTTCCGAATACAATTTCTGTTGGTGCATAATAAACGAACTTTTTCATACTGTCACCTCGTTATCCATATTGTTAATCTAATGAAGTTATATTATATCAGATATTCCTATTAATTTCTTATACATGGTGTATCTATTACATATTTTCCATTATTTTTTAACTTAATTTTTACCTGATACTGCCATTTTGTACAATATATCTGTGACTTTATATCTTTCAGCCTATTTATAGTATCCTTGCCCGGATGTCCATAGCTGTTTTTTCTTCCAGCTGATATTATAGTAACCTTTGGTCTGACGGTATCAATAAAATTTAGAGAATTAGAATACTTTGAGCCATGATGACAGGCCTTTAAAAGCGTTATATCTGACAACTGATCTATTCCACATTTATCCAATATGCCCTGCTCAGTTTTCGAATCGATATCTCCGGTAAATAGTCCACTGAAATCTCCAGACCGAATGATAAACACAAGACTGAGACAATTAATATCCTCATTTTTCTCTCCCTCATATGGTGATAACACTTGAATCTCAAAATAGTTTTTTCCATGAGCTGCAGAGTTTTTGCTTTTTATCTTGTTACTATACTTCTTTTTTATAATTTCAATATTATCTTTCCCTAAAAATGATATTTTATCGCCGGATGTTACACCCGATATTTCAACGTGTCTTAATAATGCCTTTTCCTTTATTTTCTTAAATGATTTTGTATCTAAAATCTGTTTTGATGTTATTATATTACCTATCTTATAGCCCGAATCCAGTGCTTCAGCTAACCCCGATATATGATCAGTATCACTGTGGCTTACAAACCATGTATCTATCTTTCTCACACCTCTATATTTTAAGAAGGGAAGAATATTATATTTTCCTACTTTATCTATTGAGGAAGATCCTCCGTCTATAAAAATATTGGTTCCATCACCTTCAGAAAAAAATATACCATCACCTTGTCCCACATCAAGCATATCAATCTCTTTTGGATTGCTTCTTGGTAAAACTATCATAAATAAAATAGTAGATACACAAATAACAGATATTATAAAGCACCATTCTTGTTTTATAGCCTTATATAGTACATACAACACTATATAGTATATAACTATCCACCACCATTTGGGCTTACCTACTATTAATGTTGATAACGGTAGATTAATGGAATAATCGGATGCTATTTCAAAAAAATACAATATAATATGACATAAATATAAAAAGATATTACCTATAGAATGGAGTCCTAACGTACATAATATACCGCCCATTAATCCTGACACTAGAAGATATGGGAAAAGAGGAAGTAAAAAAAGATTAAGGAATGCCCCATATACGGGAATCTCATAATAGAAAAAGCTTATAATCGGAATCGAAAATAATTGTATAGCTATTGAAAAAATAAGTTGTCCTACAACAATATCCATAGCCGTAGGATGGTATTCCTTGGTTTCAATATTTCCGCTTTTCCTTGCTTCTTCCCATTTTTTTCTTTTGTAATCCTTATATCTGTCGTGAATAGGTGCTGCGAAAATCATTACGCCAAGAACTGTCCCAAAGGAAAAAACAAATCCACTGTATTCTATAATAATCGGATTCAAAAAAAGCATAATGCTTCCCACCGCCATGAGAGATGTAACTCCATCATACGATGCGCCTGTTACTGTAGCAATTATCGATATGAAAAACATGCCGACTGACCTTACTGTAGATACAGAATTACCGCACAATTTTCCATACAATAGTGCCACGGTTAGCCCTACAATACCACTTTTATTTACTCCAAACCCACGTTTTTTCAGCCTTCTGTACAATCCCCTTGACACTACATCAATATGAGTTCCTGACACAGATAGTAAATGACATATACCGGCCAATTTGAATATGTCCATTAAATTATCAGGTATATCGCTTTTATCACCTATTGTCATTCCTGATAATAGATTACCCTCTTCTCCCGGAAGGTATGACAAATAGACATCCCTAAGATGGCACCTGAATGAATATAAATATCTCGAAATTGAAAAAAACGGTCTTCTTTCTTCCTGAATTTTGGAATTATATAATTTTAAAAATATTCCCTGACTCCAGAGCTGTCTCTCATCATCATATCCGCCTTCATTAGAGGCTGGTTTAAGCGCAGATATTTCTCCTGTAACATTTATTCTGTCACCAGGATATATATCTGTAAGCCATTTTGAGCCATCAGCCTTTGAACCTGACTTTATTTCTGGCTTATTTTCCGGCTTTGTTTCCTGGCCTTCCGCTTGATATGAAGTGCTATTGCCTTTGTCTGTCAAAAATTTTTTAGGAGGATAAATGTAGATTTTACCTATTTTTTTACCATTATTGGAAAAATAAGTATTTTTTCCACTTATCCTAATAGAATCAGATTTATTCTCTATGTTGTCTATAATACAAGTTACTGATATCTTATCTCCATCTGAATATCCAGCCACTCTGTCTGCCACATCAGATGTATATATATTTCCTCTAATTATTCCAATGAAAAATAAAGCAAAAAACAATACAACCTCAAGCATCTTGCGATAAGCCCGGATCCTGCTTTTTACTGTAAACCCTGAAAAAATCAGGAGCAGCACTATACCGACTATAAGTATCTCCCATACTCCATATACGGCATAGACTATTCCCATCAGGAAGAGAAGTAAGGCCGCCCCCAGCGGTCGTTTCATATAAACCTCTCTTCTTTGATCTAATTATTTATTTCTATAATTCTGTAATTTATTTCTGTAATTTTTTCATATTTTTTATTTGTGCATTTACATTTAGCAAAAAATCACTCATCTGAAGGAGAGCTGATCACAAGAGATTCATTCATAGAATATAGCGGCCCCACGTTATTAGAATCATCCTTAAGACTCAGATTCTCACCAGCGCATGACAACTGAACCCTTTTTACTCTCTCTAGAGAGGCAAGTGAATTAACAATTGAATATACTCTGAGCTTCAGATCCTCATCCGAAATATTATCAGTAAATGAGCTGTCCATATTCACATAGCAAGTCCCATCGGCAACATAAATATTTAGAATTGAAACCATAGATGGATATGCCTGCTTGGCATTTTTATCCGAAGGAGTCTGGGTAAGATATTTCATTACGACACGCTCAAGAGAGGTATTACTGGAATACTCAACCGTCTTGTTGATTCCATATAATCCCTTTCCTTTCTTATCCGGATAATAAAGCGTAAGAGATATTTTCTGCCTGTTGGCATCCTTTCCCGCCAATGATATGACAAAAGAATCTTCCTTCATCGTCTCAATAACCGAACCGTCATTTTTAAAGGTCTTGATCGGTTCATGTTCAACCTCAAACGTAACCTTGCTAACACCTTTCAACTGTAAAAGCGTCATACTGATAGCGGACCTTATAAGCGTCTCTCTAACAGGATCCAGTGTACTGTAGGTCCTGCTAAATGACAAAAAAACTTCCTGGTCTTCCTTAATATAAGTAAAATCCTGACATACAATATCCTCCGGAATAGGCCTTACCATATTGCCATTGGTAGAAGTACCCTTCATTGCATTGATAAGTTCCTTTATCTTTGCTTCAACACCAGATGCAGCCTTAATCTTATATGCTTCTTTTTCAATGCCAGTCTGATTCTGATTAATATCATATATACCAAATTCATTCTGTGATGAATTATTCCCAGTTTTTTGTGAGGTATTACCACAAGATGTCTGTAGGATAACAATTATAAAAAACATCGCTGTCAGTACTGCACTTATGATCTTTTTATTATTCTTATATTTCATCATTAACACCTCCTGCCACATACTTAAGCGGAAGTCGAATGTCGAAGAAGCTGCCCTCTCCCAATACTGAGCTGACCTTGATCTCACCTTTATGAAGCGATATGACATCAGCAACAATAGCCAAACCGAGTCCCGTTCCACCAATCTCTCTGGAATGTGACTTGTCTACCCTATAAAATCTTTCAAAAACATGTCCGATAGAATCTTCCGGAATACCTATTCCGGAATCCTCCACTCTGATAAAGCAATACTGTTTATCTGCATTTAATGTTACATGAACGTAACCGCCATCATGATTATACTTTATTCCATTTTCCACTAGATTCATAAGTGCCAAAGTAAACTTAACTTCATCAACCTCGCATAATACAGGTCTAAAGCTCTCTAGTACCAGTTCCACTCCTTGCTTTTCAGCTAAAGGTTTTAATCTTCTAAGAAGATCCTCTATCATGTCATTCATATGTATCTGAGCAATATTAAGAGTAGCTCCTGATCTATCCATTCTCACAAGAGATAACAGATCATTGATAACATTTGTCTCTCTATCGATCTCCAGCGTAATGTCCTTCATGAATTCCTTGTACATCTCAATAGGAGCGCCATCTGAGCCATTAAGTGAGTCTGCCAGTACTTTGATAGATGCCAGTGGTGTTTTTAACTCATGAGACACATTCGATACAAATGCCTGCCTTGCATCCTCCATTGCTACCGCACGTTCACGATATCCGTCGAACTCATCAGAGATATCTCCATCCTCCGTGTAGAACTTCTTCCACTCTCCCTCTTTACCATTTTCTTTTAGATTGTGTACCCTCCTCTTAAACAGTCTAAAAGGATGCGTGTATCTGTTGGAGAAAAATAATGCTATCGCAAATGCAAGCATTCCTGCAATAATAAGCATCTCACCAAATAGATTTCTCTGAAATTCAAATTCCTGATCGATATCCTCTGTAGAACGAGTCAAAAGAAGTACACCAATAACACCTGAATTATCAGAAGATACATCGGTGTCATCATTGTCTATATTTTCTTTTTTTGAAAGCGATAATATCGGTATGGTAACTGTTATGCATTTACTATACTTATCATGATAAGATGCCGACTGTCCCTTAGCTGCAGACACAACATTGTCCCAAACAACATATTTTCCATCATCTATATCATAGGTGTCTTTTACTACCTTAAGGGTAGAATCAATTACCATAACTCTGCCTGAATACGCATTGGAAAGTGCTACAAGTTCAGCGTTCAAAAAATCCACTGACTGATTATCCAAATAACCTGTTGATGCGATCTGGTTCGTAATAACCTGAGCCTGAGACATCATTCTGGTAACGTTGGTATCTATACTTCTCTGTCTGTCAATAGGAAGCATAAATGCACAGAAACAAACTCCAGGTCCCATTACACATAAAAAAACAAGTACAAATAATCTAAAACGTATGCTCTGAAAGAATCTATTCAAGACCGTTTCCCTTCGCCAAACTATACCTGATAAAAGTAACCTATTCCCCACTTGGTATGAATATACCTAGGCTCTCCGGGATTAGGCTCGATCTTTTCACGAAGACGTCTGATATGTACATCAACTGTTCTGGCATCTCCCGGATAATCATTTCCCCATACTTTTTCAAGCAACAAATCTCTGTTGTATACTTTGCCAGGATTCTGAAGAAACAGATACATAATGTCAAATTCCTTACCCGTAAGATTATATTCACGATCCTTGATATAAAATCTCCTGCTATCAATGCTCATACGAATATCTCCGCTCAAGATGGTATCCGGCGGAGTCTGAGTCTTCTGTTGATCAGGTGTGATCCGGCGCATTATTGCCTTGATCCTGGCCTTGACCTCTAGAATATTAAATGGCTTGGTAATATAATCATCTGCCCCATACTCCAGTCCAAGGATCTTATCCATATCCTCAGATTTTGCTGTAAGCAAAATAACCGGGACCTTACTGATCTCTCTTATTTTCTGTAAGACTTCAAATCCGTCCATTTTGGGAAGCATAACATCAAGAAGGATCATGTCGTACTTGTTAGCCATGGCAAGATTGTATGCTTCCTCGCCATCGTATGCGCAATCCACATCCATCTCGTCCTGTTCCAGACTGAATTTTATTCCCTTAACAATTAATTTTTCGTCATCAACGACAAGTACCCTTTTTGACATAATTCCTCAATCTAATCTAATCTAATGCAATCTTATCCGAAAGCTTATTGTAAACGCCTTCTTTAATCCCTGGTATTTTCATCAGTTCTTCCAAAGTAGAAAAACCACCATTCTCTTCTCTGTATTTAATAATATCCGAAGCTTTGGATTCACCTACTCCTGGAAGTGTCATTAGCTCTTCCCTAGTAGCTTTATTCAACGAAACAAGAGCTAGTCCACCGGATCCGGCAGTTGTTTCCATAGCTTCTGTCTTACTCTTAATAGTGATCTTCTGTCCGTCCTTAATGGGTGCCGCCTGATTAATATCATCAAGCGATGCCTCAGCATTAATCCCACCGGCTTTCTTGATCGCCTCAAAAATCCTGACTCCAGGTTTTATCTTATATACTCCCGGACTTACCACTGCCCCTGAGACTTCCACATACCATGTTTCATAAGATTCCGACTTTTGCCCACTGTCCTTGGTGTTTTTTCCCTGATTATTTTCGGAGTTCTTAGCCGAAGATGTTGATATATCCCCATTTGATCGAGCCTTATTGGCCTCTGCTTTTTTATCCAGATAAGAACTCTTACTACATGAACATAAGAAAATCAATATACACAAAAACAAAACCAGAAATATTCCGGTTTTGCTTTTATTTTTAATTAAAACCATCTATCCTCCATAACTGGGGATGATTTTCTGTCTGTGAAGTTAATCATAATAAAATTCGTAATACATTACAAGGACTTTACAAAAAAAGCTGTATAAAATTTGTTCTTATTATAAATAGTCTATGACTTTATATATTCAATTTCATCCGAAAGTGCCTTTGGTAAATCAATTCCCTGATTTTCCAATTTTTTTGCAATGTTTAAAATCGGGTGAGCTTTTTCTTTCATCTTTATTTCAAATTTGTTAATCTCATTTGCATATATAGGACTTGTCTTAATTCTCTCTCTATAGCTAAGCGCAAATGGACAGTACGTAAAAAGTATACCCCTGGCAACCCTGTTCATAAGCGGACTTCCATTGCTTTCTGAATTTATATAAACACAATAATCTGACACAAAAGTTCTTCTTAGATTACTTCCTGCTTTTTGAATCTGCTTTTTAATCTTTTCCCTCTGTTCAGTATTAAATTCTCTGTTTTTTTTGTAAAACTGAATATAATCATTGTATTCTGATGTAAGTGACAAGTCCTTAAGGTCATTCCAATGAACACCCTGTTCTGTCTTTGTGATTTCCCAACGATACTCTCCGCAAAGGGCTGTAAAAGCCTTTGTCATATCTTCTGCTAAGAATATCGGCATTATCATCCTAGCCTTGGAATCTCTTTTCTTTCCTTCGATTTCCTGCCACAATGCTGCCCTTGTGCCAACATTCGGGAGCAAAATAATATTTGGTATCACCTCCACATGAACGAAGATATTTTTTAACCCCAGTTCTTCATTTCTATATTCTCTTTCTCTTCGAAAAATCGATTTATCAATACTGATTATTGTATTAATGGCATCATTGACCTTGGTTGCTGACATATACGAGTTCTTCAAATCCATAAGTACATTGCAACTGTCAAAAAACGGCTGATATGAACTTATCTTGCCAAATGTCATTCTATTACCCATCTTAAACAGATTATTAATCTCATAGGTGAGCTTTGATTTAGAATCATCAATCTTTTCTGCATATTCCTGATCGGTAATGTCCCCACGAAGTTTCTGCTCATGCATATATGCTTCATAGTCCTGCTCAAATTCATTTCTTGATGGTACAACTGTACCATTTTGGATCATTGTGAGCCACTGATAAAGTGTAAATACATGTCCCTCTTCATCGGGTCTGTATGATGTGATTATCCTATACATTATCTCAGTATTATCAGCTCCAGCCAGCTCTTCGTCAAAGAATCCAAATAACAGGAACATACGGACTTCAGCCGGAATGTTCATAGGGTTTTCACGACTCTTTAAAAAGCAAGCAGGATACAATTCATAGAACCCATCTATCAGCTGTTTTCTGATGAATCTGACCGAGTCAGTAATACTCCTTCTATCAGGTAATTCTTTGTATTGTTTGACTAATTCCTTTATTTTAAGAGCTTTATTCTTATCAATATCACTATATGAGAGAATGATATCCATAGCATTTTTAATAAGCGGAACTTCGCCATCCTGATCTTCGCCGCTCATCTGCATAGTCTGTTTTAAAGCATTGAGTTTCATCTCGAGAAGTTTTATTTCTGATCTAAATTCCTCTGATTCCTGCAGTATTCCCCTAAGGTCCTGTTCCAGACTGATTATCCCATTCTCTATTTTAGATTGAAGCTCATACATGATAAGTAATGTCCCCGCTGAAACCGAGGTGTCAGCACTGTAGAAATTCATCATAAACTTCTTCTCATTTTCTTTCATGGACTCCAAGAAATTAATCTGCCAGTCCTGTAGGAGATCATTCCTTTCAGGTGCAGTGATTTCAAGTAATCCTGGGAACATTTTCTGTTGGACTCCTGCTTTTTTACACTGAACCGGATAATCCGCTATCTGAGCGTGAAGCTTCTCAAATTCTCTGGAAACACTTTCATAAAAAGTATCATAAACGTTAAATGCATTAAGCGTATCTCTTACAGCTTTTGCTGCCAGAGCCGGTGCGATCTTTGCATTATTTTCAACTATTCTCTGTATACTGGTCTCTTCCAAGAATGGATATGTATATACCTGAACGGGTTCTTCAGCCGTATATGTGAAATTGTACTTTTCCTGTGGTGTCTCCTGAAGCCCTATCAAGCTCCCTTGAGTAAGAATCATTTTCTGCCCACCAATATAAACCGATACAATTCCCTTAAGAATGATTTCTGCTGTTGTTACCGTCTCATCTGTTGAATGGAGCACCTTACCCGTTTCATAATTTTCAAGTGCCATTTTATCTCCTTATTTTCAGTCCTTGGGCTTACCAAGAAAAATATATGGTGTTGCCTGATAAACATAGTAGTTTATCCAATTAGTATATAATGTATTGGCATGTCCTCGCCACTGCAATTTCGGTTTCTTATTCGGATCGTCATCTATATAATAATTTTTCGGGAGCGCTATGTCCATTCCCTTCGCAATATCTCTTTTATATTCCTTATCAAGAGTATACCTATCATACTCAGGATGTCCCATGCAAAATATCTGGGAGCCATCTTCATTCATACATAAAAATATTCCGGCCTCAGGTGATTCTGAAAGTATTATCAGATCATCATGTTTCTTCACATCATCTGTAAGAACCGTAGTATTTCTAGAATGCGGTGCCAGGTACAGATCATCGAATCCCCTTACGAGAGGTACCTTTCTATAAAGTACCTTGTGAGGATATACTCCGAATAGTTTCTCCGGAAGCATATGTTTCTTGATCCCATAGTGGTAATACAGTCCTGCCTGCGCTCCCCAACATATATGAAATGTAGAAGTAACATGGGTCTTGGTCCATTCTAGTATTCTGGTCATTTCATCCCAATAATCTACCTGCTCAAATTCCATGGTCTCCACCGGAGCTCCGGTTATAATAAGACCATCCAGATATTGATCCTTGATATCATCTATGGTCTGATAAAATTTGTTCAAATGACTCATAGATGCATTTTTAAAATCATGATCCTTAACCGTTAGGAAGGTCACATCCACTTGAAGCGGCGAGTTGGAAAGAGAACGAAGCAACATAAGCTCTGTATCTTCCTTTAAGGGCATAAGATTTAAAATACCAATGGAAATCGGTCTAATGTCCTGATGAAGAGCTCTGTCCTCATCCATAACAAATATATTTTCTTTTTCCAGGATGCTTCGAACCGGAAGATCCTTTGTTGTACAAATTGGCATAATCTAAACCTTCTTTTTATAATTACTTTTTATCTATGTTCAATTCAATAAAAAGTTCCTTTTCTTCAGCGGGGGTGATCTCCCTGTATTTTCCCTCTGGAATATCCTCAAGCATTAGATTCATTATCCTAATTCTCTTAAGATCATGTACATGATAGCCCTCTGCATTGCACATCCTTCTGATCTGTCTGTTAAGGCCCTGGGTCAAAACAATATTAAATTCATTATAATCAGTTTTTATGACCTGACATTTTCTGGTAGTAGCATCTAGTTCTTCCAGATAGATCCCGTTTCTCATGTGCTCTATAAACTCTGGAGTGATACCATGATCTACTCTTACTACATACTCTTTTTCATGATAATTTCCAGCCTTACTAAGAGGATTGACCAGCTCTCCCATATTGGTAAGAAGTATAAGTCCTCTTGATTCCTTATCCAGTCTTCCTACATTATAGACTCTTCTCGGATAATTAATGTAATCAATTATATTATTCTTATCACCTTTAAATGAAGTACATACAATACCTTTGGGTTTATTAAAAAGGAGGATCACTCTATCGCTTTCTGCGGATATTTTTTTTCCATCAAACAACACGATATCTTCCTGATATACTCGGTCTCCCTTTAATGCTGTATTTCCATTTATTCTTATTCTGCCCTCGTCCAACATTCTGTCTGCCTCTCGGCGAGACATAACTCCTGCGGCGCTTAAATACTTATTGATCCTCATAGATCCATTATCCTGCGAATCAATTTCAAATCCATTTTCCAACCGTTTTCCCTCTTCTGTAAAAAAAGGGACCGAAAAATCTCAACTTACCTAACTTAAGAAGAAACTTTTCCGTCCCGGATTTATAATTGCATTATGTTGCGCTATTTACTGTAAAAGATCAGAACGAACATATCCGCTCTTTCCATTTGAAGTTGTTACGCTTGTCCAACCAGTAGCGAAGTTCTGACCAACAATTACCTGCATTCCTGCATACGCTACATCTACAACTGACGAGCTCTCATTCATTTCCTGTCTTACACGAACAGTATTATGAAGCAAAACTGCTCCTCCAGGTGTAATTCCTGCTACCTGAACAGAATCTGTCTCGGCAGGCTTGGTATCTGCGAGATACTTCGTCTCGACATAACCATTTCCATTATTGTATGAGATCCTGCTGTAACTGCTCTCATCAGCATACTTTGTAACCTCTGATCCAGCTTGAAGGTTTCCAAGCTGTGCTCCGGTGGAATCGGCTCCCTGATATACTGTCACTGCCTGAGTAGTATATTTAGTGACCTTGTTCTTTTCATCTGTAGCCTTCTGTTTTGCAGCAGCAGCAGCAGCAGCTTTCTTTTTCTTAGCATCAGCTACTTCCTGTATTTTCTTGGCTTCTTCTGTTTCATAATCAGAATTCCACTTTTGAGTAGCATTCGTAAGTGTAGAGCTAAGGAATGTATTCAGATTCTCATCTTTTAACATTGCTTCGTTAAACTTCTGCTGAATATCTGCCTGAAGTGCCTGAACATCGTCCTGTTGTTCAAATGCTGCAATAAGCTGAACAACCTTTTCATTCATTTCATTTTCATTATTGTTGGTATTAAAATTACTGTATAAGTTATTTATATACAGCTTGCCGTCTTTATCCGTAGATACATAGAAGAAATCAAGACCTGCTGCGGAAGTCTCTATACCTTTGAATTTAATCTTCATTGATACAGATACCAAGTAAGACTTGTCATCAAGTCCTCTCTTAAAGTATACCTTAACGGCATCATACGAATCTACATACTGTCCAAAGAATTTGATATAACTTGCTTCTCTCTCTGAAACAGGATTCGCTACTTCTTTTACTCCAGCCACATCGCCATCTGCATAGGCTTTATAATATCTTTTTAACAGTTTTGTAAGATCACTATTTTCAGATTTCTTATCCTGCTTATACGTCGAATAAGCTCCTGATAGCGGATTCTCATCCAATGCTGTGTTATCCGTACAGCGAAAAAGTGTTAGACCAATTCCTATCAAAACTATAAATGCAAGATAAAATCTATATTTAGATTTATCAAATATAAACTCTCTTATTAATGCTAATTTATTCTTCATATAAACCTCCGGTTTAAATGCATTTTTAATGTAATGTAGACGACTGGATTCGAACCAGCGATCTTCGGAGTCGGAGTCCGATGCGTTATCCAACTGCGCCACGCCTACTTATGTGTCCCCGGAAAATCAGATCTCTTGAAACAACTAACATATACTAGCAAACTATGGATTAGAAGTCAATTTCACCATAGTATAGTTTCACAAAATGTTCGTATTCTTATCATATATTTTAATTATTTATAATTATAAATACAAAGAATCCATTGTGGTCGTGTATATTTATCTATTTAATCAACAACCACAATGGACTCTGTTTAAATTATTTATCTTGCAACCATCAATACTTTGTAAATATGTTTATTTCATTTGTAAATCCATTAACTTCACCAACAGATGCACTCATCTCTTTATCAATATCTGAAATCTTACCTACAAGATTTGTAGTGTTATCAGCAGAAGAAACAACAGCCTGAGCGCTTTCCTCTGAAGCCTTGGCAATTCCTCCAATTGCGCCTATCATCTCATTCATTATATTGGTAAGGCTATTTGTCTTTTCTGCAAATGCAAGCATGGCTTCATTAATATGATTTGCATCAGCCTTGTACTGCTCTCCAGAATCTACAAAACCGTCATAATCTGCCAATACTCTTTCCTGCATAAAATCAAGCATCTGCTGAGAATTCTCAACCAAAGAATTAACGGCATTAACTACCATATCATTAATAACCTGAATATTATTTGCTGTTTCTTTTGAAGATTCTGCCAGTTCTCTGATTTCATCAGCAACAACTGCAAATCCTTTTCCTGCTTCACCAGCTCTTGCTGCTTCTATTGAGGCATTAAGTGCCAGAAGATTGGTCTTGGAGGAAATATTTAGTATCTCTCCTGTCAGATTATTGACCTCGTCAACACTCTTAGAGTCATCAATAGCCTTCTTCATTGTTCCTATCATGCCATCCAGCATCTCATTAGTAGCAGACTTGTTCATCTTAGCTGTATTAGCAAGCGCTGTTGCTCTTTCATCCATTTCCTTGGTATAAGATGCGATTTCATTAGATTGGGTAGAAATAGCATCCACTTCATTGCCTATGTCTTCTGTATTGGTTGAAACAGTTTGGACAGTCGCAGACACTTCTTGCATAGATGCAGAAAGCTCTTCAAGTGCTGCGCTCACTTCTGATGCATTGTCATTAGATGTACTTACACTACTATTAACATTACCAATAAGTCCCATAAGTTTTCTGGAGCCGCCACCAAGTTTACTAACAATATTCTGCATAAGGTCAAGAAAATGATTGATTCCTGTTGAGAGCTGACCGATTTCGTCATTGTTTCGAATCGGTATTCTCTGAGTAAGATCGCCCTGCTTATTCCTAATCGTTTCATTAATCTTGTGCACTCTATTTGTTGCATCCTTAAGAGGTTTTATTACGTTCATTTCTACAAGTATAATAGTAATTACAAAA
>JAKPAB010000036.1 GCA_029779695.1 Bacillota bacterium | reverse complement strand
GAGATCACCAAGGTAATGGCCAGATAAAACTATTTAATCAGTAATAGATTTTCGAAATAACAAAATCAACGATGTTGTACATGGATCGGGAACATAAAGTCCTCATTAACATCCTCGGCAGCATCTAGAACTGTTGATTTCCAATCCGATAGCGGATATTTAGAAATATATGCTGTCAAAAATGATGTTGGGATCATTGAGCAATTGGTTCTATCCTGAGATTCTATATATGCTTTATAAAGAGCTTTTGTCGTATCCGGAACATCTGAAAATGAAGTTCGCATTTCAATATCCATTTGGAATCCATCTGCATCGTAAGTTTCTTCCGGTTCGACTAGCTCTTTTATATTTTCTGTATTTTCTATGTTTTCTATTTCTTTTATTTCTGCTGTTTCTCTTAATTCTCCAGGTTCACTGTTTTCCGGATCTATCGTAAGATACAGCTCCATAACCTCACCATATTCAACTCTTATATGCATTGTGAGATATGTGCCTTCCAGGTTCAATATCTCATCATAGAGTTCGAATTCATCAGGAAGATACTCAAAACCATTCATCCAGTCTATAAGCTCGTCAATCCCCTTATTGGAATATTTCTCATCATCATTGATATACTGGAAAAGGGTAGTATCCGGGAATCTCTCATCTGGAATGGAGTGAGGCAATATCTTGTTTCTCTCTGCCATATGTTCCTTATTCAATATTATCCCGCTAGCAGGGACCTCATCTTCATCCGGTACCTTTAGGCTGATCCGCCCATCGACATCCAGAATCACAGGAGCATTATCCTCTGTGATCTTATCCATATTGTATGAAAAATCCTCGTTATTATCCTGTGACATATATAACCTCATTTATTAATTCTTAAAATCATTCATTTTATCGTCTGAAACGAGCTTCGCCTGAACCAGGAATCTCTGATCAGATACTTCATTACAGGTAGAAAGTGTAACTATCTTGTCATCCTTGGTAGCCATATTCTCGGCATCGTAGTTTTTCTTGGTAGCATTTTTTTGGATCTCATTTAGATATTCTTTAAACATGCTTGGATTCTTGAAATCATTGTAATAATCAAGAATAAGTCTGTCATCAGAATCATATGCTGCGAATATCCTGTATGTAAGCTTTCTATTATCCTCTGTGAAAATAGTAAACTCAGGATTATCCTTAAAGAACTTGGAATTATCATAATTATGAAGAGTTCTGAACATCTTCCCAGTTGAATGAACATTATGTCCATAGATCACTGTTACCGGATTGGAGAAATCTTTTTTATTTCTCATCTGGATATAAATAGTTCCAACGGGCTGTTTCTCCTGTGAATATCCATGATCGAGATAATAATCCTCTCCCTTATCCTTGGTGCTCTGGCAAATAGCATAGTCGACCTTGGTATTTGGGATTCTTATCCATGCAAAAATATCCGGATTCTGCTTATGAAGTGTAGCAAAATCAACAGGATTTGTATTTTTGGGCTCGGCCTTGATCTGCTTCTCCGTCTTAACAGCACTGTGCATAGCCTTTTCAGGTTTTGAATCTGTATGGTCTCTAACAATCATTCCTATCAAAATCGCTCCACATAGTACTATTATTGTCAAAAGTACTATCCTAAGTGTTCTGATTTTTTTTAATTTCTGAATTGTCTCAGCTGATTTCGGAGCATTCTTTATTTTCACAGTTTCTGTATCAGTTGCAGTATCTGCTGTATTTTCAGTTTCTGTATCAGTTGCAGTATCTAATGTATTTTCAGTTTCTGTATCAGTTGCAGTATCTAATGTATTTTCAGTTGCTACAGCCCTCTTTTTTTCAGATTCGTCAGACGGAAAAATGTCTTTATCATTATTTTCTAACACAACTAGCCCCCCTTGATGACTTTAAATTATATGTATCGGACTTGAAATTAAATCACAATACGGTCACACGCTTTCAAATAATATCACATTTGTAATAATAAAAAAAGTCCCCTGCAACATTGTGCAGGGGGCAATATCCCTACTTTTTGTATGTGTTCTAGAAAACCAATACAGCTACTCTCAGCTTGTCTGATTCGATGTAGACTGAGTGCTTTCTTCTGTACCATTTTTCCAATCATTAAGCTTCTTTACAACAGCATCATAGGTCTGCTTCGAAATATCCGGAAGACTCTTACCCCATGTTCCTGTTGCCTGTTCAAATCCTTTTTTGAATGCATTAAGCATCTCATCTGCTTTAGTCGGATCGTTGCCAGTCAGAGCCTTGGCAAAATCCAATATTCGGTCTGATGTCTTATTAACACCCCAATATCCATTTTCTGATATATCTTCCTGTGCCTGTTTCTTGGTGGCTGCATCTACCGTAAAATTACCTCCGGCCAGGAATTTCCACATATCATCTGCTGATGCCAGAGTCTTGCCCTGTCCCTGCATGGTCTTCTTGACAATTTCCAGCAACTGACTCTGCCTGGCCTCTGCATCATCCTTAAGCTGCTGTATTAGTGCCGATCTGTCCTTTTTATCTACCTTGTTGGAAGTATCCTTGTCGCTCTTACTGCTTTTTTCAAAAACAGCAGCCTCTCCATAAACACTTTTTTTATCTGTGCTCTTTGCCTCAGTTTTGACCTCGGCTGTCTTTTTGACCGTAGCACTTGCACTGGTAGCATTAACTACACTATTTGTGATTGCCTCGATTGAATTTACTGCCATAATTTGCTCCTTCCTTGAACATAAACAAACGCTTCTTCCCTGAAGTCCATGGTATCTAAATTATTCATGTTTCTCTGCCTCTCCGGCTGAAAATACACTCCTACTCATCTAATATCTTTATCGGAAGGTCTGAACAAACAAGTAATATCATAAACAATAATTCGCTCATCATTTTTGTATATTTTTTGTATTTACATCTATTTTATAAGATCAATTATCACTTTTTCTTTTTCAATCAGATCTGAAACAGTATTTTTCTCATCTACATTGAAAAAATCGTAAGCCTTAACCTCTTTTTGATATACAATATGTTGCCATACAAAGTCCATTATATTCTTCTGTTTTTCCTTCACGAAAAACAGTAATAGCTGATTTTCCTTGGGAGATGTCCATACAGCTCTTCTCCTAAACAGATTCTTCATGTCAGCATAATATTCATCAACTGTTACGCCATTAAGCCTGACATATAGAAGTGTAGTAGGATATTTCTTGAACTGGTCTATTTCATCAAGCATCTGCCTTATGACCTTAATATCCTTGATCACTCTATCCGGTTCATCTACTGTAGTTACCGACTCAATGCCCATTTGCTGTTCTTGCTGATCATGATATTCCTGTTTATTATTTTCCCTGTCTGATTCACTTCTAAAAATTGCTTCCACAATCGCTTCACTGGTATCAAGTGTTTCTGATTTTGAAATGACTGTTTCTGTTTCTTCAGAATCAGGAATTACCGTTTCTTGTATTGCCTCAGAATCTGGAATTTCATTTTTTCCTATTATCTCAGAATGTTGAATCTCTGTGTCAGATGATTTTTCATCCACCATATCCGGTTCTTCACTGACAGTCTCAGCAGCTTCTGAAATTTTATCAAGCGCATTTTTCCACTGTTCCTTGCCACACTCTACTTCATTAGGTTTTTCCTGAAGCAGGACTCTTTGAACTGCCTTTAGGTTATCTATATCCTTCTCTGCATTTTTCAAACGGATACATACTTTTTTATATTTTGACTGGATCTCTCCATTTTCTTCGTTGATATTATTAAATGCTTTTCTATCATTTACGGTAACAGAAATGAAAATCACCTCAAATATCAGTGCGACTATCTCTGCTACTATAAGTGCAGCCCCTGAATAATCAGTTGCAAATAATAAATCACTGCCATCTGCTAACCACTTAAGGTACAGAATATATCCTATCCCAGACAGCACTACTCCTGATAAAATTATAGATAAAAATATTAGTGCTGCTGATTTTTTATTCTTGTGCAAAACTTTAATCCCTTCTGTAATGGCCCATACTTATATTCCAACTGCATATGATTCATTTTTTGAACCTCGTCAACTACCCTTATTATATTTCAAAAAATGGTTTCGAGCCTCTTAATTATAAGACCACGAAACCACTTTTTCCACTTATTATTTTTTATGTATAGGACACTTTTATTGAAAGTACCCAAAATCCGCTAAACATTTAGTAATTTTAATAATTATTTCTGCTCTTTCTTGTCACGTCCTTGAGATCCCATAGACTGAATATTGATATCAGACGCATCTACTCTGGTGCTGTCATTCTGCTTAGAAGTATCTGTCGAAAGAGTTCCATCTAACTGTTTCCTAATGGATTCTGCCCTCTTTGTACAGAATGATTTAAGCGTTTTTACAGCTGTATCAAATTGAGAAACAGTGTATTCCGCATAAGTATCCTTTTCCACATAAGGTCTTATCATTTTTGCAACTCTGTCCACTTCTTTTTCAAAATCTCCTGATTCAAAATATGTTTTCAAAAGTTTATTATAAGTTTCATGATATTCTTGCAAATATTTATCATTTGATGTGATCCAAGACCACATTGGTCTATCTGATCCTTCTGCGCCACTTAGTCGTGTATCTATTCCATAATTGACAATTTGTGTTGCATTCAAGCCTTGGGAATTCCCTGACTGGGTCTGTTTGGCTCTATTATTTGTAATTCCGGACTGATCCTGTTTGGCTGTATTATTTGTAGTTCCGGACTGATCCTGTTTTGCTGTATTATTTGTAATTCCGGACTGATCCTGTTTTGCTGTATTATTTGTAGTTCCGGTCTGGGTCTTATTGTCTCCTGGGCGTCCACCGCCCATTCCGCCACCACCCTGGAACGCACCAAATGCAAGATTATAATCCCATGGTACCATAGATAATTTGCCATTTTTTTCATAGAGATAATAATTGTGGAGCATACTGCCTGTATAACTATCGTAATTCATAACAAAATTATGTGCTGCAAAATACTTGATCACAGAAGACGTATCCACATATTTATCCAGATCTGTACTGCTGGTATCTCCCAAGTACTCACTTAGTCCCTTGAGAGACGCTATTACTGTTTTTTCATTCTTTTTTGAAGAATCGGTTTCAGCATTGTTAAATATATCCGAATAACTGTCTATTTTGTCATCTGTATATTTAAGCGATGCTCCCTTATCTTCAGAGCCGAATCCCATCTTGCCATTTCCATTGTTTCCCGACTTGACAGAATCTCCGTCCTTGAATCCTCCACTTGGTGGTGACATCTGATTATTACTGGAACTATTCTGATCCGGTGGTGTCATTCCACTTTGTTTGGTTTCATTCTTTTTGCTATTTGTATTCCCAACATTATTTAATTGTTGAGTTTCCGGCTTGTATAGTTCTCCATTACCACCGTTCGTCCTAGCCAGAAAAGACTCAGATACATCTTCAAGCGCGAGATACAACCCTTGTGCCTTGCCGTTTACCGTTACCTGGATAAAACTTGTCAGAGGAGAATCTACACCCGCCTTTTGAGATATCTGATAGCTGATATAATCCTTCATATATGTGGCATCAGCATATATATTATTTAGATTAAGTTTGTTTAATCCATAATATGTCTGATCATCAATATATTTTCCAAAATTGATTTTGAAAGAATATTTATCGGATGAATCCGAAGAAGCGATTGACGACAGACTAGTATTGCCCTTAGTCGAAAAAGAGACCTTATCTACCGTCTCACCATCAATTGTTACATCAGCCTTATACTTGGTTTTCTTGGTTGGATTTTTTAATAGATCTGACCAGTCGGAAGCATTGATCTTAATATTGATCTTATGTACATAACTGGTGTCAAAAAGTTTTGATGCATATTTCGTGCTAATGCCTGATGTTGCCGCTGTTTCACTGCCTTTATTACTTTTTAAAATTCCACATCCGCTCAAAAGCATGGCCGCAGAAAGCAACAATGCCATAAATTTTTTCATACATTAAGCTCCTTTTACTCTGTCTAATCAAATGTCAGGTATATCAGAATTATAAAAAATATCCGATATCCATATTTTCATATAAGTCAGAGTATGATATTAAGCTTAAGTCAACCTTAAAAAATAAAGCAAAAATCAAAATCAATCTTGTCATCTATAAGCAATGACCCGATATTAATAGTTTCAGATCAGTCTCTATTTATGATATGGTTCATTATTCATTATGCGAAACCCTCTGTATATCTGTTCTAGCAATATAACTCTCATGAGTTGATGTGGAAATGTCATTTTGGAAAAACTGATAGAATATCTACACCTCTTAAGTACTTCCTCACTTAGTCCAAGAGATCCTCCGACTATAAATACAACATGGCTGCCACCCTCTTCCAACCAGTTTGCAATTTTTTCAGAGAATTCCACAGAATCATACATCTTGCCTTTAATTGCCAGAGATACGCAGAGATCCTTGTCCTTGATATGTGACATAATTCTCTTGCCTTCTTTATCCTGAACAGCAGCTATTTCCCTATCAGAAGAATTTTCAGAGGTTTTTTCATCAGCAACCTCCACAATATTAACATCTGCATATTTTGACAGTCTTTTTTTGTATTCTGCCACGCCATCCCGGAAATATGATTCCTTTAGTTTTCCTACACATAGAATTGTGATTTTCATAATATATTCTTAATTTCCTTTATAAATTATAAATGCGTAAAACAGGCAGAACTTTTTCAAGTTCTACCTGTCTATTTTACTTTTCCGGAGAAGGCAGTTCAATTTCGGCCTTGAAAAGATCTCCATCAATTATTATGTCAAACTTACCACCCATTAGATTTGCCAGGTCTCTAGCTATTGCAAGTCCTAAACCGCTTCCCTCTGTATTTCTGGAAGAATCGCCCCTGGCGAAACGCTCAATCAGTTCATCTGATGATATATTAAGTCTGTCTCGAGAAACATTTTTAATAGTTATTTTTGTTTTTCTGATCTCATCCTTTTCTGTAAAAGATGGCTCTTCATAAATATTATTCTGGTTTGTTGTCGTTGTCCTATATACTGCTGCCTTCTCCCATTGCATCCCTGGCTCTTGACTATTGTAACCAGAAGCCGAATCATATCTACCAGTATCATCACTTCCATTGTCAGGATTTTCTGTATTTTCATTACTGCTATAGAATTTTGTGACATTTTTATTACTATTATAGGATTTTACAGCATCTTCATTACTGTTACGAGTATTGATTATCCTGTCACATGTAATGTCGATATAGGCTCTGCTGTTTTCCATGCCATACTTCTTAATATTATTTAAAAGATTATCCAGGACTCTCGACAGATGTCTTCCATCAGCCATTGCCATTATGTGAGGTTCCTGCTCGTTTATTACAAGCTCGATATTCTTCTCTTCCAGAACATCCTGGAACTCCGCAGCCTCCTGATTCACTATGGAACCAAGATCGATCATCTGGAGCTCCACCGGAAGATCTCCACTGGCTGCCTTAGCAGCATCAAACAGATCAAGTGTCAGATCTTTTAACCTGTTTGTTTTCTCATCCAGGATCCTGAGATATTCTGGAGCATTTTCACTATTCAGCCCCTCTTTTTTCATAAGATCGATATACGATACCATAGAAGTAAGAGGTGTCTTAAGATCATGAGAGACATTTGATATAAGAGCAGACTTCATTCTCTCGTTTTTAACTTCTTTTTCTACTGCGTTTTTAACAGCTTCCGAAATATCATTAATGTCTCCTGATAATTCATCCAGCTCACTATTGTCATTGGTTCTTCTGATCCTGGTATTGATATCACCACTTGCAAGCCTCTTGATCCCGTTTCTTATCTCCGTATATCTATCGAAAAACTTCGATTCGAAAATTACAATTGCCGCTCCCCACAAAACTGCCAAAATGAATATTAAAAGTCCTGAATGAGAAGATATTCCCATCATTATAACTAAAAATGAGCCGATCAGAAGAGCAAATGAAAGTCCGATCCACTTTGACTTTCTCTTGCTTTTTTTGCGAAAAGCATTCTGAAATACAGTGATGGCATATCCTAAAAGGGTTCTCTTTAAAAAAGATCCATTCTTTATCTTTACTGTAAGACTCTTTATTATATGAAGTTCATATAATGAGATCATAAAAGCCATGAAGATTCCGAGCCCCGCTACGAAAACAGGGTCTATAACATCCCTGATATCTGATCCATATCCGATCAGGAAATCGTAATCTACATGAATTCCATGCAGCGCTACTATCTTTTCATATGCTGATATAACACCGCCAAACATTCCATATCCGATTCCTGATACTAATGCCATAACAGTAGGCAAAGATGCAAATCCTGCCAGTATTCCAGCACATAGCTGAACATCAGAATATATTCTGTCATACCAAGACAATTCTTTTTTCTTACTTGTAAATATAATAGATATAATGGCAAATACAACCGCAGCCATTATGCAGATAATTGTTATCTCCATTGCTGTTCGAAAATTGGCTTCAAGATTATAATTTGTGGCAATAGCATGTATTTCGCTCTTCATGCCCTTTAATTTGTCAGAATCCGAATACCAATAGTAGATATCCGATGTGTTCGTCAATCGTTGTGTAACTATTGCGGCAGAGCCGAACACAGCCGCTCCTGTACAGCTGAGGACAAAGAGTAGTCCTGATAATATGTTAATTACTTTTTTACTAGGGTTAAGACTAATCTCAACTTTTTTTTCTTCCATCACATTCCTCCGGCCAGCTTTTTATAAAAATACCGGCTACAAAAATCACTCTTCGATCTTATATCCGATTCCCCATACAACCTTGAGGTATCTCGGATTCTTCGGATCTATTTCTATTTTTTCGCGAATGTGACGGATATGGACAGCTACTGTGTTCTCTGGGTTATAGGCAGGTTCATTCCAAACTGTCTCATATATCTGTTCCATAGAAAATACTCTTCCTGGATGCATCATCAGACATTCAAGTACCCCGTACTCTTTGGGTGTAAAAATCACTTCCTCACCATCTACCATTACGTTTTTTCTGTCTGTGTCAAGCACTATCCCGCCTACCTTGATCTCGCCCTGGATCTTAGCCGGCATACTTCCTAGTGTAGTATATCTCCTGAGAAGTGCCTTGACTCTTGCTACCAGTTCCACGGAATTAAATGGCTTGGTGATATAATCATCTGCCCCTGCATCGAGGCCATTGACTAGATCATAGTCCTCTGACTTTGCTGTAAGCATGATAATAGGGATGTTTTTTTCTTGTCTTATCCTTCTGGTTGCTTCGATTCCATCCATTTTAGGCATCATGATGTCCATGATCACCAACTGGATGTCCTCTTTTCCCAGCATTTCAATAGCCTGTATACCATCATTGGCCTGACATGTATCATAGCCTGCATTCTTTAGGTATATCTCTATTGCTCTTGCAATCTCCCTGTCGTCATCGCATACCAGTATTTTCAAACTCATTTCCTTCCCGGTTCACTATTATCAGCTTGCCTTTCTCCCATTCGCAGTACTAATTGTAATCAGAGAATCTTATTAACAAGCTGATATAAATCTTAACATTTTCTTAAATGAAACAAATAATTATTAATACATTACTCCGAAATCTTTTCAGGCTCCGGATAATCCACACCAAATGTCTCAACTGTCATTATCTCGATCTTCTGCTCATTTACAGGGCGATCGCTCCAATCAGTTTCTGTTGATGCTATTTTATCTACTATTTCCATTCCCTCGAGTATCTTACCAAATCCTGCATATTCCCCATCTAGATGGCGTGCATTATTGTGCATAACAAAAAACTGTGAACCGGCAGAATCCGGATCCATTGTTCTTGCCATAGATAAAACCCCTGCTGTATGTTTTAGATCATTTTTAAATCCATTGGATGAGAACTCTCCCTTTATAGAATATCCAGGACCGCCCATCCCTGTTCCGGTAGGATCTCCACCCTGAAGCATAAATCCCTTGATAACTCTATGGAAAATGATCCCATCATAATATCCTGACTTGATAAGTGAGATAAAGTTGTTAACTGTATTAGGAGCGATCTCCGGGTATAGCTCAGCCTTCATAACTGAACCATCTGTCATCTTAATTGTAACTATAGGATTCTGCATTGTAATTCCTCTCATATCTTTTTAATTAAACTTTTATTACTGTAACTGTCAAAGTATTGTACCTAATTATGTATTGATTATAAACAATTTTCTACTCTTCCATTAGTTCCGGTTTCTCATCCGCTTTGAAATGTGCCGTTATTATATATGTCGTAAGCTCAGCGGCTCCAAATGCAAGCCACACTCCTGTCATTCCTATTAACCGCGGAAGAATAAGTGCAAATAGAACTATGAGGATCAGACCTCGCAAGATCGCGATCAGGCTGGATTCCTTGGCTCTTCCTGTAGCACTGAAATATGATGCCCTTATCATATTTAATGCTGCAAAAATAAACCCGACAAAATAAATCCTTAGTCCTGGTTCTGACATTCTTGCCAGTTCCTTTGATCCAGCACTATTAAATATCGAAACAAGAGCCGGAGCAAATATAAACACTAAAACAATCTGGATCACTGCAAGTGTTATCCCTATCATGATCGATTGTTCCAAGAGAAGTTTCTTCCTGATCTTATCGCCTCTACCATAAGCTTCACTGGCCAATGGCTGAAGTCCTGTAGACACTCCATTAAAAATGGCGCTGGCCACAATTGCAATATTAGCAATTACTCCATAGGCTGCCACCCCTATATTACCTGCAATAGCCATAATTGAATAATTAAACGCAATTATTGTGATCCCACCTGATATCTCCGCTACAAAGGCTGCTGTTCCCAGCTTGCAACCTCTAAATAAAGTCTTAAAATCGAGTTTTCCCGGGATCAGACGGATATGATTATTTCTTTTACCAAAAAAATGTATACAGCATATGCTGATCCCTACAATAGGAGAAAGCCCCGTAGCCAGAGCTGCACCAAATACTCCCAGACCGCAAGGAAAGACCAAAATATAATCAAATATTATATTGAATAAACTGCTAAAAAGCGTTGATGCCATAGCAATTTCAGAATCGCCATCATTTCTTACAAAACTGTTACATGCATATTGTGTCATAAACATAGGTCCAAAACAAAATGCCACCGTGAGATATGGCTTACCGATATCGATAATAGCCTTATCCGCACCTTCTAATCGTAAAATCGCTTCAGAACCGAATATTCCGATAAGCACAAAAAAAACACTGCATATCAGTTCAAATGCAATGGCATTAAAAAACAGCTTTTCATAGCCTTCCCGCTCTTCTGCTCTGTATATAGAATACAGTGTTGCATGGCCTATTCCGATCATTGCCGCAATAGCATTCATGATGTTATAGGCCGGAAGGCATAGATTAAGTGCTGTGATTCCGTTGGTACCACCAACTACAGATATGAAAAATGTATCGGCAAGAACATAAGCTGATAATCCCACCATCGCCAGAACATTCTGATACACAAATCTCTTTAATTGTGAATCGATTTTTACTCTCTCAATTGTCATATACTATTAAAAGCCTGCTTAACGTCATTCAATATGTCCTCGATATTTTCCAGCCCTACTGAGAACCTGATCATGCCCGGTTCTATCCCGGCTTCCATAAGCTGTTCATCTGTAAGCTGTCTGTGTGTCTCTGATGCAGGATGAAGTACACAAGTCCTTATATCCGCAACATGCACTTCATTGGAGCACATTTTTAGACTGTTCATCCACTTCATAGCCGCTTCTTTTCCGCCTTTTATAACAAAGCTGATGACTCCGGATGCGCCTTTTAGGTACTTTCTGGAAAGATCATAATTCGAATCACCTGGAAGTCCTGGATATGTAACACTTAAAACTTTGGGTTCCGATGCAAAATATTTTGCAGCAATTTCTGCATTTTCACAGTATCTCTTCATACGGACTGCTAAGGTCTCTAGTCCCATATTAAGAAGAAAAGCTGAATGTGCTGCCGGATAACAGCCAAAATCTCTCATAAGCTGCATTCTAGCCTTGATAATATATGCGGCTCTGCCATAAGTCTCAGTGTATGAGATCCCATGATAGGACTCATCCGGTTCTGTCAGTTCAGGAAATCTACCGTTTTTCCAATTAAAATTACCACTATCTACGATCACTCCGCCATTTTGTACAGCATGTCCATCCATATATTTTGTTGTAGAATGAACCACGATATCTGCGCCGAATTCAAATGGTTTACATAGAACAGGCGTTGCAAAGGTATTGTCTATGATAAGAGGTACTCCATGCTCATGAGCAATATTGGCATATCTATCTATGTCAAAAACCGTAAGAGCAGGATTGGCAATGGTCTCTCCGAAAAAAGCCCTTGTATTAGGTTTAAAAAGAGCATTGATCTCATCGTCGGTCATGTCCTTGGTCGTATATATACATTCAATACCAAAACGTTTAAGCGTAACTGAAAACAGATTGATACTCCCACCATAGATCTCAGTTGAAGCGATAAAGCTGTCCCCTGCCGATAAAATGTTAAGTAATGACATCATAGTGGCTGCCTGACCGGATGTAGTGCACATCGCTCCTACACCACCCTCTAAGGCATTGATCTTTTCCTCAACAGCCATAACGGTTGGATTGCCAAATCTGGAATATATCAGACTCTTTGTTGGTTCGTCAAAAACTGATGCTATTTCTTCGGTTGAATCGTACACATAAGTAGTACTCTGAACTATGGGAACAGTACCTGGTTCTCCATTTTTCGGTGTATAACCTGCTCTTAGGCATAAGGTCTCGTCACGCATGTTTCGTCTCCTTTTATATTATTTTCTTTTTCCTTGTTTCCTTTTTCCTTATTTCTTTTTTGTTTTTTTCTTTTTTTAGTTATTTCATTTTATTTTTAATAATTTCTTTTTATTGCCATTTCTTTTTTATAACTTTTACTTTTATAACTTTTTTTATAACACTTATTTCTAGGACTTCTTTTATATCTTCAATTATAGATTATCATATTTTCCCTGCATTGACATATAAAAAAGCCTAGTTACATTCTGTAATTTCCTAGTATCAGTTATAGGTTTTTCATGTTACACATGTGATGATCACTCAGTCAAAAATACCATAACCGACCGGTTTCCGATTCGGATAGTATTATGGACCTCCGGCAGATTCTTCATAACAGGATTTTCCAAATATGTATCTATAACCTTATGCCACACTGCATTAGAACCATCTGGAAGCTTTGGAAGCGTAATATTTAGATCATCCCAGTAACTATTGACCGCTACATACACTGCCTCTTCCTTGTTCGTTTTTGGGTTCATACCTGCAAACATAACGCCAACGTAATGATCATCAGCTACAAAATTCACATCAAAAGGCCTTATTCCATGCATTGACATCTCCGGGAATCCAAAGGCCGGATCGTATTTTGTCCTGATACACATATGCTTTTTTCGAAATCCGATCATAAACTGAAAGAACTCATAAAGAGGTTTATTTCTTTTATAGTCGTCCCAATTTAGCCATGAAATATAATTATCCTGACAGTACGAGTTGTTATTTCCGCCCTGAGAATTGCCGAATTCATCTCCCATATAAAACATAGGGGTACCACGGCTCATGAGAAGTGTGGCGGCTGCATTTCTGAACATCCTTCTCCTAAGAGTTTTGATCCCGAGATCGGTTGTCTCTCCTTCTATTCCACAGTTCCAGCTCAGATTATCATTAGCTCCGTCTGTATTGCCCCAATTGTTTTCTTCATTATGTTTTTCACTATATGTATACATATCATGAAGAGTAAATCCATCGTGACAGTTCAGAAAATTAACAGAAGCATTATGCCCTCTGTACTTCGGATCATATAGATCCGGAGATCCCATTATTCTCTGAGCTGCAGCATATGCCTTACCGGTATCTCCCTTTAAGAAAGAACGCATATCATCTCTGTATCGGCCATTCCACTCTGCCCATCTGTTCCATGACGGGAAAGAACCGACCTGATATAGTCCTCCAGCATCCCAAGCCTCTGCTATGAGTTTCGTATTGCCAAGGATCGGATCAAACGCCAGACTCTGGAGAAGTGGAGGATTCTGCATTGGAGATCCATCCTCATTTCTTCCAAGAATGGTAGCAAGATCAAACCTAAATCCATCAATGTGAAAATTAATGACCCAGTACCTCAGACAGTTTCTAATAAACTGTTGAACAATAGGATGATTACAGTTAAGAGTGTTGCCGCATCCGCTGAAATTGTAATAATAGCCATCCGGTGTCAACATATAGAAAATATTATTATCAATGCCTTTAAAACTAAATGTAGGACCCTGCTCGTTACCCTCAGCAGTATGATTAAACACTACATCCAGGATAACTTCGATTCCATTATTATGAAGTTCTTTGATTAATTTTTTTAGAGTATTTCCTTCACGATTATATTCCACTGTGGAAGTGTAGCTCGTATTCGGTGCGAAAAAGCACACCGTGTTATATCCCCAATAGTCTATGAGCTCACGCCCATAAAAGTCCCTATGACCTAAATACTCGTCAAATTCGAATATAGGCATAAATTCCACAGCTGTAATCCCAAGGCTCTTAAGATAGGGTATTTTTTCCATTACCCCTTCAAAAGTCCCGTGATTCTTATCTCCTACATCTGTAGTCTGCGCCATGGTAAATCCTCTGACATGCATCTCGTATATGATAAGATCTTCCATTGGAAGAGGTTTACGTTTGCTTTTTCCCCAGTCGAAATTATCCTTGACGACTCTGCCCTTATATACCATGTCATTCTTGATTCCCCAAATGCTCTGTCCGGTAACCGCTTTGGCATAAGGATCCAGCAAGATCTTTTCTTTATCGAATACTAGTCCCTCTTTGAAATCGTATGGTCCGTCTATACTATAGGCATATTCAAAATCCTCAATTTCCAACCCAAAAACTATCATAGACCATACTTTTCCGACTCGATAATTATCCGGAAATTTCAGAACAGCATAAGGTGTTTTCCCTGTCCTCTTAAAAAGTAAAAGGGACACCGAAACACCCTGATTCGTAGAGACAGTAAAATTAACTCCTGTAGGAATTGCAGTAGCCCCGTTTATCTCATAGAAACCGGGACGCACATTAAACCCTGCAACAACGTCATAAGGCTTCATATGAATGGAGTCATACTTTATCATCTGCTTACGCATGCTATTATCGATTTCGCCTTCTGATATATCATCAGATGCTCCATCCTTACATTTATCCTCTGATTCAAATCCATACAATCTGTTATCTGTAAGACCTGGCATATAATGCCTCCTCTTCAAACATTTTGTCATTCAGAAAAAATACTATTTAATGGTCTTGGCACGATCTTTCACAACCTTGTCAAAATTAATAACGTTATGATCATATTCTTTTTCCATATATTCCGAATAGATCATAAAATCAGCTGTTGCCTTGTTGTTGGCGATTGGCACATCGTAAACCTGTGCGATTCTAAGAAGTGCCTTAACATCGGGATCATGGGGCTGTGCCATAAGTGGGTCAGAAAAGAATATGATCATATCAATTCTTCCCTCTACAACTTTTGCTCCTACCTGCTGATCTCCACCAAGAGGGCCTGAATTATATCCCTTAACCACAAGAGATGTCGCATCACTTATCATTCTGGCAGTAGTTCCGGTACCGCAGAGATCATGTTTCTTTAAAATATCTTCATTTTCTTTGCACCACTCTATCATCTCACTTTTTTTACCATCGTGAGCTATCAATGCAATATTTTTTTTGATTCCAATTGTCAATGTAATAAAATCCATAAAATAGTCCTTTCTTGTTGTAATATTCTTTCCTCGATTATAACTGTTTGTGGAGATTCTTGTATATAAGAATATTATAAATGCAAAAAAGAAAACCTCATAATTCCTTTGGATCAAAGGTTTTACGAGGTTTTCAATGAATGAGACACGCGGGATTCGAACCCGCGACAACCTGATTAAAAGTCAGGTGCTCTACCAACTGAGCTAGTATCTCATATTTATAATCCTAAAAAAGATTTCTAAGCATGTGTTTCAGGCTTAAAAAAAGGGCATGACTCATAACTGGGCTAGTCGGATTCGAACCGGCGCATCTAGGAGTCAAAGTCCCATGCCTTACCGCTTGGCTATAGCCCATTATTGTTTTGCTATAGCGCCAAGGTGGATAGTGGGATTCGAACCCACGGCCTCAAGAGCCACAATCTTGCGCGCTAACCAACTGCGCTATACCCACCCTATTATAGAAAATAAAAAATGTGCTCGCGGGGATTCGAACCCCGGACCCACGGCTTAGAAGGCCGTTGCTCTATCCAACTGAGCTACGAACACATAAGCGGGTGATGGGAATCGAACCCACGTATCTAGCTTGGAAGGCTAGTGTTCTACCATTGAACTACACCCGCATCTCAAAAAGAAAATCAACTCGGGGTGACAGGATTCGAACCTGCGACCCCCTGGTCCCAAACCAGGTGCTCTAGCCAAGCTGAGCCACACCCCGTTTGTTCCTTACTTGAAACGCAAGTGCAATTATATATAATATATCGAATCATGTCAAGGGATTTTTGAAATGAATTTTAAAAAATTTTCATTTATCTGATTTTTACAAATATTTCTGGTTAAAAACCAGCTGTCCATCAGGAGAAATCTCTATAACTAGGTATGAAGGTTTTCTGCCATCCTGTCTCGGAAATGCTATACTTCCCGGGTTTGCAATAACTATATCAGGCTCCTGCAGAAGCAGAGGCTGATGTGTATGTCCGAACAGGCAGACATCAGCCCCCAACTCTTTTCCCTTATAATACAGCTCAAGGAGATCATAATTCACTATATATCTGTGTCCATGTGTCAGGAAAAATATATTGCCTTCCAGTTCCACCGTCATATCATAGGGCAGATCACTGTCATCATCACAATTTCCTCGTACCATATCCACCCGGCAATCAGCTATGTCTCTTATATAATCAGCATCGCCCATAGAATCACCCAGATGAAATATTCTATCCGGTTGAATCTGTTTTATCACCTTTTCAATATTGTTTCTCTCACGATGTGTGTCGCTTACCACCAAAATTTTCATCTATTATCCTTAATCAAAGCATGAAATCTATTTGATCATTTCATGCTTGACATGAAATTTATCTTGCATTCTTATTTTTTATTTTCTATTCGTTGTTTTTTTCTAAAAAGTCACGCATTGCGCGGACGGCCTTGCCACGATGGCTAATGACATTTTTCTGCTCTTCTGTTAGCACAGCCGATGTGCATCCATATTCATCTAAATAAAAAATAGGATCATAACCAAAGCCATTTTCTCCTTGGATCTTGTCAGAAATATAACCTTCCATTTTCCCATTGGTAAAAAAAACATCTCCCGATGGATCAATGAGTGCTATTGTGCATACAAATCTCGCCGTTCTCTTTTCAAATGGAACATCATTTAATCTTTCAAGAATTGCATTATTTTTGACAGAATATGCTGTATCATGCCCCATAAATCTGGCGCTTTTCACTCCCAGTTCTCCAGGCATTGCATCTATTTCCAGTCCTGAATCGTCGGCCATCACATAACCTCCGCACTTCTCCCACACGTCTCTTGCCTTGATCTCGGCATTTGCTTCAAAGGTGTCCCCATTCTCCTCAGGATCAGATTCTATTCCGGCATCTTTCATGGAAATGATTTCAAATTTTTCAGAATCAAAGATTTCTCTTGCTTCTCTGATTTTGTCTTTGTTGCCAGACGCAAGTATGATTTTTGTCATTTTTCTCCTCATATATACATATATACATAAATTAAAAATTATTCATATATTTTATCAGTACTACAGGCTTAGCAACTGCGACCTAGTTTCTGCTCTAGCCTATCTACTGTTTGTCCATCTGCTATTGACCTAGCTGCTTTATGATCGCCTGATACAGCCCTTCTGCTGCAGCTTCCTGGTATTCTGATGTGATCAGCTTGCTACGTTCGTCATAATTACTTAAATAGCCTACCCTTACAAGGGCTGCTACAGTATGCTTTTCCCTTAGTATTGGCTCTTCGTCTCCAGGGATCAGTCCGCGGTTCTTACAGCCTAGATTTCGGAGAAGACCATCAAGGCATTCTGATGCAAATATCTTGCCATGCCCTGTATCATCCGTAGTCAGGTATTCTGCTGCTGCTCCCTGCATAGACGATGTTCGTCCGCTTGAAGTCGAGTTAAGAGCCACAGAAAGGAAAATATCGGCTTGTAGTGAGTTGCAAATCTTTGTCCTCTCCTCTGGGCTCATTACCATATCATCTTCTCTTGTATAATATACCTTGGTACCTTTTGGCGTGCTGTCAGAGAATCTTGCCTTGATTCTTTTAACGATATCAAGGGCAATATCCCTTTCATATTGAGAATCATCACTTTTTGTGGTAATACCCTCTCCGCATGATGCATCTATAATAATAATTTTCTTATACAATTCATTGGGACGCTTAAAATCAATGCAGAGCCAGCCATTTTTTTCAGACATTTTTGCTTCATAAAATTCTTTAAGACAAAAATCAAAAGTATCACCTGTTGAAGAATAGGTAAAAAGAATATCCTTCATTCTCCGTGTAGATCCAATCATCTCATAATCCTGTGGATATGCAGCATCCGCACCGGGTATCGTTATAGACACCTTTGATCTGGCTATGTCCGATTTTGAAGTAATGTTTTGAAAATTCACATTATGAGGCAGTTTCATTTTGATCTGATCTTTCCTGCCGTTCTTGTCATCAAAATGTGATATGACTGACCAGGTACTCTTTCCCGTCATTTTTTTCTGATATTCCGCCGATTTCCCATGTAGATCAGGGAAAAGGACCAGGAAAAATACAGAAATCAAAAATACAGTTATTATTATTGTAAAGATTATCCTGCTAACCTTGTCTTCACTTTCATTTCTCATTTTTTATCATCCGCATAAACTTTTAAGCATATATTGGCATCAAAATCCGTTTCGATTCTGGCCCAATTTACACCATTTGAACTTATATAGCCTTCGCCATCGTATATTTTTACATTTTTGGTTAAAACATTCCCATTATATTCAATAGGTATCTGATTGCCATTTTTATCACTGGTAAGTTCTGTTATAACGGCAAATTTCTTGCCCTCATATACCTTGATATCCTGATCAAAAGGCACTGTATAATAACCCACATCGTGGAACTTGCCACTGGCAACATGGATCTTATTTGACAGCGATAGTGTATCCGTATAGTCAGGAACCACGTAGACATTATATGAAACATCCTTAGATGTGGTGTAGAAACCACATGCCTTCAACACCTCATCAGAAGATGCGGTGTAGGTATTCGCTCCATAAGCTGTTTTTGAATCATATCCTGCTGAGCCTATCTCTCCGCAGAGGTCAGTCTGATATATTCTGTCATAGTTGGTATTGCCTTCTATTTTAACGTAGGAAACTCCAAACTGCCCTACATTGGTGTCATAATATGACACATAAAATACACCATTATCTCCAAACTTGTCTCCCCAACTGTTTTGGCAAATGAATGCTCCATCACCGGGACATGAATGTTTGAAATTATTTTTGGAATAATTATCATCCCATCCGATTATCAGAACATCATGGTTGGGTTCTTTTTGTCCATAATAATAATAAGAATTAGAAGCAGAATTATAATAGTCAGATCCTCTTAGGTCACTAGTACCGGTCTCAGCATATAATGAGGTAGATACACCTCCATTTTTATAAACTGCCCATTTAATATCATCCATATCATCCTGGGAATAGAAATGAACCTCCTGAACGTGCTTCGCTGTTCCGGAAGAAGAATCCTCCACAGGACCTGTCCATGATAGCAGATAAGATACAGCCATCATATAATTGCCGGGTTTATCCGCTGAGATACCGTAAGTATTTCTTTTTGACATATCTGTAGGTGAGAAACTAACGGCTTCCTCTGGTAGAAGTGATGATTCCAGTGCCGATGCTGCAGCATATGCCCAGCACGTAGATAGACTGCCCTGATTTTTTATCTTTGAAACCCTCTTTTTGCTTCTTAGGTCATAGCTTGACCTAAGTACAGGGGGCTGCGCAGGTGTCCTATCCAGATTAGCTGTTTTACCTGCTTTGTCCCAGCTGTATCCATATCCAAACATACGGCAGAGATCCTTCAATGACATATAAACCTTGCCGCCCATGAGCTCCGGTGCAATTGACAGTTCATACTGCTCATCATTTTTCATGCCTGATGTCTTGCCTATTGTAAATATAAAAGAATCACTGTTTCTTTCTATTACTACCTTTGATCCATCATATACCCTGGCACTACAGTAAAAAATATTTCTAGCCAAGGCAAACGAAGCCAGCACCTGCATATCCGGATCCAGCAGGAGCTCACCGTTTTCACTATCATAAGCCGAGCCATTAACAGCCAGCTTGACAGAATCCGTCGTATTAAGATTATAAGAAATCAGAGGATTAAGTACGCTTCCCTCGAGACGCGCGCCTCTAAAGGCCTCTACCTGCCCCATCCTGTCGCTCCAGGACATGGTCTGCAAAAAAATAAGCAAGCTCAATGCCACAGCCAAAAGCGAAAAGATTCTTCTGCCTTTCATTATTCTCTCTTTCCCTTGGGAGGCTTAGGTCCCAAAAACTGATAAAAATAAGTTTTAATAGTTCCGTTATCGATCTTTCTGTTTTTATCTGCTCTAAGATTCATATCCTTAAGGGCATTTTCATAAGAAGTGATCATAAACATAGACCATGTATCGAGTCTCCTTCTTACTTGTCCCAGAGAATAATATAATTCCGGAAGATTCTTTTTTTCTTCGAGTCGCTCTCCATAAGGAGGATTTGTAATTATAAAACCATATTTTCCATGACTATTGGTTTCTCTCATATCCATCTTTTTAAAATTAACAAGCTTTGCAACTCCGGCTCTCTTGGCGTTTTCTCTTGCGATTTCAAGTAGTTCTTCATCAATATCTGATCCAGATATATCGGTTTTGATATCTGTATTTATTTCTCCTTTGGCTTCTTTTCTGGCCGCAGTCCACATTTCTTCAGGAACTATGTTGGGCCAATTTTCCGCTGTGAAGTTTCTATTCAGTCCCGGTGCAATATTGGCTGCTATTAAAGCTGCCTCAATCGGGAAAGTACCACTTCCGCACATGGGATCCAATAGAATTCTGTCAGCCTTCCAAGGTGTTAGAAGAATCAGTGCTGCCGCAAGAGTCTCTGATATAGGAGCCTCTCCAGCCTGTATCCTATAACCTCTCTTATGAAGAGTATCACCTGTAGTATCAAGAGCAACTGTTGCTTCATCCTTATTTATAAATACTCTTATAGGATATTCGTCTCCAGTCTCTTCGAACCAATCTATGTTATAAACTCCCTTGAGTCTCTCTACCATTGCCTTTTTGGCGATAGCCTGCAGATCTGATGAACTGAAAAGCTTACTATGGATACCAGCAGCCTTCTTGACCCAAAACTTGCCATCCTCAGGGATAAATTTTTCCCAAGGTATTGCCTTGACTCCCTGAAAAAAGTCTTCGAATGTCTCAGCATGAAAACTTCCACACACAAGTAAAACTCTTTCAGCTGTTCTTAGTTTGATATTGGCAAGGGCTATTGCCTCTGCATCTCCGGCAAATGTCACCCTTCCATCCGCAACATTAGTTATTTCATATCCCAGATCATATATTTCTCTTTTAAGTACTGCTTCTAGTCCAAAATGACATGGGCATAGTATTTCATATTCTGACATTGATTATCTCCATTTTTATTCAAATATCTTTTTCATCAAGCTCTTATATTCATTATACTGTGGCGTATCCCTGAATTCTCCCAAGAGTTTTAGGAGCTCTCCATAATACCATTTATGTTCCTCTGGATCTATAACATTAAATCTCGCCCAGACATTATGGTTACTGCCATCCAGCTCTCTGGCCGTAGCCCTTAGATTCGATAGTTTATCCGCCAAAATTATGATCTTTGAATCATGCTCAGCCGTTTTGATATGTAGAATAGTTTCCTGTTTTCTTACTTTCCAGGTCTCTGTTTTACTTACGCCGTTTCTCTTGTCTTCGCTTTCAGAAATAACAAGTTCTAGAACTCTGTCTCCAAACCTATCTCTTATTTCTTCTTTTCTCGCATCAGTATCTTCAAGTGTATCATGAAGGGCGGCAGCCTCTATTACTTCATTATCATTAGTCATTCTCGCTGTTATCATCATTACTTCTATGGGATGACATATATAAGGTTCGCTTGAGCCTTTCCTGGTCTGACCCTTATGCTTTTCTCCTGCGAAAATCAAAGCCTCTTCAATCTTGCCAAAGGCCTTCATGCTTTCTTCATCTGTGATGTACGGGGGAAAATCCGATACGAAATCACTTAGGATCATTCCATCTATTTTTTTCTTGAGGTCATAATAATAATCTCTGTCATAATAAACAGGATTAAATTTTCCTATTTCTGTCTCAAGATCATAGTACCAGCATTCTGGATATGCTCTGCCATCGTCTCCCTGAATCGTTCCACCTAAAAGTGGACAATTTTCGCATAGCCACATATCATCCTGCATAAGACTGTTTCTAGCTCTACAGTAATATGCTCCGGTTTGATCGGGTATAGTCGCATGTCCAAAGCAAGTATATGAATATCGGTTGTTTTTTTCCAATTTCATAAAACCTCCATACTTATGCTATATATATTAAATTTCATTATACTATAAATCTATATATATAAAAAAGAAGAATATTAATAAACTTGAAAAACAAAAATACTCTCAAAATCGACCTTACCATTTTGGCAAGATCAATTCGAGAGTATTGATCATAAACTTCAAAAAAACTTTGAATTACTCAGCGTCTGCTGCTGCAGCATCTGCTGCAATATCTTCTGCAGTTTCCTTAGCCATGATTACGTTAACAATAACTGCATCAAGATCAGACTTGATCTTAATATTCTTATCCTTAGCAAGGTCAAGATCTCCAACCTTAATTGCATCTCCGACCTTAAGACCTGTACAGTCAACAACAACCTTGTCAACGATTGAGTCAGGAAGGGCACTGTAATGAATTTCTTTCTCTACAAGCTCAGCGATTCCTTCTTTTACAGATGATTCGTTCTCGAGAACAACCGCTGCAATAGAGTTAACCATTTCACCCTTAACAAGTTCCTGAAAATCTATTTCTATAAGCTGATTCTTAAGAGGGTATTTCTGAATCTCTTTGATAAGAACGTTCTTCTTATCTCCATCAAGATCGATAACGACTCTAGATCCCTTACCTACTGTTCTAAGTGCAAGCTCAGTGTCATGTGCATTCATCATAACAGGTACTGAACCATCAATATCTTTTCCAAAGATTGATCCTGTAACGAATCCTTCTCTTCTTAACTTCTTAGGTTTTACGCTAAGATCACGCTTTTCAGCTTTTAAAGTAGTCATTTAACTGTTCCTCCAAATTTGATCTATTATTTATTTGTCTAATCGCAACATTGGCTATCTTATCATATTTTCAGCTTTTTTTCAACCTGCAATATGATCAAAGTCATTCTATAATTATTTTGCTATTTAAAAAATCCTTACAATTTCCATTACGAGCTTTTCAAAATCATTCTTAACCCGATCCGCTGTAGCCTGAACCTCTTCATGATTAAGTGGCTGGTCGATAATCCCAGCTGCCATATTGGTAATGCAAGAGATACCGCATACCCTTAGGCCCATTTGATTTGCAGCTACTGCCTCGCATACAGTACTCATACCTACTGCATCTGCGCCAAGAGTTCTACACATTCTAATCTCTGCAGGTGTCTCATAATTAGGCCCTGTGAGCTGAAGGTAAACCCCTTCTCGTATCTCTACACCAGTATTTTTCGCAGCAGCTCTGATACTTTTTTGAAGCTCTATGTCATATACATGACTCATATCAGGGAATCTTGCTCCAAGTTCCTCAACGTTAGCGCCAATAAGGGGGCTGGTTACGAACTGTGATATATGATCTGTTATCATCATCAGTGTTCCCGGTTTAAATGTAGTATTGACGCCGCCGGCTGCATTGGTAAGAATAACCTTTTTAGATCCTAGCATTCCCATGATCCTTATGGGCATGACTACATCATGCATTGTGTATCCTTCGTAAAAATGTACTCTTCCACTCATTACCACAACTTTTACGCCGGAAAGTGTCCCAAATATAAATCTGCCATCATGACCTGCTACAGTTGATACGGGAAACCCTTGGATATCCTTATAAGAAATCGAACATTCCGCATCTATTTTTTCTGTGAGTCCTCCAAGTCCTGATCCAAGTATTATTGCAACCTCCGGTTGAAAATCCGTCACTTTTCTAATGCTTTCCAGGATCTTCTGAAGTCTCTCGTACTCTTTGCTCATTTCGTCTCCCTTAGTTTTATTTTTTCTTATTTTTTATTCTTTAGCTTTTTCAAAATCAAAGAATTTGTTATCTATCTTTTTGAAAATATTTGAAAACATTTGAATAAATGGTCCAGCCGTACAAACAGTAGCTACAGTAACAATTCCAAGTTTTCCGCCCATAAGAAAACCAATTATTACACAGCATATATCAAAGCATATCTTAACTACTCTGTATTCTTTTTTGAATACTCCGACCAGCACCATTACAAATCCGGTGAAGGGATCCAGTCCCATATCAGCTGTTATATACAGACCGATTCCAACATACAGGCTGAGACATCCGATAATAACAGCTACTATCCTGATAGAAAGTCCCGGTGCATCTGGCATGACCAAGTTATATATCTTGTTGCCAAGCGATACGAAAAATCCGTAGGGCAGTATATAAATAAGTGTTCCTATATTGATATAACGTCTTCCTATGAAAAATACCAAGACAATAAGACAGACATTGACAACATTTGATGCCATTCCCAATTGACTCTGTGTGAGATGACATAGGTTCCGGACTCCGTCATATAAAATTCCGACTGAATCATTTCCAAGTCCAGCACTTGCATTAAAAGCAACAGCAAGACCTATCAAAAATATACCTATAATTGAATAGATAACTTTTTTTATTGTTGTTTTTACTTTCAAATCATTAACTCCTCATATCCGATTCAGGTTACTTTTCGCATTTCTGTAACTCTGAAATGTTTTCCATAGGATAAGAGCAGTTTTAATCTTAAATCTCGTCTACAAACGAATCCAGATACTCTTTTATCCTATTATATTGTTCCTTGTTTATCTTGAAATATCCGCGGTGGTGATTGATGTATCCCTCATCTTCCATTGCTTGAACGGCACGATTTACCGTTCTCAAGGATAATCCCGAATATTCGGACAGTTGCTGCCTGGTCCACTGCATCTCGCAGATTCCTCTTTCGTCAGCCCTTTCCTCATATTCCTGCATGATCATCATCAGGATACTGTCCTTTCCTGACATAAATCTAAAGAGTCTGGATCTTCTGCTTTCTTTCAATAGATATGTACATGTTGCCTTAGAATCAATTCTAAGTACATGAGCATCATTTTCGATCCATCTCTCGTAAGACTCTCTTTTAAGCATAATAAACTTACAATCTGTCTTGGTCATAAGTGTCGTTCTATAGCACTTCATGTCCAGCAGAACTTCCATAGGTCCGAATACTTCAACTGCTCTAAAGTTCATGTAGTAATAACTACTACCAAGTACTCTATGCTCTACTGCCTGGACTTCCCCTTCCAGCAGGTAATAGATTCTATCAGCAGGTGCCTCCTCCTGAATAAAAACTTTGCCCTTATGAATTGTTAAAAGGCTCATTTCCTGAAAAATACTAAAGGGTGCATTCTTGAATATGTCGTACACATAATCTCTGTCTGCCGAAGGAAGGTTATCTATAGCTACAATTATAGAGTTCATCTTATCATTGCCGCGAAATCTGTCTTCCTTGTTAAACTGACTCTCCACTTTGCCGTCCCCCTTAATCTATCATGTAATAAAAATCACATATATGCCTTTTGGCATGAAAAATAAAAAGTTTCAAAACATACCCCGGCGTGATCCCGCCGGGGTGTTATCAGCTAAATCAGCCCTTCATAATTGCAATTGTTGCACTGGTGCCGAGTCTGTTAGCTCCAGCTGCAACCATATCCTGCGCCTCTTCTGATGAGTGGATACCGCCACTGGCCTTAACACCAAGCCTGTCTCCAACTGTTTTTCTCATAAGCGCAACGTCATCCGCCTTAGCTCCGCCTGTTGAGAATCCTGTTGAAGTTTTTACGAAATCAGCCTTAGCTTCTTCTGACAGTTCACAAGCCTTGACAATTTCATCATTTGTAAGGAGACAACACTCAATAATAACCTTCAGGATCTTGCCTTCACATGCTTTTCTTACAGCCTTGATGTCTTCTAGTACAACTGCATAATCCTTATCCTTAAGTGCTCCTACATTGATCACCATATCGATTTCATCTGATCCGTCTGCTACAGCACATTCTGTCTCAAGAGCCTTGGCCTTTGTAGACATCATTCCAAGAGGAAATCCCACAACTGTTGTTGTATGAACATCTGTGCCCTTGAGCTGATCTGCAACGAATTTTGTATAATATGAGTTGACACATACAGATGCAAAGTCATTGTCCTTTGCTTCATCTACGATTTTCTGTACCTGCTCTTTTGTAGCTTCTGCCTTTAAAAGTGTGTGATCGAATAATTTGTTATTTAACATAATCGTTCCTTTCTTTTTGTTGATTCTGTACTAAATAGTTTTTACTTGCCGAGATCTTCTGGTCCAAATGATGCAGGTAAGAGTTCTCCAAGGGTAAATGTCTGATAATCATCTAATGATTTTGCAACATAAATAATAAAATCATCCTTACAGAATTCTCTCATAACCTGACGACAAATACCGCAAGGTGGACAATAGCTAATAGGATCCTGACCAGAAGGACCGCCCGAAATAGCGATTGCCTTAAACTTTAGTTCTCCCTCTGAAACAGCCTTAAAAATAGCAGTTCTCTCTGCACAGTTTGTAGCTGTGTATCCGGCATTTTCAATATTACATCCGGTGTATACTTTTCCGTCCTCTGTCAGAAGAGCCGCGCCCACATTCCAGTGAGAATATGGAGTATAAGAAAAATTCCTCATTTCAAGAGACTTTTTAACAAGTTCCTTCTGTTTATCAATATTTAATTCCATTTTGCCTCCTCCTTAACCTAATTAGTTATCCAATCCTGCTTTTTATGATCTCGATATCTATTATCAATACCAAAAACGGATGGATTAAATATACGCAATTAAGGATTTTACTTATTATCTGCTTTATCCTTTTCAATCAAGATCTTAAGTGCTTCAATAGCTGTCTTGATGGCACACTCAGTATCATGTGCCTGATCATTCTCAAGTCCTGCCTTGGCACGTTCCTGATTGGCAACCACCAAGAAGCATGATCCTACTCTTACTCTCAAATAACTTGCTTCTACGAACAGTGCTGCAGATTCCATCTCTGATGCCAGGCATCCAAGCTTGAGCCATGCGTTCCATTTATTGCAAAGTTCATAATCTACAGGCATTTTTTCAGGTTCATGCTGACCATAAAATGAATCCTTACACTGTACGACACCTGTGTGGAATGTGTGACCTAGTTTACCGGCAGCCTGAGTCAATGCTGTTGTTACATTAAAATCAGCTACAGCAGGAAATTCAATCGGTGCGAATTCACGGCTGGTACCTTCCATTCTGATCGCTCCTGTTGCGATCACAACATCTCCGCCCTTAACTTCCATCTGCATTCCGCCGCAAGTACCAACTCTAAGGAATGTGTCAGCACCACAACGAGTTAGCTCATTCATAGCTATAGATGCTGAAGGACCACCAATACCTGTTGATGTAACACTTACTTTTTCCCCTAAAAGAGTTCCCGTATATGTTACGAATTCACGACTATCTGCCACAAAATGAGGATCGTCAAAATACTTTGCGATCTTCTCGCATCTCTTCGGATCTCCCGGAAGAATAACATATCTTCCTACTTCTCCGGCTCCTACTCCAATATGATACTGTTTTCCGGAACCCTCTGTGTAATCTACCATTTCAACCTCCTTAAAAATTTTGTCAAAAAACCCCACCCTGCATTTTGATGTCATGACAAGGCGGGGCGAAACATTAATTATTTATTTTTGGGATAATATAAAGCTATCCGGTAACCTTTATCTAGATCCCTTGTCGTAAGGAATACCCTCAGCCTTAGGTGCTCTTGAATTCTTGGATGTAAATGCAAGAACAACAAGTGAGATTATATAAGGTAACATATTATATATACTACTGTTAAGGTGAAGTGCTGCCATAAAGTCGATTCCTGAGTAAACATTGGAAAGGGCTCTGAAGAATCCGAAAAGAAGTGCTGCAAGAGCAATCTTGTGAGGCTTCCACTGACCAAAGATCATAACAGCCAATGCCAAGAAACCAAATCCAGCAACGCCTGTCTCAAACTTCCATTCACTGGCACCAGCAACGATGTATACAATACCGCCAAGTCCGCCTAAGAATCCTGAAATCAAAACTCCTGACCAACGCATTTTGTTAACATTTATTCCAACAGAATCAGCTGCCTGAGGATGCTCACCACAAGCCATAAGTCTAAGACCAAACTTCGTCTTATAGAGAACTACATATGCACCGATCAAAATAACAACTGCGATAACCATAAACCAGTTAAATTCGAATCCACCGATACGGATCAAGAAGGCCTTTTTAGGATTGAAATACTCAATTGTTGACGAAACATTATTTGGGTTCTTTGCTGCATTCATTGCCTTAACAATAACTGTTGCAGATGCAACAGAAAGCATATTCATTGCAGTTCCTACCAATGTCTGATCAGCTTTAAAGTTGATGCAGGCAACACCGAGAAGTGCTGAGTACAGCATACCAAAAAGTATAGATACCAGAGTGACTGCCAGTACGATGACACCGGCCGGTGCCTTTGCTCCAAGAGCATTAAGCGTAATTGCTCCGCCAAGTGCTCCGATAAGCATGATTCCTTCAAGTCCCAAATTGATTACTCCTGAATGCTCCGAAAAACATCCACCAAGTGCAACCAGCATAAGAACAGAAGCAAATATGATTGTATACTGAAGAAGTAAAAGCATTACTGATCGCCTCCCTTCTTATTGTCATCCGAAGCAACATTAACATCAGAAGCTTTTGCTGCCTCTACTTTTTTAGTTGCAAGAATGGCTTTTTCAGCTTTCTTTGCATGTATAGAATTCATAATATACTTGATAAAGAATACAAAACCACAGAGGTATATGATTACTGAAGATATAATATCTGATACCTGTGAAGGATATATATTCAGGTCAACATATGCACCGCCTGATGTAATATGCTGAATAAAGTATGAAGCAAAGATTGTTCCAATAGGATCAAGTCCGCCTAGGAATGTAGCTGCGATTCCGTTAAATCCCATTCCGGGTACGGTAGTCTGTGTGCATGACCACTGCTCATATCCTGTCAGATACAAGAATGCAGCGCCAGCACCGGCAAGCATACCGCCGATTACTATTGTAACAACTATATTTCTGTTTTCCTTCATGCCTGCATACTTGGCTGCATTCTTGTTATATCCTGTTGCAAGAACTTCATAACCAAATACTGTCTTCTTTAATACCCAGGCAATCAATATTGCTATGATAATAGCAAGTGGAATTGCAATTGTTACATACTGATTATCTGTGAAAAGTTTTCCAAGCCCAAGAGAAGGTAGAAGTGCTCCATGGTTGACCTCTGCTATGCTCTTTGTATAAGGACTTGCAACTTCCTTAACGTTATTGAGAACCATATTAACAAGGTATAGGGCAATCCAGTTAAGCATAATTCCTGAAATAACTTCGTTAACTGACTTATAAGCCTTTAGCAGACCAGTGATAAGTCCGAAGATACCTCCTGCAAGTACTGCAGCAAGAAGGCAAAAAAACCAGTTTGCATGAAGTCCAAGTGCTGTATAGAGACAGGCTCCGGCACCTGCTACATACTGTCCAGCTGCTCCGATATTAAATAGGCCTGCCTTATAACAGAACTGAATAGAAAGTGCACACATAAGAAGCGGTGCTGTTCTAACCAGTGTATTACCCAGATACATAAGAGCTGCCTGCTGGCTAGGGTAATTTAAAAAGTTCTTTAAGATTGCTACGATCGCCTCACTGGCGCCATTAGGATTGATAAACAGAAGAACTATATATCCAATCAATACACCAACAACTATACAGAGGAGGGAAGCTATTATCGACTGGAAAGCACTATTGGTCCAGATCGACTTTTTTTTCTTTGTCTCGTTCAATTACTTTTCCTCCCTTCTGGCACCGGCCATATACAAGCCAAGTTCCTCACGGTTTGTTTTCTTAGGGTCAAACTCTCCGACGATTCTGCCCTCATACATTACGAGTATTCTGTCGGGGATACTAAGTACTTCTTCAAGCTCAAGTGAAACGAGAAGCACTGCCTTGCCGGCATCTCTCTGAGCTATCAGCTGATTATGAATATATTCAATAGCGCCAACGTCCAATCCACGAGTAGGCTGAACTGCAAGGAGAAGGTCTGGATTCTTATCAACTTCTCTTGCTATGATAGCCTTCTGCTGATTACCACCGGACATACTTCTAGTTGAAGATGCTCCACCTTGTCCTGAACGAATATCATACTGTTCTATCAACTTATCAGCATATTTTCTAATATTATTCTGTTTTAGAACTCCATGATTATTGAAGTCCTTCTCAAAATATCTCTGAAGTACAAGATTATATGCAAGTGAATAATCAAGTACCAGACCATGTTTCTGTCTATCCTCAGGAATATGGCTCATTCCGGCCATACTTCTCTCCCTAATGGAAGCCTTAGATATATCCTTACCATTAATAGAAATGGTACCACCTCTGAGAGGTTCAAGGCCTGAAAGTCCGTATACAAGCTCGGTCTGACCATTTCCGTCAATACCGGCGATACATACGATCTCACCTTGTCTTACATTAAATGATACATCTTTTACTGCATCTTGATTATGATGAACGTTAGATGCAACGGTAAGATTCTTAACATCAAGAATCACATCACCAGGAGTCTTGTCATCTTTCTGTGCAACAAGCTGAACATCACGTCCAACCATCATACGGCTAAGTTCCTGTTCATTGGTATCGCAAACATCTACTGTTCCGATGTATTTGCCTCGTCTAAGAACTGAACACCTATCGGCAACTGCCATAATCTCGTTCAATTTATGTGAAATAAAGAGAATAGATTTTCCTTCTTTCGCCAGATTTTTCATGATCAGCATAAGATCATCGATTTCCTCCGGTGTGAGAACTGCTGTCGGCTCATCGAAAATAAGAATCTCATTTTCGCGATAAAGCATTTTCAGAATTTCTGTTCTCTGCTGCATTCCTACTGTTATGTCTTCCACAAGAGCATCCGGATCTACCTTAAGACCATATTTGTCTGACAGTTCGATAACCTTTTTTCTTGCTTCATCTTTCTGAATTATTCCATGTTTTGTTGACTCTACACCTAGGATAATATTATCCAGTACTGTAAAGCACTGTACCAGTCTAAAGTGCTGGTGAACCATACCAATACCCAGTGCATTGGCATCATTTGGATCCTTTATATTTACTTCCTGGCCATCTTTTTTGATGACACCTTCTTCGGCATGATATAAGCCGAAAAGAACGCTCATCAGTGTTGACTTACCAGCACCATTTTCACCAAGAAGCGCATGAATCTCTCCCTTTCGGAGCTTCAATGTTATGTTGTCGTTAGCGACAATGCCGGGAAAACGCTTAGTTATATTAAGCATTTCTATTGTATATTTTTCTTCCACGCCGGCCTTCCTCCCTAAGCTTAGTCAGCCTATGCTAATACTTCTGCTACTTTTTCAGTAATATTCCTCTGCTCAAAAAAAGAGACCGCCAGATCCAGCTCTGCCGGTCTCTAATAAATCATAACTCAATTAATTATTTAAGATTTCCCTGGAAGTCAAGAGTGATATTCTTTACAGCAGGCTTTTCAGCTGAAGTATCGTTAGAAACTTTAACCTCGCCCTTTACCATCTTAGCTACAAGTCCTTCATAATCAGATTTCTTAAATGTATCATTGAAAACTGTGCTATCTTCAGGAAGTCCTACGTAGTTCTTGGACATATCATCAGCAGATACAAGACCAAGTGTCTCGATCTTTCCTGCATGCTTGCTCCATTTGCCATCTTTGATGTCAGAAAGAAGAGTATTAACTGTAGCGCCAAGGCCCTTCATAGCTGATGTAACACAAAGTCCATCGCCATATTTTCCATCAATAGTAGCCTTCTGGTCAACGTCAACACCAATGATCTTGCCCTTAGCTGCAGAAGCTGCATCACAAGCTGAGTTGAAGATTCCGCCGCCGCATGAGAATACGATCTGTGTTCCATTCTGGAACCATGTATCCATAGCTGCTTTGATATCAGGTGTAGGTGCAAATCCACCGGCATATACATACTTGCAGTTAACATCAGTAGCACCAATTTCAGCTGCTGCTGCGTCAGCGCCCTGTACGAATCCGTATCCATAACGCTGCACTGCGGGAACTGCCATTCCACCGAGGAATCCGATGTTCTTATATCCCATCTTTACTGCTGCATATCCAGCCATGTATCCGGGAAGCTCTTCCTGATATACTGCGCTGTATACGTTGTCTTTGTAGAATTGCTTGTTGTTCTTTTTAGCATAATCTGTAAGATCAAACTCAGAAACATCAAGAGCTACAAATTTTGTATCCTTGTACATTCCAGATTTTTCAACGATTGCTCCGGCAAATGCATAACCAGGCATAACGATTACGTTATATCCTTCAGCTATTGCCTTGTCGATCATTGCGCCACGCTCTGCTGTAGAGTCTCCGCTCGGCTTCTTGTATGTAAATTTAATGCCGTTGTCATTAGCGAAATTCTTACAAGCTTCGTAAGTTGTCTGGTTGAATGACTGATCTGTGATATCACCGTAATCAGTGATCATAGCAACCTTCATGTTGGAAGTTTCTTTTTTGGTGCTGTCTGTCTTTGTGCTCTTTGAGCTTGAAGAACCACATGCTGTCATTCCTACAGCCAGTGTTCCTGCCATTACTAAAGCACCGAACTTTTTGATACCTTTCATCAATATCCTCCTTTTTTTGCTCGACCGTTTCACGTTATTGCGCACAGTCATGCCGACCATTTCGAGTCAGGTAATAAATGTCTTCTTGGCATTTCTTACCCCCTTCGAGTGTAAATATAATCTACCTGACATTAGTTCAAAAGGTCATCTGGCACTAATTATGTATTTTAGATAACATTCACAATTTTGTAAATACGTTTTTAGTTATTTTTTTACATAAAAATAGACAAATATGCTATTGTTTTTCTATACAAAAGATGTATTGACAAGTTTTTTCAAATATTTTTTGTCTATTTTTTCACGAAAAAGGACACCTGACACCCTTATCAAAGTCCCGTTTTAAAACGTTTTTTGTCTTTAGGTTTGTTAATTTTTCTATTTTGGGCATTTTTTTACGCTTTTTTGTGTGCAATTTTACCAAAAAGGTGATCACTCAGAATCGTGTCGCTTCTTAATGCTTTTCTTTTCCTTATACATAAAATTATCAGCAATTTTCATAACATCATGAACGTAATCGTTGGAATGATGAAGTGCGAAGCCAAAGCTGAAAGATAAACTCCTTTTTTCCCCATCTTCCAACTCATATGGTCTCTCCTTAAGATTTTCCCTTAACTTCTTTATTGCTATTTCTATTTCCTCAGATTCCATATCGAAAAGAACACCGAGGAATTCATCCCCACCTATTCTGAAAAAAACATTTCTTCCCGGAAATGCATTGGTGAGTTCAGCTGCCATGGCCTTAAGCATAGTATCTCCACTTGCATGTCCATGATTATCATTAATTCCCTTAAGATCATTCATATCAAGTATTCCTATGTAGAATTCCTGATCGTAATGCTTTCTCATGTACTCCTGAAGATAGCATCTATTATACAGACCCGTAAGATTGTCCGTTATAGATAAGCGCATGATCTCCCTGTGCATAGAATGATTGGTCAGAATAGTTTCAATATCTGCCTTGATCAGATCAAGAAGTTCTTCGTCAACTTCTGAAAAAGCATTTTTCTCTATCGAGTCAAAACACAAAATGGCGAAGAGATCTCCATTTACATGTATAGGCGTAGCTAAAGTAGATTTTAATGAAAAACCCCTTTCGTCAGCAAAACGGTCTCTATTGTAAAATGTATAATATTTTTCAAGATTGTTTATCATTATAGAATGGTCAAATCTACCCTTGGTTTCTAGTCCTATAAATGTTTTATCCTTCTCTATATACATCTGGTATACAGAATCCGAGTATCCTCGTTTCGCCACGACATGAGCAAGTCCATTGTCGATTTTCATAAGAGAACACATTTCTGAATATTCTACTGCTTTGCTGCAACTATCCAATATAAAATCATATATATCATGATCTGTTTCTATCCTGTCGATTCCAGATGACATATCAAACATAATTTTTCTAGCCTTTGAGATTCGTGATATCTCTTGAAGCTCTGTCTGATTATCTGACGGAACAGCCTGGATCAGCCATCCCTCATCTTCATATTCATCAGCATCAAAAAATATATGTCTAGCATACAATTTATAAAATTGTTCTTGTCCATCTTTGACTAGCTCTATTGGCCAGTCCAAAACTACATCTTTCCCCCAGGGAAACAAAATCAATGCCTCAATCGTAAGATGTAAGACCTCTGCCTCTTCGTTGAGAAACTCAACCTTATTTTTGTGTAGCAAAAATACAGGTGTTGCCAATATTTTGCCGAATTGCAGGATCTGTTCCCTTGTTATCTTCTCCATATAAATCCACCCTGTTTTATTTATGTTTTAGCACCCTTAACCTTTTAATCGTCAAACCAATATATCATAAAAAAACTACTCGAAATCATCGTCATCATCTTTATGATGGCGGGTCCAAAGTCACGAAATCACTACCCGGCGGCAGTCTAATAGTTTGAATCTATGTCCCGGTTCTATATTTATAATATTCTAAAAATAACGCTAAAATGAGTTCTAATTCATAATACTACATTTTTAGGCTTTTTCAATAAAAATGTAATTGAAAAAATCCATATAAAAAAGCACCGGATCAATTCATTTAGAATTGATTTCGGTGCTTTTTTGAGTTTCTTATATATTTTGCCATGCAAACATGGCTAACACATATTCTCTTCTCTTAAATCATTACATATTGCTAAGTTCAACAGCTGTTTCTGCAGCAAGTTTTGCGTTGTTATATACAAGCTGGATGTTTGAATCAAGTGAATCACCGCCTGTGATATCCTTAACCTTAGCAAGAAGGAACGGAGTTGTCTCTTTACCATGGATATGATTAGCTTTAGCTTCTTCGATTGCTTCATTAATTGCCTTATTGATAACCTCAGAATCCATTGAGTACTCTTCAGGAATAGGGTTTGTAACCAGAAGACCGCCCTTCATTCCAAGATCATGCTTAGCCTTGATAGTAGCTGCTAATTCCTTAGGAGAATCAACTCTATAATCAACCTTTAATCCACTCTTTCTGGTATAAAATGCAGGAAGCTCTTCTGTCTGATATCCAAGAACTGTTACACCCTTGGTCTCAAGATATTCAAGTGTAAGCGGCAGATCAAGAATTGCTTTTGCGCCTGCGCATACTACTGTTACAGGTGTCTGAGAAAGTTCATCAAGATCAGCTGAGATATCAAATGTCTGCTGAGCTCCTCTATGCACTCCACCAACTCCGCCTGTTGCGAAGATCTTGATCCCTGCCATAGCAGCAATGATCATTGTTGTAGCTACTGTAGATGCACCATCCATTTTTCTGGCTACGATAACCGGGATATCTCTTCTAGATACCTTGGTTACTTCGAGTCCTTTTTTGCCAAGGTACTCGATCTCATCACTGGACAGTCCTGCCTTCAGTCTACCATTAATGATAGCTGTTGTTGCAGGGATTGCTCCGTTATCGCGAATAATCTTTTCAACATTAAGTGCTGTTTCAACGTTCTGAGGATAAGGCATACCATGTGAGATGATTGTTGACTCAAGAGCAACAACAGGCTTACCTGCTTTGATTGCCTCTGCTACCTCAGGTGCTACGTCAAGATACTGATTAAGATTCTGTTCCATTTGTTTTTCCTCCATATTGCTGACTATTTTTTATTCTAAATTTTAGATTATTATTTAATCTTTGAGCCTTTTCAGTCCTGCTCTTTTTCTTGCTACTTCAAATGTAAGATCAGGATTATTGGTCTTTTCTGATTCTATCGTCTCACTAGAGCATGCCATTCCAAATACAACACTGTCTCTTAAGTTATAACCTGCAGTGATAGCCGTTGCTACTCCAGCGATAAGTGCATCTCCAGCACCTGTTGT
>JAKPAB010000016.1 GCA_029779695.1 Bacillota bacterium | reverse complement strand
CTGTTGTGTGTGTTTGTCCTCGATGTGGCTATACTGCACCTCACCAAAGAGGAATATCCTGCAGATCTATACTATGTCCTTCCTGCAATGCCCAACTGGAGCGACGTAGAAAAGATGAGATAAAAGATAATGAGATTAAGTCTGATAAAAAACCCATTCGAAAAATTCCGGTTGTTAATATTGCATTATGTAGTGGCTGTGGAAACTGTGTAGATGCTTGTCCCTTCCATGCGATAGTGATTGAAAATAGCAAAGCTGTAATAGATGAAAGCATCTGCAAAAAATGCCGGAAATGCATTCCGGCTTGTCCTTCTGACGCAATAAGTTAAGGTTTTTCAATAGTTATATAAAAAGGAATAGATTATGATTAGTTTTGGACCGGTACCTTCTCGCAGACTGGGAGTGTAATTTAAACTCTGTCTGGTTCATATTCTAGGAAAATCACTACAAATATAATTTTTCTTTTTGGATTTACAAATGCTTTTTAAGGCTGTTATTGGTAGTGTGCAAGGGCGGTGAGGAACGAGCCGTTTATATACCCTTGCTCACTACCGGGAACAGCCTTTTCTTTGCGTTTGAAAAACCGGGAAGAAAAATGGATTATATATCCAATGGCATTCTATCACCGAACTTAATCCGCAATTGACCGGCTGTCAATGCCCAATTATGAAGAGGCTGTGTCCATTTTTTTGAGATATTTATAACGGCCAGGTAGATCAACTTCATCAAGGCCATGTCATTAGGGAAAACGCCCTTTGTCTTGGTCACTTTTCTAACTTGACGATGGAAGCCTTCTACGGCATTAGTGGTGTAAATTAGTTTTCGAATCTGTTCATCATAAGCAAAATAGGATGTAAGCTTGTCCCAATTCCTTTTCCATGAATCCATGACTACAGGATATTTCTTACCCCATTTATCTTGTAGTTTATCAAAATTCAATTCCGCCAGATCAAGCGTAGGGGCTTGATAGATTGTCTTTAAATCAGACATAAACTCTTTCTGATCTTTTGAGGCAACATATTTCAATGAGTTCCGGATTTGGTGAACAATACAACTCTGTATAATCACATGAGGGAAAATTGTGCTGATGGCCTCTGCGAACCCCGTTAGATTATCAATACAAGCAATCAAAACATCTTTCATCCCCCGTGCTTTAAGATCGGTCAGAACACTCAACCAGAAGTTAGCTCCCTCGCTTTCGGAAACATACATACCTATAAGCTCCTTACGGCCATATTTGTTGATGGCCAATACATTATACACTGCTCTGCTTTCGGTTCGGCCTCCATCTTTTACTTTATAGTGCATCGCATCCAACCATAGAATGGTGTACATATTCTCCAAAGGGCGACTTTGCCATTCTTTTACCTTGGGAACGATCCGGTCTATTATTTCGCTAAGGGTATTGTGTGAAATCTCCACATCGTACATTTCCTCTATATGAGTGGAAATATCTCTCAGACTCATCCCCATGCCATACAAACTGATAATTTTGGAGGACATATTATCTGCCAAAATCGTCTCCCGTTTCTTGAGAATCTCCGGATTAAAACTGCTGTGGCGATCCTGGGGAGTCACTATCTCAATCTCCCCGGCCATCGTTTTAACGCGCTTACTGCCTCGGCCATTACGCTTATTCCCAATCTGACGCTCTGACTCATCCAGATGAGAGGACATCTCTCCGTCTAAAGCGGCTTCTAAAAACTCTTTTAATAAGGGGCCAAAGGCGCCATCCTTTCCTGTGAGTGATTCACCACTGCGAAGTTGTGCTAATGCCTTGTCTCGCATTAACTGGTACTCTTGACTGTTTCTATCCATAATGCAAAGTAAATTGTTTTTGGACAGAGTTCAAATTACGGTCTCGACTTAATAACAAGTCGATATCCTTCTTTTCTGATATTTTCAATCGTAATTTCCGGACACCATTTTAAACTTTCGCGTAAGCGTTTAATGGATTGAGTAAGTCTTTCCTGACCTTTACATTCGACCTTTCCCCATAATTTAAATATTAATTCATCATAGCTTAGATAGTAATCCGTATTGCTTAATAAAAGTTCAATTATTTGAACCGACTGACTTGTTAATTT
>JAKPAB010000011.1 GCA_029779695.1 Bacillota bacterium | reverse complement strand
CGTCTTAAAGACCAAGGGGGAAAGCCTGGTTGATCTTTATTATTGTAGAGACAATCCGAATGCTTCTCTTGAGGAGTTTGTTTTACCTGAAGACAGACCTATGAATATTATAGAGGATATGGTATCTGCTATAATTAAAGGTACACCAGTAGCTGTGAATGGTATAACCGGTCGAGAATCTACGAAGGTCTTTAATGCAATGTATGAATCTTCTAAAACTGGTAACACAATAAATCTATAAAAGAAGGATAGCACTGATGATTGAACCTGGAGTTTTTACCGATGAGATCTCCTTAGATTTTGACAGGGCGGTAAGAATAGCTTCCGAACTAGGTGTAAATAAAGTAGATGTTAGGACAATTGGTAATAAAAATATCTCAGAGATAGATGAGATGGAAGCTCAAGAGATGATGAGGGTACTAAGAAAATATGGATGTAAGGTAGGGACAATAGCCTCTCCGTTTGGAAAGTGTTCTATAGATGATATAGAAGAGTATAATCTGCATCTTAAGATGTTAGAGCACTTGATTTGGCTTGCTGATTTTTTTGATACTCGAATTATCCGTTCTTTTGCCAGGGATGCGGAATAACATGGTACCCCCCTGAGTAATAATTTAATATCTCTGAGAATAACTTGTCAAGAATAACAGGAGGGAAATTAACTATGGATGGAGAAATACTGGGGTCTCTCTCCCTGATTATCTCCCAGGGGCTTTTATTCTCCTTTCCACTATTCTTTCTCACTGAGTTAAACCAGAGAATGTAGAGGTGTGCTTTGGAAAGTAAATCAGATGGAGAATTAAACTTCTCTAATTCATAGAATTCAGCTTCTATTAGATTATGAACTGTTTCCACATCAGATTGATAGGTATAAGCAGCAGGGGGGATGGTTTTATGAACCATTCCATAGCTTTCTATTACTTTGGTAAATCTACTGTCTCTTTTAGCATTCCAGCTTCCTATGAATTCTAAAACCTATCAGTCTGCATGGTGTTATTCTCCACCTTAACATTATTATCCTGTAAATGTTGAATAACCAGTCGAGAAAGAGAGCAGAGTAAGCTAAGGAGAGCTCATAGGAGTAGGAAACAAACTGTAATCCACTTACCACATCCCGAGCTGTATACTGGTTGCGTATTTCGGCCACATCCGGACACCCATTCCGGTGACATCCGGACAGTGTTTCGGTCTATCTGGACACCTTGTCGAGTTATTAAAATAACTGGTACTCTTTAATCATTCTGATTAAAGGGGGCCAAGCGATGAGGAGGCTTGAAATGCTAAAAGCAAGAGAGATTTTAACATTAAAACACGAAGTAGGATTATCATTACGAGAGATTGCTAGAATATGTAGTTGTGGTAAAAGTACTGTAGCAGAAGTGCTGGAGCGAGCTGAAAAAGCCCGAATAACCTGGCCAATTGAATTAAGCGATATGCAGCTTATGTCAGCGCTCTACCCACCAGTAAGAAGCAAAGTATCACCTCCTAAACCAGACCTGGAATATATCTTCGGGGAGATGAAGAAAAAAGGAGTAACCTTGATGCTCCTGTGGGAGGAATGCAAGGAACAACATCCTGATGGAATAATGTATACCCAATTCTGTGAACGATGCAAGAACTTCAAAAAGAGTAACCGGATTTCCATGCCTAAGGAACATAAAGCGGGAGAAGAAATGGAAGTTGACTGGGCAGGTCAAACCATAACCTATGTAGACCAGGAAAGAGGAGAGATAAAATCAGCCTACCTATTTGTAGCAGTACTACCAGCCAGCAGCTATCCATTTGCTTATGCCTATGAAGATACCCAAATGGCTAATTGGATAGATGCCCATGTCAGAGCATATGAGTACTTCGGTGGTGTTCCCAAAATCACCATCCCTGATAACACTAAAACTGCAGTAGTGAAATCAGACCTGGTAGATCCGATTCTTAATAAAAGCTATCAGGAGATGGATAGACTCCGGACCACTATCATCCCAGCTAGACCCCGGAAACCTAAAGATAAAGCAGCCGATGAGAATATGGTG
>JAKPAB010000009.1 GCA_029779695.1 Bacillota bacterium | reverse complement strand
GTAATCGTATTTCAGGTATTCCTTTAAAAACTCTGGATCATCTCCTACAAAATACGATATATCTCTTATGGTAGCATAGATCTTCTTCCTCTGGTCTACGGTTATAGTCCTACCGTCATTTATTCTTAATTCTGCATCTATGCCATCCTTACCCTTTATCCTATATTTAGATATTTTTCTTCCCAGTTTCTGTCCAGGGATCCTTACTATAAGGTCCGTCCCCTCGTCTGTCTCCCTTATCCCTGTTATTTTAGAAAAGTATTGCATATTATCCCTTCTCCTTTATGTCCAGTTAATATTCTAATCATCTGGTTTACTGAATACAAACTCTTCAATTTCATCTATCCATCTAGCATAAATGCTGCCACCTATAGGTTCTTTAAACCATATTTGTATTCTGGATTCTCTTGGTCCTGGTATATAGTCAGCTATATATCTAACTAGGTCCTTGTTTCTTTTTTTGAATTCATTCATTAGGTCTCCATAGGTCATGGTGTCGCCCATGGTCCTTGCCCCTTTGTCTATAGATTCGAGCCTACTTATTATTTCTTCTACTGACACTAGATCCTTGTCCAATTCCTCCTCTTTAATGTTTAATTGCCTTAATACTTTCCCTTTAGGCTTACATAGGCTTGTGTCTAAATCAGGGCAACATATGAACATTTCCTCTTTGCTGCATCCTGCCATCTTACAGATTTTTTTGCTATCTTTAAATCTATCCCAGTTTGTAAATTTCATATTATACCTTCCAATCATTTACCAAGGGAACTCCTGGATAAAATCTTGTCCCATTATTTCCTTGAGGCTCTCTTTCATAAATAATGGTGTCCCAGCTCTTTCGCAGGCCTTTTTTATTGCCATTATCCATTCTTTTTCTGGTATTGCCTTGCCTTTCCTATTTCCAGTTTCGGCCCCAATGATCACCCATTGAGTGGATTCAAATTCTTCATATGGATCTATATCCCATGGTTGAAGTATTGGCTCTATACTAATGAATGTATTGTACTTTGTAGCATCACCTTTAGGTTTAATAAACCTACTCATCTTGCTATTAGTGGCTGTGCTGCCATACCAATAATTTGTCTCATTTACTAATAATCCTTTTTTGGCTAGTTCTACATATCTTCCTGGGTTTTTAGTTAAAAACATATATCTGTGCCATGGAGCCTTCTGGCATGCTTCAAATACTTTCTGTATCCAGTAATCAGGGACCCACTCACCGAATAGATCTCCCATGCTTGATACGAATATGTTTGAAGGTTTCTTCAGTTTCTGTGGTTCATCTAGTCTGTATTTGTGTAGGGTAGAATTAAATCCCCATGGGTATGGTCCTTTATAACCTCCTATTATGTTTTTAGGTGAAGTTAATATACGATTTTTCTTATCTATAGATAGCTCATAGTTTTTCCTGCCAAACCTACGCACTATCCTTCTGGCATAGCAATATTTGCACCCATGGTAGCAGCCTGTAACTGGATTCCAGGTATAATCAGCCCAGTCAATTTTAGTTTTATTCATATTAATCCCCTTTCGCTTGTCCCAGCTTTTTATAATAATCAAATAGCCCACTCTTCCTTAATTCATATGCTTTAGTGAGGATGGTGCTATGTGTCCTTCCTAGTGCCATTGCTATGTTTGCCTTTTTCATCGAGTCCCACATAGAACACATATAAATTAAGTCTCCTGTTGTAAAAGGTTTCCCGTGGTTCGGATGGAATTCTGGATTGTATCTCATTCTCCTATTTGATTTCGTGTATTCAATTCCATCTATGGTTATAACTTCACTCATTTCCTTTCCCCCTTATCTAGTTCCTATGCTAGAATGGAATATTCTCATCATCTACTGGAATAAACCCATCCATTACATCGTCCCATTCGCTATTATCACTATCATTGCCTCTCCCTTTATCTCCCCACTCCAGGAATTTAACTCGTTGTGCTACAACCTCGGTTGTATATACCTTTCTCCCGTCTTTTTCATATGATCCTGTCTGGATCCTTCCCTGGACGGCCACCAGCCTGCCTTTTTCCAGGTAATTAGCACAATGTTCTCCTTGCTTTCCCCATGCAGATACACTAATGAAGTCAGCTGTTTGCTTACCTTCATTCTCCAGTTCTTGCTTTTTCTCTTTACTTAAGCTTCTATCTATAGCCAATGTAAACCTGCAGATAGGTGTTCCAGTATTAGGCAGGTATCTTAATTCGGGATCCTTTGTTAGTCTGCCTATTAATATCGCTATATTCATCTGTATTCTCCTTTCTATTTTTATACGAATACTTTGGGTGGCATTATAATTCCATGGTTCTGTGGTCTCCATAAATGTAAGCAGTATGGATGATTGTTTACATAGTGGCTTTTTGATGGATGGTATTGGATCACACATTCCTCTTCATCAAAGAATATGTCTTTTACCATGCACATTTCGTCCCAAGTAGGTGCTCTGTTTCTGTGGCTGACAGATACATGGTCCCATCCTCCACCCCAGCTAAAGACCACTGCCAAAGGTCCTTTTGTTATGGGTAGGTATACATAGCCCATGCCACCGTCTATACCTTCTTTCACTATTTGTAATCTTCCATTGGATCTGATTTCATCTATAGGTTTCATTTGCTTCCACTCCTTTTAACCTTCCCAGTAAGACATTTCTGTTTCCATTAACTCGTTTAACTCGTCTATGCTGTCTAGGTCAGGGTATTCTTCAATAAAAGTTTTAAAAGTACATTCTGTCATACCTTGTGATTCAAATATTCTTATGTTTCCTATTATCCTTTCCAGCTTATTCATTCCTTTCTTCGGTCTCCACTCATAAGCTCTACATAGTACTTCAAAATCTCTTGCTATGGCCCATCTGATATGGCCATCATCATCTATGATGTGTCTGCCTTGCTTTGTGCCTAAGAATACATGTGGTGTTGGGAAATTTGTTTCTATCCATACCTTTGTCCCATCTCTTAAGTTTTTGACCTCTTCAAAGGTTAACCTCTTACCGATTGAATTTTTCATTAATCATTCTCCTTTCATTAACTTAATTTTGAATATTTTCCTATGCTCATCGTTTCACCGTTTGTGAACTTTACCTGTATGTCCCTTATTCTGTTATTTGTTCTGATATAGGTACCATCTGTTAAACTTAAAGCTACATTTACTTGGCTAGATAATAGCTCTCTTGTAATGTCTAGTTGAGTAACCTCTGATTGCTTTATTTCTCCTATTCCTGCTATTGATATACTTTCTAGTTTCCACTCTTCTACATGGCCTATGCCCATACATCCTAATGCATCCAGCTCCTCTGGATCATCCATGATTACTGTATCCTCTACATTGTAATTTCCACAGTATGGACATGAAACATCAAGCCCTTTAAGGTCGTCAACATACTTTTTACTTAATATAAAACTTCTTTCACATTCTAGGCATTCATATTTTACTAATACATGCATTTTGTAGCTTGGGTTTATCTTGCTGCTCACTGTATTATCCATTTCATTCCCTCCAATTCCGTTTCTCTTCCATTCATCTTCCAGCTTCTTAACTATCTCCTCTAATCTCATGGACATTTTACTTATATTGACCCCAAAGTCTGTTCCAGTTTGTAGGTCCTTTATTCTCTCATCCAATTTATTTAAGATGTATATGCTGTTAATCACTGGTAGCTTTATTGCTTCTGATTTATACTCTTCTATTAGGAGATCTGCATATTTATCAGCTTCTTCAGATGAGTAATCATACACTTTGGTTAAAATATGTTTTATTTCATCCAGCTTCTTCTGTATCCTTATGTTCATTGCTAAGCTATTCATCTTTTCCCATCTCCTCTATTTTCTTTAATATTGCATTCTCCAGCCTGTCCAACCTCTTGTTGCCGAACCCAAATTCCTCATTCATGACCTTATAGACTACATTAAGAGTTAATTGTATGCCTTTCGCTATACTATCTAGTTCTAATCGCTTAAGCTCTTCTCCAGTTAACTTGTGGACCTTTCTTCTCTGCTGCCTTGACATCTTCATTGCCGACACCCCACTCTTTTAAAGAACGGATCCTTGCTATAAAATCTTCCACATTCTGTACATACTATGGCATCATGCTCTCTTTTCCGTTTGTCTACTATGGTTACCTTCACCATTTCCCCATAGCATCTATAGCAATACATCCTTGGTCCTCCTTTATTTCCTTTTCGCATATCTATCCATCAAATACCTTAATATTGCTGCCATGCTTATCCAGCTGATAACAGCTCCTACGAATAGTCCCAT
>JAKPAB010000341.1 GCA_029779695.1 Bacillota bacterium | reverse complement strand
TCCACACTCTTTAAAAATACAAGTCCATCTTCGAAACGTTCTTTCAACCACGTCTTTTTTGATGATACCTGAACGTCCTTATTGTTGGAGATGGCACAGCAAATATGCTCCTTTTCGATATTATCATCAGTCACTCTGATATATTCCATATCATACATCCCTTCTTCAGCTGTCATAAACTATACTACAAAAAATTCTGCCGGATCAGACTACCGTTTTTTTCTTTATCGGAATCCATACTGCGCTCTGATAGTCTGCATCTGAGGGTAATCCCCCGTTTGAATACCATTCTATATTGAAATCGCCAGCAATTTCATATTCTTTGTTCCCAGGTAGCCATTCTTTCCAGATGGCAGTATTAACCGACTGGAGAGCTTCTGGCATTGGACCGTGGCACTTGAACTTGGCCCAGTCTGCTTCCGGTATATCCTGAATGATCATTTCCTCAGGAACCTTCCCGCCCATATATCGTCCCGCGATCATATAACGAAATCTGCCATCATGTCCTATATCATCTATGCAGATGCCAAACTCTCCAATACGATTATCATATACCGCCTGCTCGATCTCATTTGAAGGAGCCTTTCCTGCGCAGATGTTGCTCTCATATTTCTCCATGATCTCATCCCAAAACTTCGGGATCTCCTCATAAGAATTATCCATTGAAAACTCACGTTCAAAACCTATTACCTTAAATGCTGTCATCTTTTCTACTGTATAATCCATTTTTTCACCTCCGGAAATTGATATGTTTACTGTCAGAGAACGGAAAGGATGAATGTCTTGTCTTCTTTTTTTTGACTCAGAAGGCGCGAATCCATGAAAACGTGTAAAAGCCTTGGAGAAACTCTCCGATGTTTCATAACCACTGTCAAGGGCAGCATCGATCACCTTGTAATCAGACTCTGCGAGTCTGAGTGCGGCCTGATATAGTCTGCGGTTTCGCAGATACTCTGCTATTCCATAACCTGTTACGATCTGAAAACCCTTCTGAAGATACATAGCCGACATGTGCACACTGTCAGCGACTTCTTCAGTTCCAGTTACTGTATCCAGGTTCTGTTCCATGTAGTTTATGGCGCTCTTAATAGTTGTAAACCATTCCATGTAATTATTTATCCTCTCTGCTGATGAGACTATACTATCAGTATCACAGGAGTATATCATGTCATTTACAAAACAGATCTGTCAGCTTTTATTTTTTATTAAACATAAAATAAATTTATCATAATAACATCAGCATCTTAAAAAACATTTTCCTAGTGAGGAAATATAATTTCAGCTGCTGTCCAAAAAAATATGATCAGACCAACCGGTATTGATATAACTGTTAAAATAGCTCTGTCCTTATTTTTTATAATTGATATCACTCCAAGCACAAACCCTACAATCCCAATGATTGCAATGAAAGGAGTCGGTAGCGGTAATCGTATGTACATAGATAACGTTGATATTTTTATTGTCATAAGAGCAATAAAAAGTAATGTTAAGATTGCAGACCATTTTCCCAATGCCTTTTTAGAATAAATTTGTATTTTCATAATTTAAACGCCTTTCTGTATATGTTTATTTATGATTATACATTCGATCTTTTCTGCTCAAATACATTAAGTAATCCAATGCTAATACCTATACCGGCACCAAAACCAGCTATGATGACTAAAAGATTAATGTCAATCTTGCCAAATATCTGAAACAAATTGACCAGCAACTCTTTTATCGGGTTTCCTAAATTCATAGCTCGTACTAGTAAACCTGAGGGGATCGATACCACACCACAAACAACAGGAAACAATACGATTGATTTAGGTCCATAAACTATTGCCCCGAAGATTATTCCAAAAAATATCCCCATAAAGATTATGGCTATAACATCCGCAATACCGGTCCTCCCAAAATACTCAGAAAAAGATGGAAATATAAACGCTAAGCCGCTTACTATCCCTTCGGCTATCATAAAACTACCTAGAAGCCCCACCGAAACAGCAATAATACCCGCTATAGTCATTTTCCCAACCATCTTGCACTTCCAATGAAACAGACCAAGAATAAGTCCACCTATTCCGCCGGCGGCTACATTTCCTAAAATATAATTGTCAACTTTCAATATTATAATGCACGCAATGACACCGCTGATAAGAAACGAAACCTTTCCCAATATTAACGACCAAATCACACTAATTATCACAGAATTCTTAATTTTGGACATAACGATCTCCTCCTTAAAAAAAGTTTAATTGTGTCATTGCAAAGATTATGAAAGTTTAAATTTACTTACTGCTATGGTCAATGCATTCATCGCCTCTTTTACTTTTTCGGTTTCTTTAACGGTATTCTTGGATTCCTCTGCTGATTCATTTGCACTTACAGCAATGTTGGAAGTTCCTTGTGCTCCCTCGTTTGTAGCTGTCGCAACTTCGGACACAAATCCGATCAATTCCTTTGCATTATCGGATAGATTGGCAGCTGAGTTAAATACCTGCTGATTGATCTTCTGCATATGATTAACGGTTTGTGTTGATTGATCAGCAAGCTTCCCGATCTCTCCAGCCACAACTGCAAAACCTTTTCCTGCTTCACCTGCCCTTGCCGCTTCGATCGAAGCATTCAGTGCCAACAGATTCGTTTGACTTGCAATGCTCAGAATACTGTTTGCCAGTTCATTTATTTCTTCCACTGCTTTTGATTCTTCTATCGCCTTCTCTAGTTTTTCCTGTACCTGTAGTCTTACCTGTTTTGCATTCTTTTCTGCCTGTTCAAAATCATTTTTCAAACCGACTGCACGCTTATTGATCTCAACCGCAGTCATTGCGCCATCCTGGGCCTTTTTTGCCACATTTTTTACTGCTGTATTTATTTCCTCTATTGTTGCAGTAACCTCCTCGGTAGAAGCGGAGGTTTCTTCCATCCCGGCAGAAAGTTCCTGTGTCGTTGCGGAAATATCTTCAATATAGCTGTTTAACTGCGATATATTCTGATTTACAAACTGTACCGATGTATCTACAGCCATCGCTTCATCCGAAACAGAATGAAAAGAGTCACGTATTTTACCTATAAAATTATTTAATGCATCTGACATACTGCCAATTTCATCATTGCTTTTTACCTTGATATGAAAAGTCAGATCATTATTTTCTTCCGCATCATGCAATTGCTTCTGCATGCTCCGAATCGGCAATGTCAGCTGTCTGGCGACTATCAGACCGATGATGATCCCTGCGATCAAGAAAAATCCAGATAACAAAACGGTTGCAAGTTTCAGTGT
>JAKPAB010000299.1 GCA_029779695.1 Bacillota bacterium | reverse complement strand
GTAATTACAAGCAGTAATGAAACTTGGGATCAATACTGTACAGGAAATGTTGCACTTGTTGAATTAATAAAGTCCTACATCTACTGCAAAACAAAATTAGAGTTTGACCCATCAGCTAATTCAACAATTAATGACTCTTTAACCAGAAGAATTGCTGAACTCGAATCGAGAATAAACAGTGCAACAGATTATCCTGATGATCAGGTAGTTAACGAAGGAGGAGAAAATGTCTAATTACGAGAATCTTGATTACCTCTACTATTTAGCGCATAGCGGTCGTAAGGGAATGAAATGGTACCAACACGTTTTTACAAAAATATTTAAGAGACATGGTGATGTTGTCTCTGACCATTCAAATGATTCTCTTGAGTATGTAAAAAAACGATCAGTTCGTGATATGAGTGATGAAGATCTTCAGAGATCAATAAGAAGACTGCAAATGGAAAGGCAATGGCAAAACATGCAGCCAGTTTCAAGGGGACGTGCAATAAGTGATGCGGCTAAATCAATTGCTGTTAATACCATAAAAAATTCGGCACAGAATGCAGCCAATAAGATTGTGCAGAACTACACAGACAAGGCATTAGATAAGATATTATCAAAAAATGAAAAGAATGCTATGCCCGACATAAGTAAAATGACAATAGATGAATTAAAAGAATTCAATTCACGAAGAGCAATGGAAGAACAGTATAAAAAGTACTGGAAAGCAACTTAAAGGACAAATAATATGCTATCTAATACGGCGACACCCATTTATTATGGAATGTTTAGAGATGCCGTACTAGACGGCAAAATACCGGTTAATCACGAGATATCTATGGAAATGAATAGAATAGATTCTCTTATAGATAGCCCCGATATTTATTATGATGACCAAGCTATAAATGGTTTTATACATTATTGCGAAAAAGAACTAACTCTAACTGATGGAACAGATCTATCGCTTCTCGATACGTTTAAGTTGTGGTCCGAACAAATATTTGGATGGTATTACTTTGAGGAACGAAGCGTATTCCAGCCAGATGATAGTCCATCAGGTGGTCATTATGTAAATAAACTATATCGTCGTAGATTGGTTAATAAACAATATCTTATAGTAGCTCGAGGAGCTGCTAAATCAATGTATGCATCATGCCTACAATCATATTTTCTTAATGTAGATACCAGTACGACTCATCAGGTTACAACTGCTCCAACTATGAAACAAGCAGAAGAAGTGATGTCTCCATTTAGGACAGCTATAACCAGATCAAGAGGTC
>JAKPAB010000278.1 GCA_029779695.1 Bacillota bacterium | reverse complement strand
TTAGGCCATTACCCATAGCATGGAGTAAATTGAATGACTATGATTTGTATATTAACTATCAGATGGATTTAAAGTTAGTTGCTGATAATAAAGGCATAACGCAACTGGAACTTGATTTTGAACTATGGCAACGTAATGGTGAAGTCATTCTAAAGTAATGATACCTAGTGCGATACTGGATATGCTGGTCTATAGAGTTATAATGTCATTTTCCTGGATACTTTCAATATAATGTAAAAAAAGCGTTCAGTAACTGATGCATCAGTATTGCAAGAGTGGAGCTTCTCCGGCAGGAAAATGCCGGTGAAAAAGCGGATAAATCAATTGTGGCCAATAGTAGGGATCGTCCATGGATGATGTTGTGGGGATTGCCTTCGCTGCACTGTTTGCTGTCAGTATATTTATTCTTGCCGGGATGTTTTGGCAGGCTCAAAGGAATTTGAGAAAATTGCTTAATGACCCGTATAAAATTACACCCCCCTTTAAGGCAGTGTACAGTGATTTAAAGAAAGGCTATTACTATATCTTCTTTTGCATCAGCATGCTTTTATCCGGTCTTCCAGGCGCATGATGCCCAACCTGGACCTGATAAATGGGATGGAATTCAGGGCCAGGAATTTGACAGAAGATAAGGAAATCGAACTGGAAGATTTTACAGGCTTATATTGTATGCATTTTGGAGGCAGAAAATCAACATTTGGTGTATATTCCGTACGTTTTTTCCCGCTGCATTCGCAAGCAGATGTTGAACTCCAGGTTTCGGGAGGATTGTCTGACGACAACAATGCCAAAGTGTTCATATTCAGGAGTATGTCGCCCGGAGCTGCACGTATTCTTGTGTTTGCCAGCCTGATGTACCTAAGGCTAATGACTTTAGGGGTTTTACTGGTTGCAATGAGGTACATACTGGAGATGTTGGGTGTTGCCATGTATTGATGCGGTATTAAGCATGGCAAGGTCTTGCAACAGTGATGCTTCAGAAGTAACATGTTTTGACACGGGCAAATATGCAAATTACCTTGCAACTATTGCCAATAAGATTTTAAATAGCTGCACAGATCTCGATTATATGTTCAATATAAAAAAGTAGATTTATTCATATTGATTCTGTTAACTACTGGCATTATAATAACTGTGTAATATTCATGTCAGACTGCTATTATATTAATAATGAAATCCCAATGAGTGCTTAGCGATGTCAGGGGGGTACAGGCTTTGTCTTTATAAACAAAGAACTAAAACCTCAGAAGTCGCAAGTTTTGTTGAAAATGTCTCAGCAATCTTAACGATTACCTGTTTATATAGAATTTCGGCAAGCTTACATACCAAGTCCGTCCTCCCCGGCTGCGGCTATATAAGA
>JAKPAB010000275.1 GCA_029779695.1 Bacillota bacterium | reverse complement strand
CAATTCCCAAACTTGTTTATTGGATAGCACCTAAAAATTTCTGAATAAATCAACTAGACCAGATCAGGCAACAGGAGTGGATCCCATAGAATCCTCTAGATATAATTTGCAACCATATGTTTATATTTATCAACTAGATCAATGTGAATTTGATTTTGACTCGACGTATCCTTCTTTTGAAACGATCAATAATGCAGGGGGACAAATGGTATCGACTTCCTTTAAAATACATGTTGGTAGGGTCAAGGATTATAAGATACAGTTTAACGAGTTAAATGAGTATAAGGAAGATAATGGAATAAAAGGCATGGTTCTTAGCGATGTTTGGGGTGGAGCAAATAACGGATATACGCTAATGGACTATGATAAAACCTCTGGTCTTGAGAAACTAACATTTAGCGATAAAGCAAATCCTGGGGATTATTTTGCCCAGCTTGCCTCTAATTTTGTGACGAATACGGTATCGACGTTAAAAAACGAAGCTGTGTCTTTTCTTGAATCCAAATTGCTCGGAAATATTTATGGATTTCAACCTGGGCAATTAACACAGGCTACTAATGATGCCTTTAGTCTGGTGAACGGATTAAAATCTGGAGTTCCTAATCCTTTTAAGAGCGCTGATCCTCAATCTACTGGACTAGGAGGTCCAGGGCAAAGGCAGTATCCAAGAGTTAATGATGATGTGTATCTCACCGTTCCTGAAAACTCTGCACAGAATTTAGGAAATGTTTTAGGACCTGGAGCCCCATCAGGACCTCTGGGGCCTAATGATATCTATGGAAACGTCCCAGGACCTGACCTTGGTTTGCCTGATAGAACGTATCCTAGCAACAATAGCGATGAATATTCAGGAGTACCAGGACAAGATCTAGGTCTTCCCGGAAGAGTTTACCAGCAGCCTTCTAATGACGTATATCAAGGGGTTCCTGGATCTGATCTTGGATTGCCCGATAGAACATATCAGGCCAATAACGACGATGAGTATAATCAGGTACCAGGTACAGACCTTGGAGTACCAAATCGTGTTTACCCCACTGTAAATTCTGATCAATATTCAGGAGTTCCTGGGTCAGATCTAGGATTGCCTTCTAGGTCATACCCTTCGAATAACGCAGATGAATTTTCTGATGTTCCTGGAGCGGATCTTGGAGTTCCTGGAAGATCATATCCTATTCCTACCGGAGACTCTTATGCGGATGTTCCTGGTGCGGATTTAGGACTTCCAACAAGAACATATACATCCAATACAGCAGATGAATATTCAGATGTACCTGGTGCGGATCTAGGATTACCTGGAAGAGTTTATGCTCAGCCTAATATAGATGGATATGTCGATGTTCCTGGGCCAGATCTGGGATTACCAGATAGATCCTATCCTCCTTCGGTAGGAGACGAATATAGCGACGTTCCTGGGCAGGATCTTGGATTACCTGGAAGGGTATACAATCAGCCGACCGGTGATGCTTATGGAAATGTTCCAGGAACAGATCTGGGACTTCCCGACAGAGCTTATCAATCTTCCATAGCAGACGAATACGTTGGGGTACCTGAATCTGATTTGGGTGTTCCCCTTAGAGTATATCCTGAGACATCAGAAGATGTCTATGATGGTGTCCCAGGATCCAACCTTGGATTACCTGATCGTCAATATCCAGGTTTAAACACTGATGAGTTTGCTAGCGTTCCGGGAAATGATCTTGGGGCTCCTAATAGAGTGTATTCCCAACCAAATGAAGACACGTATGTGGGAGTTCCTGGAAATGATCTAGGTTTACCTGCTAGAGAATATCCTAATTCTTTCTCTGATGAATATAATGACGTTCCTGGTAATTCCTTAGGAGCACCTTCAAGAATATACCAAAAACCTGTCGAAGACGCATATCAGAATGTTCCAGGTAGCGATTTGGGATTACCCGATAGATTATATGGGGAGATAGATGCTAATGAATATTCTCGGGCAATGTCATCGGTTAGAGGTAATCTAGGAAGAGTTTATCCGAATAGTGGAACTTGATCTAATAATTAAGTATAAAATATATGGCTCTTGTAACCCGGGAAAATCTTAAAAAATCAAATGCTGAGGTAACTCATTATTTAGGGGTTGTTGTGGATAATAAAGATCCAGAATTTAAAGGACGTGCTAAGGTTAAAGTCTTTGGAATTTTTGATGATCTTAATAATGAGGAAATACCATGGGCACATCAGAGATTCGAAATGTCATATGGCGACGGTGGAGGAAGCGGAAGAATTTCTGTGCCAAAATTAGGATCTGTTGTACATGTTCAATTCAACAATAGAAACTATTACAGTCCAGAATATAAGGCAATACAGGAATTGTCACCTGATCTTATTGATGAAATCAGTAGAAGCTATGATGGAGCTCATTCCCTGATATATGACGGAATAGAAAGATTAAAAATGTTCTATACCGTAGAAAAAGGACTGGTCATAGATCTGAAAGACTCTAGGATTATAATCAGAAATGATAATTCTATTTTAATCTCACATGCAGACGATACTACCTCTATAGAACTTAGAGGCGGGATTATTACAGAATATGCGGATCAAGAGATAAATTGCACTGGTGTAAATAAGATAAAGCACACCTCTGAAGAATTCCATGCGGATGGAAAAACAACCAATCTTGGCCACAACCCAGTTTTTTCTGCAATTTGCGCTGAGCCTTTATGGGATTTTTTAAAAAAGCTTTCGGCAGCTGTTGATTCTAAAGTTCCCGCGACTCCTGGAGTCAATACCACACTTGCCGCAACATACGAGATCCTGTCTACCAGCAAAACAGTGAGAGTAACTAGGGATAATACATAATATGGTGAATGAGATTAAATTAAATGGGTCCGCAGATTCCATCGTAGAAAAATTACTTAGTACAGATCCAGCCAATCTAAGTACCTCATTTGTTCTTAAAACTATTTTCGGCGAAAATTATGAGGTACCCGATACTGTAGAAATAGATCCCGAGAAGGAATTTCAGGATCAGCAAAAATTATTTCAGGATGCTGTTGATCAAATGGTCAAATCATTGGATCCTAATCCTCTTTCGGTTCCAATTGAGAGGATAGAGGATCTTTCTTGCAAATATGAAGGTGACGAATTTTATTCTGAGGTTCTTAAACTGATTTATTCACAAAAGAACCCTATTAAGACATGGAGCGGTAAAAAGACATCTTCTGAGATAGAAAAAGAGATCAGTTCGGAATCTGAAGAAGCATTGAATTCGATAAAGGAGGAGATATTTGATAATTTAGATCCATCCATATTTGGAAAGCCATCAAATTTCATGAATAAAAAATCGAGAACCATAAACGTTCTTGGATTCCCCATATCTTTCGATATTATAATGAGCGGAGGTAAGCCTGTTCACTTCTCACTTAAACCAACGAATAAGACTATACAACAAGCTGTGGATGATGTTAGATCTTCTCTTAATTCTAAAAAAGCTGGAAGAAAACCATGTGAAAATCAAGATACCAACGAGGATGATGCTACGGATACGAACACTGCAGAAAATAATAGTGTATCACTCTACAAGGATTCACCTGATGACGAGCTAAGATCCTTTGATAATATTGAGGACTCCTATGCTGAAGATTCCCATGACTTTTTAGTGGATGAACCTCCATTAGTAAATGATATGGATTGCGATCCCGCATATCCTCAGGATTTTCTAACAGGAGAACCACTTTTCAAAATAGAGGATCTGATAGAAATTAAAGAGGAAATCTGTGCGGATCCCGTTGATGAAAAAACCCCGGATAGAGTAGTTGAGCCAGATCCTGTTGTCCCTGATGATATTATAGATAGGATAGACGAATGCTTAAAAGAGGCTGATAATATACAAAAAGGAATAACCGCCAATGCTGATCTACTAGGCAGATTCATTAGTGTTGAGCAACAGGCAGAGGAAATATATTTACACTACAAGATAGTAAAATCCTACTTTGATGATCTTTTAGCTGAATTTGATAAGGTGTCAACGCAGTCTTCTGGTGTGACCCCATATAATGCAAATTCTGTACAGAATTACATTTCACGAGTAAGGAATTTCTCTGTTAGATTTAATGGCACATCATATAATTCCACAAAAAACCCATTCGTTCGTTTCACTTTTAGCTTTCCCACCCTCAAGGATGACCCCACCCCATATGAAGAAATAGATGAGCCACAAATGCCTAGCTTAAAGGGTGATTTAAAAGAACCAATGAGAAAGGTAAAAAAAGTTGATCAAAATAAAATCAGAATAGGGCAGGAATACCTTCAGGATGGAATCCTCTTTGATAGAACCAAAAAGTATTTTGATAGTGTTGGAGATGGATTAAGATTCATACATACAGGCAGTGGAGGATCTGAGGATGTAGCGGAATTTTATGACTTCGTTTCTGATGTCATATCGTCCGGAAAAAGTAAGGATCAGATCTTATTGGAAATAGAAGCCAAAAGGGGATTTTTATATGGGAGGTTGATTGAAAGATCTGCTATGCCATGGTTATTTTTTACCCCGGAAGAAAGAGGAGATAATGACGCTAGGGATCCTTCTAAACTGAGGCCCTCTTCATTAAATCCCGACGGATCCCCC
>JAKPAB010000235.1 GCA_029779695.1 Bacillota bacterium | reverse complement strand
TCTTGTCCGTTTACTGCTTTTTGGTTTGTGTATTAAATCTAAAGATTTAACTACGCTTGATTTTTTTGAAAAATAATCTTCGATTATCTTTCTCCTTATCGATCTTTCGATCGGTAAGTTTGGTTACGTTCGTAACCAATAATGATTCTCTTTTTTAGAATCTTTCAAGGTTGTTTCACTGTTCAGTTATCAATGTTCGCTTTTTGTCTTCGCAACCGCTCTTCAGCGGCGCAAGAGATATACTATCAAATAACCAGGGGGGTGTCAAGCATTTTTTAAATTTTTATTTTTATTTTTTTTTTTATTTTTAATCAGGCTTATTTTTAAGCTAATTTAATGCATAGCATCAGTCAAAATAAGTATGCCTTTAAAAATATAATATCAAAAATTCAAATCTGGTTTTTGAATATAGCATCAACAAATACAAGCCTATTTTTAGAATATAGTATCAACAAATACAAGCCTATTTTTAGAATATAGCATCAACAAATACTAGCCTATTTTTAGAATATAGTATCAATAAATGTAAATATGTTTTTAGAAAATCGTATCAATCTATATTAGTCTATTTTTTCAGAATATATCATGAAGCGGATTACTCTCACTAAGTGTAACCAGATATCTGCTATTCTCAACGTCTCTCATAAGTACTGTTCCTTGTGATGTTGCACTAAAGCATTCAATCATAAATAAAACAATCCATATAATGGCAAGTCCTTCCAATGCGCCTAAAGCACCTCCAAATATTTTTGATGCTCCGTGAATTATCGGAAGTTTTCCTATTAGATTAATTATTATTCTTAGTATTGCTATGATGATTATAGAGCCTACCAGAACAATTATCATAGCTATGCCTTTTATAATTAAACCTGATATTATCTCAACTGTTGCATTTTTTATTTTTTCAGTTGCTTCTTCTTCTACATTGTTTGTACTATCTTTGATCTTTTCAAGCTCTTTGAGCATAGATTTTCTCATAAAGCTCGGGATCTCAATATTGTCTATGTTATTACTATTGTCTTTAGAACTATCAATATCCTTTGAAACACCTGTCCCGGATTCTTTTTCTTTTACTTCAATGTACTTTTCTGCTGTTTTATCTGCCCACGCTACGACTTCCGGACGTTTATCTAAATAAGATACAACGATAGGGTTCGCCTTGGCTGCTATTACCAATACCAATACAATAGAAAGGGCTCCAAACACCATCCTTAATATTCCATGATGTACACCTCTTACAATCAAGAGAATCCACGCCACGGCTAAAATAATTGCCAAATAATTCATTATTCCTCAAACCTCCTATTGGAGTTTAACCTGCTCTATCTTTTCTGCCCTTACAAAATAGTATTCTCGTCCTGCTTTTTTTGAAAGAATATCGTAAATTTCTTCTCCATCATCTACTATATGCAATTTTTCCATACCAAACAGGTTGATTATCTTTATTTCCGTGCCATTGTTCAATGCTACTTCATTGTCATTCAAGAATTCGATATTCCTGTAATCCATATCGATCTTTCTTGAAAATCTTTTAAAGCCGTGCATATTATATACTTCAAGCACGTCTGATACTTTTCCATCTTTATCTGTTTTAGAAATCACATACCCCAAGTATTTATTATTGTGAATCACACTTTTCATCTCAGAGCCTGGTTTAATTATTTTTCGCTCTTTAGGCGTATTGTGACCATCATAAAGTATAATGCGGTCTGTTCCTATTGCCATCATACCGCCGTTATCTGTTATATCAATCTCTGGAATAAGTATTCCAGGATAATTATATGTAGCTACTATATTATCAATGGCATCTTTGCCTGCTTTTCCAAAATTATAGAAATACACCGAAGATCTGAGGGTTCTTTTTTCAAATCCTACTGTAGATACCATCAAGAGTTCGCCATCAGAAGATAATGCGATATCTGTTGGATATCCGCCATTTTCAAGGTGCATTTCTCCTGAAGCAATTGTTTCTCCTTTTTTTCCATACATCTGAATAAGCGAAGTGGTCTTGTCTTCTGTTACTGATACAACAGCGACCGTTCCAACTCCTGACACCTCTGCAGCATTAACCGGTTCAACAGTTTTAATGACCGACTCTTCTCCAGACCTAGTCATGATGTAAATATTTGTACCACCTTTGTCATATATGATCAGGTATCCACCATTAATATCTATTTTGGGGCTACTCATTTCGTAGCCTTCATTCCAAAGTACGTCACCCCTTTCATCATTTAAAATTGCACCGTCATTGTTATATTTTAATACACACCCTGCAAAATCTGCGTAAAACGACCCTGCAGCATTTTTGATATTCCATGTCTCTGTAACAGAGTATGCTGTATACTTTTTTAACATAACTACGAGGAAAAAGCCAAAAATAACAACACCTGTAAATATAAATATTCCAATAACAGCCTTTATTTTATGGTGTTTATTAGAGTCCGTTTTCTTCTTTTTAGTACTTTTCGAAGAGTTCTCTTCCTGTTCTTCTAAAATATCAGTTTTATCTGTTTTTAACTCTTTCAAAACTTCTATTTTATCTTTTTTTTGTTTTTTCAAATCATCTATATTATCTTTTTTTGACTCTTTTATAATTTCAGGCTTGTCTGTCGACTCATCTCCAGACAGTCTGATTCTGAATTTTTCCAAATATATACTCCCGGTTATTTTTTTGTAACTTTTTTCTTATTCTCTGCTTTTACTGCTCCAGGATATGAAAATGCAAATACTGCCACGCCATACGGCTGAAGTGAAAATGGTATAGAATATTCTCTATCATCACATTTCTGTTTATCCGGTGTGTATTTCTTGGGCATCGTTTTTCCATTGCCAAGATACTTCTTTGCGTTATTACTAAGTACAAGTTTATGCTCTGTTTCGCTGGCTGTCCCTACTCTATAATCTCTGTACTCTACAGGAGTAAAATTGACTACAAAAAGCAGATTGTCAGTACCATCCTTGCTCTTTCTTATAAATGAAAATATGCTTCTGTATGAATCATTAGCATTTATCCATTCAAATCCTTTCCAAGATGAATCCAATTGGTACATTGATGGATATTTTTTATAAAGGTGAAGCAGTGCCTTCATAAATTCATGAACTGCATTATTCCTGGAATTCTCCAAAAGATACCAATCAAGTTCAGTTTCTTCACTCCATTCATGATATTGCGCAAAATCCTGCCCCATAAAAAGCAGTTTTTTCCCTGGGTGACCCATCATAAATGTATATCCGGCAATTAGATTTTTAAACTTGTCGTCTCCTGTCCCAGGCATTTTGTTTATCATTGAACATTTAAGATGAACTACTTCATCATGAGAAAGTACGAGAATATATTTTTCCGCTTCATTATATGACATTGCGAAAGTCATTTTATTATGATTATCTTTTCTGAAATATGGATCAAGTTTCATGTAGTCAAGAAAATCATGCATCCATCCCATATTCCATTTATACGAAAAATTAAGTCCATTTTCTTTTACGGAGCCTGTAACATTGGGCCATGCTGTGGATTCTTCTGCGATCATAACCGCTCCGTGATCTCTCTCAGCAACAATTGTATTAATATGCTTAAAAAATTCTATTGCCTCAAGGTTCTCATTGCCTCCATACTGGTTAGGCACCCACTGTCCTGGTTCCTTACCATAATCGAGGTATAGCATTGATGACACAGCGTCTACTCGAAGGCCATCAAGGTGATAGTTTTCTATCCACATAAGTGCGCTTCCGATCAGAAAATTTTTAACTTCGCTTTTGCCGTAATCAAAAATTTTTGTCCCCCAGTCAGGGTGTTCTCCCTTTCTCGGGTCTTCATATTCATAGAGTGCACTTCCGTCAAAGTCAGCAAGTCCAAACTCATCCTTGGGAAAATGTGCCGGAACCCAATCCAAAATAACACCTATTCCATGTGTATGAAGGTAATTGATAAAATATGAAAAATCATTCGGAGTACCATACCTGGAAGTAGGTGCGTAATACCCTGTCACCTGATATCCCCATGATCCATCAAACGGATGCTCGGATATACCCATTAGTTCTACATGTGTATATCCCATATCTTTTACATATTTGGTTAATGCCTCTGCCAATTCTATATATGTATAGAAGCCTTCGTCATCTCCTCCTGGATGTCTCATCCAGCTCCCAGGATGAACTTCATATATGGACATTGGCTGTTCACTATAGTTTTTAACTGCTTCTCGTGAAGTTATCCATTTTTTATCTGTCCATTTAAAATTATTCCTTGGAAATATTCTAGATGCTGTTCCAGGTCTAAGTTCTGACATTGAAGCATAGGGATCAGCCTTGTACAGTTTTCTTCCGTCCTCTGTTCGTATTAAAAATTTGTAGAGATCACCATCATTAGGAGTACTTAGGAATACTTCAAATATTCCAATTTCCTCAGGTGAAAGTCTCTCCATGGTATCTGCGTTCTCATCCCAATTATTGAATTCGCCTATAACATTTACCGACTCTGCGTGTGGTGCCCAAACATCGAAATAATAACCATTTACACCATTCTTTTTTGCACTATGTACACCGAGCTTTTTATAAATGTCATAATGTGTACCTTGACCAAATAAGTACATGTCGTAGTCGGTAAAATGTCCCATTTTTCCACCCTTCTTGCAACGATTATCAGATAACTAGAAAAAATCTTTTTCAACCAGTATAGGCTTACCTTCATCATCAACTTTACGGCGATGAAAAAATCCTTTTGATGATGCTTTTTCAATTGCTTCGTCCATTATTTCTATTACATCCCTTAGATACATCGGGCGGTCACCCCTCTGTTCCTTGGTAATACGGTCATACATAGCTAACTTACCCATTTCATCTACGGTATATCCTTCATCCTTGGCATACTTTTGTCCAAAATTCACCAATTCATCTACCGTAAATACAGGTATGTCGATTCTCTCCGTAAACTTCTTACCAAAATTACCATCCAATCCAATAGCCCGGTTTATCCCGGCCTTGGTATCTTCAAGGATAATTAATGTCCCATCATTATCATTATTCATAAGAAGAGATAAAGAAATTGCTGTTTCTTTTTTTAGGTCTCCGGCTTGCTCTATTACAAGGCATCCGCCTTTGATACGTTCATAAATTCCTTGGAAATTCTTATCATTAAGCTTCTCAGCATCTATTCGTCCTATATTATTGCCAGGCTTCTCCATCTCCGTCTGTAACGTCATAATTATAGCCTTGGCCATAGTTGTCTTGCCACTTCCATGTCCTCCGGCTATAGCGATATTTCCCGACGTAGGGCCTTCATTCCTGTCTAATCTATCTTTAACATTGGTTAGAACTCCGCAGATTGTCTTTTTCATATTGGGAACCGGCAAGAAATAAGAGAAAAGCTCTCTTTCTTCATCTGTAAGATCTGCAATTTCCCTATGATGGCAATCTTCATTGCTATCATCAGGCTCGTTATAATTATCTGAAATACCTTCTGTATCTTCCTCAAGTTCCTGATTGTAAGCTGTTTTTATTTCATCGCCAAGTTGCTCCAAGACTACAGTTTTGTCCAAATCTATTTTTGTCTTTTCCTTATTTTTATCCTCTTCTGTCATCTTTTTAAGCTGCTTTTTAGCCATATCCTGGCTTACTAAAGTTTCTGCCAAAATATACTCATCATCCAGAGTATCTGATTGAATATCAGAGATTTCTTTTTTCTCTTCATTTAGATGAAGCTGCATCAAATCGTCTTCTTCGCATATATCCGTATACGCATCGGAGTTCTCAGCCTTATTTTCTTCAGATTCGTTTTGTGTTTCTAGATCGACATTCCCTTTTGTCTTATGGACATCCGATATGTCCTTTTCTTCTGATGCATATTCTTGAGATTTAACATCATTCAGATCTTTTCCAGACTCATCTACAAATGCATCCTCATCTTGAAGCATTTTAGTGTCTTTTTTAATCTGAGGAACTTCATTTTCGTCTTTTCCAGCGAATCTCTCTATTTCCTGCTGAAGCATATCGTTAACGCCTTCCATTATCTTGGTTGCGTTTAGATATGACACCTTATCCT
>JAKPAB010000222.1 GCA_029779695.1 Bacillota bacterium | reverse complement strand
CGTTTCTCCCTCTTTAAAATCCTATGGACTTGCTGGCCGTTCCCGTCTGTTTGAAGTAGTTCAGCGTGTCAAAGAGATTAATGCTGATCGTCTCATAAATGCACCTGGTCACAGATTTACAGGTGAATCATATGACATAAAAGCCCTTGAAAGAGATCCTTCACTCAAGCTTTCCTATATTGCTGCTCCGCCTCAGATGGCGGAATATATGGCTGTCAGCACAGAGATATTCAGCATATATTTAAAATACATATCTCCGGAAGATATTCATGTATATTCTATAGATGAAGTATTTATGGACTTTTCCGCATATCTTCATACATATAAAATGTCTGCTCAAGATCTGACCAAACAAATGATACATGATATTCTGAGTACTACCGGAATAACGGCTACTGCAGGTATCGGCACCAATCTATATCTATGTAAAATTGCAATGGATATCGTTGCAAAACATGTTCCTGCAGATGAAAATGGCGTTCGTATAGCACAGCTCGACGAAATGTCATATAGGGATAAACTCTGGAATCACAGGCCTCTTACTGATTTTTGGCGATTAGGACGTGGTTATGCCAGAAAATTAGAGGAAAACGGGATTTTTACTATGGGTGATGTAGCTAGATGTAGTCTGGGTAGTTCCAATAATTTTTACAACGAGGACTTTTTATATAGACTTTTTGGAATCAATGCCGAGCTTTTGATCGATCATGCCTGGGGATGGGAACCTGTTACCATTAAAGATATAAAATCCTATAAACCGGAGAATAATTCTCTCGGTTCCGGTCAGGTTCTTCAGTGCCCCTATACTTACTATAAGGCCAAGCTCATTATCCATGAGATGACCGATCTCTTGATTTTGGATCTGGTTGATAAGGATCTTGAAACTGATCAGATGGTTCTGACAATAGGATACGATACCACCAGTCTTACTGATCCAGAGATCCGACGAAAATATAAAGGTCCTGTTACTATCGATCACTATGGCAGAGCTGTTCCCAAGCATGCTCATGGTTCTGCCAACATCGGACATTTTTCCTCATCTTCCCGGGAGATTATTAATGCTGTATTGGAACTTTATGACAAAATAGCAGATCCCGATCTACTGATCAGAAGGGTCAGTATCACCGCTTCTCATATACTTCCTACGAATGATGCTGAGGCTCGAAATAAGCAAGCAACCCAGTTTGAACAGTTGGATCTTTTTACCGATTATAAGGCTGCAGAGAAAAAGAAAATAGCTGAGAATGCTGAAAAGGAAAAAGAACGGAATATTCAAAAAGCAATAATACGCATCAAGAAAAAATACGGCAAAAACGCCCTCCTAAAGGGTATGAACCTAGAGGAAGGCGGGACTACCATTATGAGAAATAATCAGATCGGAGGGCACAAGGCATGAATAAGAATTCCCAATATGCTGATATTATAAATCTACCTCATCATGAGTCAAAATCTCATACGCATATGTCTATCAAAAACAGAGCTGCCCAGTTCTCCCCATTTGCAGCACTTACAGGCTATAATGTTCTTATCGATGGGGCTACAGATATGGCTAATCAATATGTCGATACAGAGAGAAGTTCTGATTTTCCGGATATATGATCATTATTCTATAAGTCCTTCTTTGTCTATCGACTGATAGGCTTCTATCATATCTGAGAACAATTCGTCCAGTGTATTTCCGTTAATTGCTGCTCCCTTTTCAATATCTTCTCTGTCACATCCTGCTGCAAATGCTTTATTTTTAAATTTCTTTTTTAGTGATTTCAGATTAAGATCTTCTGATGAATGTGACGGATACATGGCAACTGTTGCTCCGATGAGACCCGATAATTCATCACAGGCCCATAGCATTTTCTCCATTTTATGAACCGGAACCGGAAGAGATGCATTGTATTCACAGTTATGCGTTTGAACTGCGTGTGCTACTTGAAGATTGACGCCTTCTTCTTCTAATAGCTCCGCTGTTTTAACGGTATGTGTAACCGGAACCTGCCATTCCTCCCAGTCGAGATCATGAAGCATACCGACTATACCCCAGAATTCTTCGTTTTCAGGATCATACTTTTTCGCAAAATATCTCATGAGGCCACCAACTGTCCGTCCGTGCCTCAAGTGAAAATCATCTTTATTATATTTTTTTAACAGCTCAAAAGCCTGCTCATACGTGATTCCGGCATCTACCTTAGATCCCTCCGGTATCTCAGGTGTCGGTTTGCACTCAGGACCTTGTTCGTCTATTCGCAGCTCTCGTCCCTCCTGAGTTGGCAAAATAAGTTCACTACCATTTTCGTTAGTATATACATTTGATGCCGCCATGAGTACCACCTTTCCGCTATTAGCAATCTGTTGAAACAGCTTTGCTGTTTCTCGTCCTCCCTAGACTCACGAAATTGCTCTGCAATTTTGTTCGTTAACTGACTAGTCCTTCGGACTCAACAGATCCCGCTCCGCGGAATCTGTTGAAACAGCTTTGCTGTTTCTCGTCAGTTAGATTATAACTCAAAAAAAGACTTGCCGTCTATACAACGACAAGTCTTTTTATTATCTTACATGTATGAAAGATGATAATCTTTCAAAGTACTTTTCAAGCTATGAGATTATGCTCTCTCTGCTCTCTGAAGTGCTTCTTCATAATCCTTGGTTCCCTTGAATACTTCATGAGAATAAGGGTTATGTCCATTGGCAATTGCTCTCTTAATGATAACTGAGATGCAGATTACGTTGGCTGCCAGTGCAAGCATAGCGACGAATCCCATAACCTTAGGATCAGCTACAATTCCAAGATCATGGATAGCCTTGCCTGCTGCTGCAGTTTTGCCATCACCTGAATGGTAGAGAGTGATTGCCTTGTTGTAGAGATCCATTGTTGTAACTCCCTTAGCCTTAGCTCCACCGTATACAGCCGGAAGAACTGCTGCGAACTTGCCGCTAAGCTGGAAGAGAGGAACGATCTGTGCCCACATACACCAGATAGCCAAAGTGTTGGCACGGTTCTGGATCCATGCTCCCTTGTTCCAAAGAGCATTCGCAAATGTAGGAGCAAGAAGAAGTGC
>JAKPAB010000206.1 GCA_029779695.1 Bacillota bacterium | reverse complement strand
TGCCTTGACATGTAAGCCTGCACTCCATGTTCCACAATATTTTCCCAATCTCTCAATTACAAAACAATGTGCCTGAGGAACGATTCTCAGACATGATATGAGAACCACAACTGCAATCGCTAACAGTACTCCTAAAAAATACTCCATAATTCTACTCCTTTTTTACTTCAACTTCAGTTCCATGTGATTTAATGTAAGCTTGAACATCGGATAAAAAGTCCTTCCATTTTTCAGGATGATCCACAAAATATTTAGGACATATCTTTCCGGTTATATCATAGTGCCTTATAACATCCTTAGGAAGCTCCAGATCAAACTTGGTAACCAACCATGCTGTTAATTCTACGCAGCTATTGTAGGTTGCTTCATTAAACTTACCTGTTTTATCAGTGTGGCAGCACTCTATACTAATAGTATCAGCGTTTCTGTCGTTAGACGCATAGCTCTCTTCTCCGGTGGGAATACACTGAATTATCTCACCCTGGAGCCCTATTACAAAATGACTGCTTGCATAGGTCTCTCCACTGTCTTTTAGTCCCTCAAAATAACTACGATTCTGCTCTGCTGTTGTCATGGGATTGGCTGTATAATGTATCACCACTCCCTTGACCTTTTTAAGTGTTTTCTGTGACCTAGAATATTTGTTAGGTGTCAATAATTCCACCTTGATATCCGGTCGGTCCTCAATCACCATCTTGGTAGCAGTTCTTTTAAATATCGGTGTGCCCGACAATATCCTGATCAAAAGATATATAAGCGTCACCGCTCCAACTATTGCCAGTCCAAATATACCTGCTCTGAAAATACTTTGCTTTCTTCTTCTTTGTTTTACAGTTCTTCTTTTATTTGAGGTCTCCATGCGCTGTATCCGTAAAAGGTCTGTAACTATCTAATCCTTTTATATCCTTATCTTATGCTTTTATTTTTTATTTAAAATATCCATTTGTGCAAAATAAACAGTTCTATTTTTCTATTTACATACATCTGCTTATACCGATTTTATTTTTGCATCCATCTGTAATATGCAAATATGTACTGCTGCATTATGCCATTGTAAGGATAATACCTATCAAAATCAAATCCATTGGGATAATGTTCCTCTAATGCCCTTTTTATCCATACATCTATTGGAAAAGAATTAACCCTGTGATATCCAAAAAGCATGGTGCATGAAGCAACCTTTATTCCAACACCGTTATATGACATGAGCGCTTGTAGAAGTTCATCATCACTTAATTCCTTCATTCTATTTATTACATCTATATCTGAGGAAATAAGTCTAGTTGTATTCTGAATATATGGAACTCTATAGCCTAATCCACATCCGTCTACTCCTGCCAAGTCATACGAACATTTTCCATCTACTGCTGTTCCATTTTTTTTGCATATAAAATGTGACAGCTCCTCCGGTGTCGGGAAAGAAAACACCTCCTCACCATTGCATTTTCCGATATTCGTGCCAAATGTTCTACACATCTTTTCTACAGAGGTCATAATAGCAGGAATGTTTTTTCTCTGCGAAACGATAAAGCTAATAAGTATCTCAAATGGATCCTGTCTCAATATTCTGATCCCTTTGCCGGCCTCTCCGGCGGCAGTCAAAAAATTGTCATTACTATCAATAGAATATCTGATCCCAGAATATGAAGTATCTATGTCGAAATAGCTTCTCCAGATATTTTCATACTCATCCTCTGAACAGCTTAGTTCTATTCCATCTCTTACCAGAGATGCTGTTATGTATCTACCAAAGGCCGGGATCATATAACTCTCTTCGTCTATCTTTTTCCACCTAAAACACTGACCACTGTCAGCTATCTTATCAAGATCTATTTCATCTTCAATTTTAAAAATCATTTTCATCACACTCTTTAATCTACGCTGCGGGATTTCGCAATTGTGTCGCTATATTAAAGTATATATACAGAGATACTACATTTATGATTATACTATTTTTAGCTCACCCTTGGAAGAATCAAAGTATAGAATCATTTTTTTAAATAAAATTATCCTATTCATTGAAAACGTTTCCATACTTTGCTATTCTGTATGATGTATATGTAGAAAGGGTGTGTAATATGTCACGTCTAACCATTAAGGATATTGCACGTATTTGTGATGTGGGAACAAGTACCGTATCCAGAGCAATTAATGATGATCCGACTGTCAATTGGAAAACAAAACAGATGATTCTGGAAGCTGTCCAGAAATATCACTATGTTCCCAATAACAGTGCGAGAAATCTAAAACGTTCAGAGTCCAACAATGTTGCTGTTCTAGTGAAGGGCCAAAATAACAATTTCTTTCAAAGTATGTATGGCGTATTTGAAGATGAGCTTCAGAAATATGGGTATACATTTACCATGCGTGAGGCCGGAACTTATGATGATGAGATGAATATAGCCCAGGAACTAATCCGCGAGAAAAGACTAAAAGGTATTATATTTCTAGGTGGTATGATGGAGAATCCTGATTACGAACTTCGACATATAGACATTCCTTACGTTCTATGTACTGTAGCTCTAAAAGAGAATCACCCGGATTGCTCATTCACTTCTATTGATGATGAAAAAGAAAGTGAAAAGGCTGTATCATATTTATGTGAAATGGGACACCGAAAAATCGCCATGATATCCAGTCTGAAATCCGATATCGGTGTAGGAAATCTCCGTCAAAAAGGATATAAAAAAGCTCTTGCAAAATACGGAATTCCTTACGATGAAAATCTAGTAGGACATATGAAGGAAAACATTCCTGACTATTCTTATGAAAATGGTTATGAAGTCACAAAAGAGCTTTTATATTCAGGTAATGATTTTACAGCTCTTTTTGCTATTTCTGATACAACTGCATTTGGTGCCTATCGCGCTATTCTCGAATCTGGAAAGCGAATTCCTGAGGATATCTCTATAATAGGTTTTGATGGTATCGATATGACAAAGTTTATGTACCCATCTCTTACTACTATCAAACAGCCCGGCGCAGAACTTGCTACTGAATCAGTACAGATGCTCCATGCCGAGATAAACGATAAACCACATACCTATAAGGTCTTCGATGCAGCTCTAGTTGAGCAGGAGTCAGTAAGGCATATTTAGAATAAAGCTTTCTTATAACAAAATAGCTATATAAACGTAAAAAAGCGTTGCTTTTCAGCAACGCTTTCTCTAACCATATGCAATTTATTTAGTATTTAGATTAGATAAGTAGCCCTTTATCATTCACTTTTCAGGCTACCCATCATATTCTCAAGACCTGAATAATCGGTCTTATCACTTTCGTACATATATGTGCCTTTACTGTCCTTATAATAGATAAATGTCTCTACCTTATCCTTATCGCCGGTTTCTTCCTGGCTCAATGGTAAAAATTTAAGCATTGATCCATCACCAAATCCAATCACGATTTCCTTCTTGGTATCCGGCATAGTCTTCACGACTTTTCCCATGCCACTACCTATGATAGCACTGTGCAACATGCTGGCTACTGAATCATTTAAAATATATTTCGTACCATCCATCTCGCATGTTATCGAATCGTTCTTGACACCATATAAAAATGAATTCTGCATTCTATCCTTGTAATTATTGAACTTCGCAGTGAAATTAAGCGAATAGATTATCGGAGAAACCGCAATCACAAACAGAACTACAGCGATTATGATCACCGGCACCAGACTCTTGCCGAGCTTGCTCTTTAACCTGTTCCCAGTTCCCTCTGAGCTCTCATCATTAGTGGCAAATCCAAACCACAGATTGTTCTTTGCTTTTACCGTATCATTCATATCCTCACCCTCCCGTGTGATATTTTCAGATCCAAATAACGCAAACAAATCAAAATATATTTATAAAACTAAATGTTTCACTCAGTATATCCCACTTAATATTTAATGCAAGTTATGTTTATTCAACATTACTCTTTATCAATGAATTCAAAGTCATTAACTTAGCAATATTTGTTTTAAAATAATAGCCAGTCTTATGATTCAATATCTATATTATACAGATTTCATTATTTTCAGCGTTCATATCCATTTTCATTAATAGTTAAACATGATCGCACATAATCTAGAGGAACGTCCATGCGAACAGCAGTTTGTTGAATAGAGAGACCGCTTTCTATAAATTTTCGAACAACCATAGTCATATTTTCTCCAACTTCAATAATGTGCTTATCTGGATCGTAAAAACGTACTACACGTTGTCCCCAAGGATGTTCAAATAATGGATGAACATATTCTAACTCTTTAAAAGCTGTTAATTTTGAAGCAAAGGTATCAATATCATCTTCTTCAAAATACAGTTCAATGGCGTTGTTTTGAAAAACAACTTCTTCACTTTTTATGAATAAAATCTATCCACGTATCAATAGTTTGTAATGCTATCCCACCTGTTAATGTAACATTTGCTCCGAAATCTGAAATTACATCTAAACCCAATACATCATAATAAAATCGCTTGGATCTCTCTATGTCCTTTACTGCGATTAATGTGGAAGTATATTTCATTTTTTCGTTTCCCCCGCTTTTGCAATTCAATTTACATTTATTATAGCTCTAAATCGCTCTGTTAATTCAATTTTTTACTTCACGAATGAGCCTTTCAATCAGTTCTTTCACGATTTCCGGAGCATACCATACAAATACATTATGCTTATCTTTAAAATACTCGACTTGTTTATCAAATAACCTTTGGTCGGCAGTAAATGCAGATTACCTTTTATATTTTCTCTTCAAATGCCCATCCATGAGACATTTCGGATAATAAAAGAGCCGTAGCAGAAAGCCACGGCTCTTGTTGCTCTACTCTATAGTTTCAACCATCCTGCTGCCTGAGCAATGGAGCTGATCAGTACCGCAAGCATTACCCACGGTGCAATGTACTTGATCACAACTGTGAACATTTTCTTTCCTCTAAAAACAACGCCGTCCTGTTCTACCTCCTCTATAATTGCCTTGGGCTTGATGACAAATCCTACAAATATACAGGTAACAATTGCTACCACCGGCATAAGAACGCTATTACTTATGAAATCCATAAAATCCAATAGCTGCATTCCGATAATCTTTACATTTTTAAGGGGACCATATCCAAGAGAAGCTAATCCACCTAATACCATTGAGTAAGATACAATTATGGCTGCAGCTCTTCTTCTGGAGATCTTAAATGCATCCATAAGAATAGATGCTACAGCCTCCATCAGAGAAATTGACGATGTAAGTGCCGCGAAAAATACCATAAGGAAGAATCCTGCACCTACCCATCTTCCGGCTCCCATTCCCATAAACGCCTTGGGCAAGGTAATAAACATAAGTGAAGGTCCGGCTGTAAGAGCCTCTTTGCCACCACCTGAAAATGCAAATACTGATGGGATAACCATAAGTCCTGCTAGAACTGCTACCAGCGTATCAAAGAATTCTATCTGTCTGACTGAATTCTCCATGTTGTCCTCTTTTTTCATATAGGAGCCATATGTGATCATGATTCCCATAGCCAGCGAAAGTGAATAAAATAATTGTCCCATGGCAGCTAGCACTGTTTTTACCGACAATTCTTTAAAATTAGGTACGAGATAATACTTGATTCCTGCGGAAGCTCCACTTCTGGTACATACATAAATTGATATGAGTACCATTAGAACCAAAAGAATAGGCATCAGTATCTTGCTGATAGCTTCGATACCTTTTTCAACTCCTGCCAGTATTACTATAACAATAATGATAAGACAGATGATAAACCATATAAGCGGTTCCCAAGTCTCAGAAATAAAAGATCCAAAATAGTTGGCTCCTGCCGCTTTCTTGTCATCACCTATCATATAAGCAAAAAAATATTTAAGTACCCAACCATTTATAATTGTGTAGTATGGGAAAATAATTATTGGCACAGCCGCCGTTATTATGCCCTCAAATGCAAACTTACCGCTTAGCTTTTTATATGCACCAATGGCACTTTGTCTAGTCTTTCTCCCAAGTGCAACTTCTGCCATCATAAGTGTGAATCCAAATGTACACGCAAGCACTACATAGATAAGTAAAAAACTTCCGCCACCATACTTTGCAGCTAGGTATGGGAACCTCCATATATTTCCCAGACCAATTGCAGATCCTGCCGCTGCCATTACGAATCCAAGTTTGCTTGAAAATGAACTTCTCTCTTTCATCTCTTTCCAAATCCTTCCTTTTATTTTTATAAAAGTGGATTATAACATATCATTCTATAATTTTCACCTATAAATTGAAATTTGTTCACTATTTATTTTATTTATTATAGAGCAAAAAACTCTCGACGGAAAATTACCCATCGAGAGCCTAATTATAACGTTTATAGTGTACTTATGCTAATACTATTTTACTTTTTTGTTTTGATCTATAAATTCTGATATCTTATCCGCGGAATTTATCATAACAAGTTCGCCATTTCCATCCTTTACAAAAAGGACAGGAACAGACATAACATGATACTTTGTTGCCAGACTTCTTCCATCCTCATCCTCAGCAAATGCTGATTCAAAAGGGATTTCTGCCTCTGTAAGCATCTTTTTTGTCACTTTGCATTTCGGACATGAATGCGTAGAAAGGACAATTACCTCTTTATCTTCTTTGTTTCCTGATACTGTAGCCTCTATTTTCATACGTTGATCGCTCATATCTGCATCAAGATCATCAGATTTGCTACATCCATCAGCATTCATCTCTTCAGGTTCATATGTATTTCTATTTTTGAATTCCGACACTTTACCATCATTCCAGTTCTTGATTGGCCTATAGTACCCTGTTATCCTAGAGTATACCTCTGCTTCTTTTCCACAGATCGGGCACTCGAAGTGCTCCCCTGATATATATCCATGCTCTTCACATACTGAATATGTTGGGCTCATAGTATAATAAGGCAGTTTAAAGTTCTCTGCTATTTTTCTGACTAAGTGAGCGCATGCCTTCCAATCCGGCAATCTCTCACCGAGAAATGCATGAAATACAGTTCCAGAAGTATACAGGGTCTGCATCTCATCTTCCTTTTCCAGCGCATCAAATACATCATCCGTATATCCAACAGGCAAATGTGTGGAATTCGTGTAGTATGGTGCCTGTCCCTCTTTAGCTGCAGTTACTATATCAGGGAAATCTGATCTGTCATGCTTCGCAAATCTATATGTAGTAGATTCTGCAGGAGTTGCCTCCAGATTAAAGAGATCTCCATACTTTTCCTGATAATCCTGAAGCCTGTTTCTCATATGTTTCATTATCTCTACAGCAAGAGCCTCGCCCTTATCTGTAGTAAGGTCAATATCGGTCCATTTCATATTGAGAAGCGCCTCGTTCATCCCAATAAGTCCTATAGTCGAAAAATGATTATTAAAAGCTCCCAGATATCTCTTGGTATATGGATAGAATCCATTATCCAGCAGTCTGTTTATAACCTTTCTCTTAATATCCAGAGAACGTGCTGCAATATCCATGTACTTATCCAATATGTGATAGAAATCATCCATATTTTTTGACAGATATGCTATCCTCGGCAGGTTAAGTGTGACAACACCTACTGAGCCTGTTGATTCTCCAGACCCAAAATATCCGCCGCTCTTTTTTCTGAGTTCCCTTAGATCCAGACGTAATCTGCAGCACATAGAACGTACATCAGATGGTTCCATGTCTGAATTGATATAATTCGAAAAATATGGTGTTCCGTACTTGGCAGTCATCTCAAATAGAAGTCTGTTATTTTCTGTATCTGACCAGTCAAAATCCTTGGTTATAGAATATGTTGGAATCGGATACTGGAATCCTCGTCCGTTAGCATCACCTTCTATCATAATGTCTATAAATGCCTTGTTGACCATATCCATTTCCGCTTTACACTCACCATAAGTAAATTCCATTTCTTTTCCACCTACAATGGCCTTCTGGTTTTCCATATCCTTAGGTACGGTCCAGTCCAATGTAATATTGGTAAATGGCGCCTGAGTTCCCCATCGAGATGGCGTGTTGACTCCATAAATAAATGACTGAACACATTGTTTCACTTCATTATAATTCAGATCATCTACTTTTACGAAGGGAGCCAAGTATGTATCAAATGATGAAAAAGCCTGTGCTCCAGCCCATTCATTCTGCATAATTCCCAGGAAATTAACCATCTGATTGCATAAAGTGCTTAAATGATTTGCCGGAGATGATGTGATCCGTTCTGGAACTCCGCCTAGGCCTTCCTGTATCAGCTGTTTAAGAGACCATCCTGCACAGTATCCTGACAACATTGACAGATCATGAATATGAATAAAGCAGTTCTTATGAGCTTCTGCTATATCATCATCATAAACCTCTGATAACCAATAATTTGCCGTGATCGCCCCTGAATTAGACAGAATCAGTCCTCCGAGACTCATGGTAACTGTAGAATTCTCCTTTACTCTCCAGTCCTTATTAGGTCCTATATAATTATCTACTACCTTCTTATAATCTAAAAGAGTATCCTTGGTCTCACGGATATTCTGATGATTCTTTCTATAAAGGATATATGCCTTGGCTGTACGTGAATAACCAAACTTCATCAAGGCACTTTCTACCTCATCCTGAATCTCTTCGACATTTGGTATCTCCACTTTTTTCTCATATAATGATGTTTTTACAACGAGCTCGATAGCTCTTGCCATAGTCGATATTTCTCTGGCATCAAGCTCTTCCGTTGAAACAAAGGCCTTGGCAACCGCATTTTCGATTTTTTCCGGCTGAAAATCAACTACCTTGCCGTTTCTCTTTACGACCTTATCCACAATATGCATCCTCCTTGTTTTCAATATATTTCTTATATTAAAGCGCTATTCATAAGCAGCTTTTTTAATCTTTTTTATGCCTTTTTTTGCACTGTCACATAATTAGATCATTCGCGCAAATGTAATATATGTAGTTATCATCACCCGACAAATATAAGTATAAACACTATATCTAGTTTTTGCAACTCAAAAAAATCAAAATATTGGGGTTTCACGGTAAAAAACCCTCCGCTTGAATGGTATGAATTAATGCAAACTTTTACATGTTGCTCGAAATATCAGCATCGAGAATAAACCAGATTTCAATTTATTTCTTTAAAAATTCTTTTATAATTTTTTTTAAAATATTTCACGAAAAAAGAGTGTGAAAAGTAAAAACTTTTTCACACTCTTTATTAATTGTTTATTCATTGCCGGTCTATTTATTTACTTATTAATTTAATAGTTCCTGATTCCATTGATGCCTGAACATCCACTAACCTCTGATTGGAACTGCCTCTGTATATCGCATTTTGTGCTTTAAGGTCATTAATAAATGGGCCATCTACCAAAACATCTACGTACTTCATCACTGCAGAACGCTTCTCATCCGACATTACTTCCTCGTACGTCCATCCTGAATAGCACCATACCGATAGACCTGTAGCCTTACTGGCACGTGCTATTTTCCCCGCCGCTTCCGGCTGGAATAGAGGATCGCCACCGGATAATGTTATTCCATCGATATACTTGGTATTTCTAATGATTTCTATTATATCATCTGTATCGCTTTCGTCTCCACCATTTGGATCCCATGTATCAGGATTTTGACATTCCATACAGTGATGAGGGCATCCTTGAAAAAATATCACCAGTCTGACTCCTACGCCATCAACTACACTGTGTTTTTTGATTCCCACCATTCTGAATTTCATGTTATCTCCAAAGATATATCTGTATTAGTCTTTTATTACATATTGCCTTATTACTTTATGATTTCGCTTTTTCTGATTTAGGTGTATTTATTCTTTTGATGTAATGCCTTTATTCAGATCTTTAAAATATTTAAAAGCCAGAGCAACAAATATCACCGAACTAATGGCCCATGTTATTGGATACACATAATATGTCATCTGAAAAGTCCTGTGAATCATCCCAGCAACTGCCAGTATCGACACTCTTATGACACACCACGCAACCAGCATTACTACCATTGGAAACATTGATTTACCCAGCCCTCTGAAAAGAGCCGCCATAATATGAGAAAAAGCCAGCAGAAAATAGAATAGACTTACAAATCTGGCTCTTTCTACACCAAATTTCACCACATCAGGCGTAGAATCAAATGCTGCAATCAATATAGGAGCCAAAATATATATTACTATTCCTATGATCTCTGCGATGGAAAGCGAACATATAGTGCCAAAAACAGCTCCCCTTTTCACTCTATTTAACTTACCGGCTCCACGGTTCTGTCCCGTAAATGTTGTAAGTGCCATTGCAAAGCTTGTAATAGGCAAAAATGCGAATCCTTCGATCTTCACATATGCACCTGTTCCAGCAATAGCCATGTCTCCAAAGAAATTTATATATGACTGAACTACCACATTAGCAAACCCTATGATTGAGTTCTGGCATGCTGAAGGAAGTCCAATTCCCATGATTTTTTTCAGCATACGCCTGTCTATCTTAACATCTCTCCATACCAACCTATAATCACTATCAACGTGAATCAGTCTATAAATGGCCATTCCCGCGCTACAAAACTGAGCAATGGTAGTTGCAATGGCTGCGCCTCCAACTCCCATTTTAAAATATTTAATAAATAGTATATCTAGAAAAATATTTAGTCCAGATGAGAACATCAAATAATATAGAGGATGCTTACTGTCACCTGCTGCTTGCAGAATTGATACAAATGTATTGTACATTACCATTCCTGCAGCACCAACGAAATACAATCTGAAATATAGTACTGATAGCGGTAGCACATCAACTGGCGTATTCATCAACCTAAGCGCCTGCGGCGCAAAAATGATACCGACAAATGTCATGATCACTGATGATATCATCCCAATGGCTATATCTGTATGAACGGCTTTTTTTATATTTCCTTTATCTCTGGCTCCAATATATGTGGATATTACCACACTGGCGCCCATAGATAATCCAATGAAAAATCCTGTAATGAGAAAAACCAGGTTACCTGCCCCGGTAACAGCAGCAAGTGCCTTACTTCCTATAAAATTTCCTACTATAAGTGCATCTGCAGTGTTATACAACTGCTGGAAGAGATTTCCTATAAAAACCGGGAATGCGAACCTTATCATCTTGCCCGGTATAGATCCTTCAGTCATAAGTAACGTTGACTGTTTTGTCATTATTTAATAATCCTTTTCCTAAAAAACAAGCCGGAGAACAAGTCTCCGGCATCTAGTTAAACTTTATTTACTACTTGTCAAAATCATTGTTCTGAGCATCTGAGCTCTGGCTATTGTTGCTGTTATTCTGATAATTCTGATACTGGTATCCTTGCATGAACTGTCCGGTGTACTGTCCGTTAAAATTCTGAGCGAGAGGGTCAGTATCACCAAATGTCATATATTTAAGATAGAAATAGCATTCCTGCATTGTAAGAGTAAAGTACGGATTGACATAGCATATTCCAAAAATTCCAGCTGTAAGACACGAAAGAATAAACCATCCGATAAATGAAAGCTGGAGTACAAATATATCCATCTTCCTACCGTCTGTCATCTTTCTAGACATCTCAAGAGCATCCTTGTAATTGATATTTGGATTCTCTGCTACGATATACGGTACGAAAAAATATTGATAAGATTTAACAATTCCTGGAATGATAAAAAGTAATGTCCACAGGAATATAAATAAACTTGTCATAAAAAGTACAAATATCGTATTGCCAAAATTAACCTTGTATCCTGAAAACAGATCATCCATCTGGGTAATTCCGGTATTTCTCTTCCTCATGATCAGTCGTATCGTTCCAACTGAAATAGGAAATGCTACCAAAAGTGTTGCCGCAATCGTTCCTACTCCGGGAATAAATATTGCAAGTCCCTCAAGAGCACCCATTATAACTCCTGCCAATAGGATATATCCTACATATCCCCAGTGATCCACTGCAAGAATGTTCTTTGCCCTTTGTTTTAGTTCTGAAATGTGGATCTATATTAAATAAGTGGACACGTTTTGATGTTATAGATTACAATTAACTAGACACAAAAGGAGGTGCCCACATGGCAACTAAAAAAACTCGTTATGACGAAGATTTCAAAAAATCTCTCGTCTCGCTTTACAACAATGGTAAGACTCAAACCTCACTCTGTCAGGAGTATGGTATTTCAGCAACTGCTCTTGGCAAATGGATTAAGCAATACTCCACTGTCGAAACTGAAGATGGCGAAGTTCTCACCGCTAAACAAATAAAAGAAATGCAGAAACGTATGGCTCAACTTGAGGAGGAGAACCTCATATTAAAAAAAGCGATTGCCATATTCACGCCACACTCACAGAACGACTAGACGCCGTTCATAAGCTGCGTTTTCAACATGATATCAAACTTCTCTGTAAGGTTCTGAATGTGAACCGCAGCACTTATTATAAGCACTTTCATTCCGAACCAGCTCCACGTATTAGGGAAAATCAGGATATCAAACGCATTATCCTCCAAGTTTACTCGGATTATGACAAATTTCTTGGTGCTTATAAGATCACCTATATCCTTGAGCGTGATTATGGTATACATATCAGCGTCGGGCGAGTGTACCGACTGATGAGCTCAATGAATCTTCCTAAGATATCTACTGATAAGCCTCATAGATGCAAACATCAGGATAACGGCGAATGCAACAATCATCTTCACCAAGAGTTTAATCAAAAGGCTCCAAACCTAGTCTGGGCCAGTGATTTCACATATATCAAAATAAACGGCAAATGGTATTATCTGTGTATTGTCATGGACCTTTTTTCAAGGAAAATTATTGGTTGGCATATCTCTAGCAAGCATGATGCCGACCTTACTATGCACGCCTTCAAAAAGGCCTACCAAAAACGAAATATCCAGTATGGACTTATATTTCATTCTGACCAAGGATCTGAATATACTGCCTTTGCATTCCGAAAGCTTTTGGATTCTTGTAATGTTGTGCAATCATTTTCAAAGAAAGGCTATCCTTTCGATAATGCTTGCTGCGAAAGTTTCTTCAAATATCTCAAAAAGAACCGTACCAATCGTAAGACTTACCATACGCAGGAAGAACTTCGGCTAGATATTTTCGAGTACATTGAGAAATTATATAACAATCGTCTTCCTCATGGAGCAATTGGATATAAAACACCAAATGAGTATGAAGCAGAATACTGGGATCAGAT
>JAKPAB010000185.1 GCA_029779695.1 Bacillota bacterium | reverse complement strand
CGAATATGGGGATGTGCTAGTTCGAAGGTTGGTCAAAAAGGTGACCATTTTTGAAAAGGACATTGTAGTTGATTTCAAGAGTGGAGTGAATATCGCAATAGAAATTTAACTGAATTTGCACCTATATTTTTACGAAGCATTCTGCAGAATCAGGGTGCTTTTTTAGTTGTGACAGGTTTTTAGGAGCTGCCTTGTGATATAATGTTTGCATATACATTTACTGAAAGGGGACACTGCGATGGATAACAAAGTTAATACATATGTGACATCCTTAAAAGAGCTACTAAATCGCAACAACACTAAGTTGCCACTGACTATTCCAGATTATCAGCGACCTTATACTTGGAAAGCTAAAAATGTGATTCAACTCTTGGATGATGTTGTACGCTTTTCTAAATTTCCTGAATATCGAATTGGAACCATTATTTTGCATAAGAATGATACTACACTTGATATCGTTGATGGCCAACAAAGGATTATCACAAGCCTACTGATAACTCGGTATTTGAATGATAAGCAGCGAAAAGAGCTAACATCAATTGACATTCCAGAGCATCAGAGAACAATTGAAAATGTGGTGAATAACAATAAAGTAATTGGTGAGTACTTTGAAAGAAATCCCCACAGCAAAGAAATAATTGAGGACTACTTCCTTACAAACTGTACGGTACAAGTCTTGGAATTAGCCAATCTTGACGAAGCTTTTCAGCTATTTGATTCATCAAATAACCGAGGCAAAGCCTTATACCCAACGGACTTATTAAAAGCCTTTCATCTTCGTGAGTTGAAGGGAACAGAAGAAAGAAAACTTGAAATGGTTGAATTATGGGAGAATATTCAGCCTAGTCATATTCACACGCTGTTTTCTGAGTATTTATTTAGGATAAAACAATGGTCTAAAAATAAAAATGTCTCAGATTTGGGGTTCTCGAATAATGATATCGATTTATTTAAAGGCGTCAGCGAAGGGGATGACAACTCCGAATTAAACTGGGCAAAACCAATTTTGATGGCGAAGAATTATGTGGATACCTTTAACCGTCAGAATCAAACGATGATTGAGTTTCATGCGCTACCGGAAATGAATTACGCATTTCAAATTGACCAGCCTATGATTAATGGAGAGTATTTCTTTAAATTTGTTGATTTTTATAACAACATTCTTGAAAAACAAGGTTTCTATTCTGATGAAGCAAGTCCGGGTGCAAACTCCATCCTTTCGTTATTCGCAGAAACAAAGGACAAGAAGTATTTTAGATTTGTTCAATCTTTATATAAAACATCAATGCTATATGCCATTGATAAATTTTCAGACAGTCAATATAGCATGATTGAAAATATATGTTTTCATTATGCATATTATCCGCGCTTTTACTTTGAACAAGTTCAGAAAAAGAGCATCAACAAATTTGTCATCAATAGCGATGCAGATATAAAAAATTTATTTAACTATATAGCTGAATCATACTCAACCAATCAGCTCTCGCATTTTGAGGTGCCAATTGATGATAAGCTCAAAGACTCTCAACGAGAAAAAGTAAAAAATAAATCGCCTAAAATAGCTGAAAGATATCTAGGGGGTGAGGACTAATGGCATACTTCAACATTCGTGACATATTTCAAAATGCCTACAGCATTCCAATCTATCAAAGAGCTTATGCTTGGACAGAAAAAGAAATCAACACGCTAATTGATGATGTATACGATTACTATCAGCGTGAAAACAATCAAAACTATTATATCGGATCGCTAGTTACCCATTCTGATACTGATGATGTGACTAGTGTCATTGATGGCCAGCAGCGGCTCACGACTCTATCGTTGTTGATTTGTTATCTAAAAAATGAATCACAATATTCGGACCTAGCCAGCAAGATAGATGTGAATATAAATTTTGAAAGCAGAAAACGTTCGACGGATATTTTTCGGACGCTGAAGAATAAAGATAGCTTTGAAAAGATACTGGATCTAGATAATGAGTTAGTTGATGGGTATCGAGTAATTAGGAAGAAATTTCAGGAGAAAGATAGTTTTACCCATTCTGATAAGTTTGACGAGGGTTATTTTAACTATTTGCTTGAAAACGTCATATTAATAAAAAATGAACTTCCAAAAGATACAGACTTAAATCACTATTTTGAAATAATGAATAATCGTGGAGAACAGCTTGAAAAACATGAGATTGTAAAGGCGTACTTGCTAGGGTTACTACCTGATGAAGATTCAAGAGGAAGAAGTGTTATATCAGAAGTTTGGAATGCCTGTCAAAGACTAGATAAATATGTTCAGATTGGTTTTAAGCCTGAAGTTCGCGAACAATTATTCTCTTCCAATTGGAATCAGTTTATTCCAACTGATTTTATTCAAATTATTTCAGCATTTCCAAACGGCGACAGCTCATCAGTGTATAAAGCTATTTCACTGAATGAAATGTTGCAAATGACGCCTAATCCCGAGAAAGCTGATGAGACAGACGATACGGGTCGATATCATTCTATCATTAATTTTCCTAATTTTATTCTTCAAGTACTGAAACTGTTAAAGGACAAAGATACATTCGATTGGAATTACGAATCAAGAGGGATTTCTTTGGACGATAAGAGGTTGGTTGACCAATTCGAGGAACAGATTACGTCAGTTCAAGATGTTTATGAATTCATGTACTTACTGCTAAAGACACGTTTTGTTTTTGATAACTACGTGATAAAGACGGACAGCATAAATGATAATTCATCTGATGACTCGAACTGGAGTTTGCACAAACCTTATATGCTTATCGGGAAGAATAGAAACAATAAGAAACTTTCGCCTCGTAATACGTTTTATGATGATGACGTTACTCAAAATATCGTGGTGAAAATTGAATCTATGTTCCAGGTCACCGACCCTCGACAGATTTATAAGAGCTTTCTGTTTGGACTGCTGCAAATCTTAAATGATGATGCTGTTCTGAGCGACAATGACCTGTTGGTTAAAAAACTGATAGCATTTGCCAGTCAACGTTTCACGTCACTTACTAAAAATGATTCAGTATTTGATAGTGGGGTAGATACGCCTAACTACATTTTTAACTTCCTCGATTTTGTTTTGTGGTATCAAGAAACGCATGGAGCTAATCGTGGAATCAAAGCTACGGATTTTGAATTTAAGTACCGAAATTCTGTAGAGCATTTTTATCCTCAGAATCCTAACGCGGACGAAGGTCATGAAAAGTTGCCACCGGAAGAGTTAAACAACTTTGGAAATCTGTGCATCATGGCTCGTGGTCATAATTCACTGCGTTCGAACCTGATGCCGGATGCCAAGATAAAAGAGTTCAAAGCTACGGATCAAAGTTTAAAATTTGAATTGATGCAGAAATTGGCTGAAAATGATGGTATCTGGTACATCGACCAAATCAACAAGCACAGCCAACAAATGAAAGATATTCTTTCTGAGTTCGTTGAGAAGGATGATAAGTAACTTTAGCATATAGATCATTGACTGTCCTTATTAACGTCTCGAGCACAGTCATAGAAGAAATGTTATATAATTATATATATACAATCAAGATTAGGTGGTGACTTGATATGGAAGAAACAGAATTGGAAAAATTCGTGACCGAAAAAACTAAAAAGAAAAAGAAAACTCACAAAATTGTGAGGACTATTGGGGCAACCTCAATTGCAATTGGATCAGCTGTTGTAGCAGCTAAAGCAGTTCCAAAATTGGCTGCTGCAATTAATAAAGCTTCTGTAAAATACTCTAACCATAAATCAGATGAGGATGATTGGGGACCTGAAATGGTTAAAAAGATTGATTATGAGGAAAGTGAGAGGGATGAAAATGCAGATTGATACAGATAAAATGGCTCAGCAATTAATCGATACTGTTAATGATAAGATTAAAAATCTGAAAACTCTCAACATCATAATTATAGGGAAATCCGGAGTTGGGAAGAGTACATTGATTAACACTCTTTTCCGTGGAAATTTTGCGGAGACAGGATTGGGACGCCCGGTTACATCTGAAATCAGAAAATTATCCAAAAAAGATTATCCACTGTCCATTTATGATACACCAGGGTTTGAGCTTTCACATGAGCAACAGGCAAAAGTGAAGGATGAGGTATTAGAACTAATAGACAAGGGCTACGCAGCAAAAAAATATAAACGAAGCAATCCACTGCATCTGGTATTGTGTTAATGTCGGTGCAAATCGTACTTTTGATAGTTCAGAGATAGAATGGTTGAAATCATTTGCTGAAAGCAATAAAAAATCTCAGGTTCCGATTATTGTCGTTTTAACTCAAGCAGTTCCTAAAAAGAAAGCTGCTGAAATGAAAACAATGATTGAAAAAGAAAATCTGGATATTGTTAAAGTTGTGCCATTACTTGCACAAGACATGGATTTTGATGAAGAATATATTGCTAAAGCATATGGACTCGATTCTTTAATTGACGTTATGACAGAAGTGTTGCCTAGTGAGTTACAAAACACATTACAAAATGTTCAAATTGCTTCTCTAGAATCAAAAAAAAGGCAGCTAGGGCTGCAGTAGCTGCCGCAGTAGCCGCTGCAGTTGGGGAAGGTTTTGCGCCAATCCCTTTTGCAGATGCAGCCTTATTAATTCCCACACAAGTTGGGATGATTGCTGGTATAACTGTTATTTTTGGTTTGGATATAAGTAAAAGCTTTTTGACCGCATTTGTTTCTTCGACTATTGGGTCATCTGGTGCAACTGTGCTTGGCAAGACTATAGTAGCGAATTTATTGAAATTTATCCCTGGGCTAGGAACTGGAGCAGGAGGTGCTATTTCAGCAACTACTGCCGGGTTGTTAACTACCGCTCTAGGTTTGGCTTATATTCAAATTATGGAAATGGTTTACAATGGTGAAATTTCCAAAGAAGATTTGTATTCGGCTGAAGGTAAAAAAACCATGAAATCCTTGTTTAAAAATCAACTTAAAAATAGCTCAAATGTAGAAGTTAACGGATGAGGACAGCCAATAGATAAGAATTTAGATGAAATCTTTGATCTTATTATTGCTGGTGAGTCTAAACGCATAATCAGTATTTCAAATGGTGTTAAGGTAGAAAAGTCTCCATCGTATTTCAGAGACATGAAACGTATGTACAGTAAAAGTTGGGACACAATGTATAACCCAAACAATGTTTTCATTCCGTACATTCTAGTAAGCATTGAGTTCATCCTTAGGCAGCTTGTAGATGTTGATATAACCGTTTCTACAAAAGCACCAACCGCAAAAGAACTGCTAGATGCTCTGACTGGTATAAAGCGTGGTCTTGCAACTACTGAAGATGATTTCATTTATCACATAGGTAAACAATTAGAAGGCAACAATATGCAAATTTTAGATTATGCCAAATCGGATTCAGACATACCTAAAATTAAAGAGTATCTGATTTCTAACGGACAACTAGCTGACTCAGAAATCATCATAAGTAAATTTAATAAGAATGGGTACATAAAGAATTTGTATGAAATTCTTAGTTCTATTAGGGAAAAGTATTATGATGAAATACCTGAATTTGGGAATTCATATCGCAATCTTGTTATGCATGCGAACCGTTTTCTTATGCTTGAAAAAGATGATATGTTTGAAGAATTGTTGACAGATTATTCGAAATTAATAAATTCAGTTTGGGGTGATGCAGTTATGCCTTATGATAAAAAGAGAGTTCTAGAAAAAGATCCAAAATCTCCTTGGTATGTCAAAAAAGAGTAGAGCTAAAGAGAAGAATCTTAATGGAGCGGTATGATTTATTTCCACAAACTCATCCAACCTGTCAACTCAAAAATCACAAACAACCATTATCACAGTAGGAAGATACTAAGTAGACAGTCAACGCACATCGAGTTGGTAGGATTGATAACACGGTTGGAGAAGTAGCGGCTGGAAATGGCTTGATATGGCGGTATTTTGAAGATTTTAAGGAGTTGGAATTTTTTGGTTCTGGCTCTCTTTTTTTGGTTGGGGGGAACATATCAACGAGGGAATTTTGATAGTTTGGTAGGTAAGTCGGATAACGGGAGGGTTGGGTAGGTGGTTAGGATGTTTTAGATTTAGAACAATCCTGCTTTATATACACCCGAAAACGTTTCCGTGATATAATTAAAGATAATTTAAATTTTATCTGGTGAGGTGAATTGGATGAGTGATTCAATGGAAGTACGTAAGCAGCAATATAAAGATTGGGCCAAAGATAATCTTGGTGAAAAAACCGGAATTTGGTATGCACCATACCTAGAAAAGCTCGGTTCCTTATTGAATAGGTTTGGATTGGGAAGTAGCTATTTTGAGAATTTTTTCTACTACAAGACCTTTGATGAGTTTCAAGAAGTTTATCAGAAAATTACTGGAGATACGGATAACTCACTATCGGAAATTTTGAAAGGGAAAAGGAAAAATTACACAAAAGAGTTTGTTGAGATTAATGAAACATTTAAACAACAATATGCAAAAATGGAATACGAAAATGGAACTCGAAGTCAACCGACAAATTATGGTGGAATAGCTCAGCTAGGAACGATTTTGAGATCTTACCTGAAATTTTTGTTCTTCGCTGAAAACCCAGAAAAGACGTATCCAAAGAAAGAACAAAAAACATCAAGTTTAGACGGTCAAGTTGATGATAGTGTGAATTACTGGGTTTATGCTCCAGGTGATGATGCTAGACTTTGGGAGGAGTTTTATTCCTCTGGAGTCATGGGGCTTGGTTGGGATTTTTTGGGTGATTTAGAACAATATGAAAATAGGACTGATGTTGAGAAAGTTATCTCGGAACATCGCAATGATGACAAACGTCCGACAAATGATTCAAAGGCTGTTTGGGACTTCTATAAAGAAATTAAGCCTGGCGATATTGTGTATGCAAAGGCGGGAGTGAAACGCATTGTTGGGAGGGGTGTTGTCACAGGAGATTACTATTTTGATAATCGAGTTTCAGAATATAAGCATCGTCATACTGTTGATTGGACGAGTAAAGGTTCTTGGGATTTGCGAGAACAAGTCGCACAAAAAACACTGACTAACTTCAACGATTATCCCGATTTTATTGTCTATATGGATCAGCTCATCAATGGAGAACCAATAGACGAAAAGACACATTTGATTAATGAATTCAGAGTTTGGCTCTCACAGCAAGTACAACAAAATGGTGAGTTGCTGAATGACAAAACCATCACTCAAAAGATTTCTTCTTTGAAGGATATTGAAAAAGAGTTCAATGTTTTGATTTTCGGAGAAACGGATACCGAAGCATTGAAGAATATAAAAGAAACGGTTCTCAATGATGACAGCTATGACCGATACAAGGGTGTTTCAGGAAGTTCCATTGATTATTACATTCGCTACGTTGAATCAAGACCATCAGCGGTAGAGAATGAATCGTATTCTAAGGAAGATTTTCTTTCTGAGGTGTTTATCAATGAAGATGAACTTGGAAAGCTTCAATCTGTCTTGCAAAATAAGAAGAACCTAATTTTGAAGGGTGCTCCCGGAGTTGGGAAGACTTTCATCGCTGATAGATTAGCTTATCTCATGATGGAGGAGAAGGATGACTCACGAATTCAGATGATTCAATTCCATCAAAGCTATAGCTACGAGGACTTTATAGAAGGCTATCGACCAAAAGCAGATGGAGAAGGATTTGAATTAAAACAAGGTCCATTTGTTAAGTTCGCCCGAAAGGCTTCTCGAGATCCTGAACGTGAGTATTTCTTCATTATTGATGAAGTCAATCGTGGAAATATGAGTAAGATTTTTGGGGAACTCATGATGTTGATTGAAACAGATAAGCGTGGAAAATCAGTCAACCTGCTTTATTCAAATGAAAAGTTTTCAGTCCCTTCAAATCTCTATATTATAGGGATGATGAATACAGCTGACCGGAGTCTTGCATTGTTGGATTATGCCCTGAGACGGAGATTTTCTTTTTACGATATAGCACCTGCATTTGAAAATTCAACCTTCCTTGATTATATCAACAGTATTGGTTCGCCAGTTAAGGTTCAAAAAACAATCGATACCATCAAATCTCTCAACAAAACGATTACAGAGGAACTCGGGAAAGGATTTCAAATCGGTCACAGTTATTTTGTTAGCGATACATTTACAGTTGATGCGGAATCAAGGCTTGTTGAGGTTATCGAATATGAGATAATTCCTCAGCTCTATGAGTACTGGTTTGACGATGAGGAAAAAGCTGAGGTTTGGGCGAATAAATTGAGGGCGACCTATTATGGAGAATAATTCTAAAATCCCGATTCAGAATATTTATTACATGCTCTCATATGCTTATCAGACATTAGGCCTATCAGAATATCAACGAATGGATGTGGAGCAGTTCCGTAACGTGAAAGACTTGTACACTGAGATTTTGAAGGTTGGTTTGCCTGCTTTAATTCGAGGAGGTCTAATTAAAGATTACATTCGAGAATCTGATAAGACAACAGTCATCAGGGGGAAAATTGATATTAATGCATCTATCAAACGTAATGCACTTGTCGATAAGAAGCTAGTCGTATTATATGATGAGTTTTCTGAGGACGTGCTTCTGAATCAGATTTTAAAGGCAACAATTGATTATCTCAGTAAGAGTCCTGATATCCCAAAGTATCATAGGAGATTCTTCTTCGGTTTATTACCGTATTTTGCCGAAGTAACCGAAGTTGAACTGAATCTAGGACTATGGAAGAAAGTTCGTTATAATCGCCAAAATATACGTTATCAGTTCCTTATTGATGTTTGTAGATATTTGTATGAAGAGTTGCTCTTGGATGAGTCATCAGAGGAACATTGGTTGAGGCAGGTAGAAGATGAGCAGAGGTTATCATCGCTTTTTGAAAAGTTTGTATTTGCTTTCTATAAACGTGAGACTGATTATATGGTTACACACCCGCAGATCCCATGGATTACAGGAAATGGCTTCACGGATGCATTGCCGGTTATGCAAACAGATATCGTTCTTAAGAATGGAAATAAGACACTAATAATCGATACAAAGTTTTACTCTGAAAATATGGCAACAAAATATGCTGGTGGCAACGCCAAGCAGAAGAGTGCAAATTTATATCAGCTGTTCACCTATATAAATAATTGGATCCCTCAAGATGGAGAGGTCGTTGGTGGAATACTACTATATGCAAAGACGACAGATGAACCTCAACCAAATCATCATTATGAACTCAATGGAAATAAAATTAGTGTAGTGACGTTGGATTTAAATCAGGAATTTGACGCCATCAAGGAGGAGTTGTTAACTCATGCGAAATCATATTTTTATTCACAATAGCACAAGTGCCACCTTGAAGAAGTAAATACAAGGTGGCAGTTTTCTTCTGTTTTCGTGGTATAATTAGAGAGTAAAAAATCTTATCTTAATAGAATAGTAGATAAAAACAAGTCATAAATAGGCGGTGAGTGATATGGACACGGTGGATTTTATTATTAAGTCATCAACAGAATTTTATAATGCTTTGAAGACTGATGAGAATGGTCGATACCGTTCATGGGAATATTGCTATTCACATTTTATAAAAGCACGAGGCAGTAAAGATGTTGATTATGATTATTTGAGTTTACAACTGGCTTTTTATTTAGCAAGTTGGGGAATGTACCGTGGTTCATCTTTTCTGTTGCAAAAAGATTATAAAATTCACATACCAGTAGTGAAAGAGCTGTTAAGCGAGAAATATGATACCTTGGCTGGAATTGAGTGTAGTGATCTTAGAAAAGAAAGTAACCAAAAGTTACTGCAAGATATAAATTCGTTCTTAGAACAGTATTACGATAAAATCAGACGTGAAGTAAAAGAACAGGACCTAAAGAATAAATTATCTTTTACCCTTATCACTAAAATTCTCATGGGAACTCTTGGGTGTGTTCCAGCATATGATAGATACTTTATTGCTGGTATCAAGAATAAAAAGGTTGCAACTGGGAATTACAACATAAAATCCATCATGCAGCTTGTTGATTTTTATGAGAAAAATGCTGATCAACTGGAATATGCTAGGGAAAAAATGGAAATTGAAGGTTTGCTATACCCACAAATGAAAATGATTGATATGGGATTTTGGCAGATTGGTTTTGATTTGGATACAAATAAGGGAATACAGAATACCCACTAGGGTTAATTGAATGGAATATATACCAATGGAAAAAGATATTATGATTAGCATCGCATCAAAGATAATCTATTAGAGGAGGGACAATACATGATTTCCGATGAATTAAAGCAGCTTGTGAATAAATTTAATGAACAAGGGGAAATGAATTTTTGTAAAGAAACAACTGAAAATAAGATATTAGAATTTGAGAAAGAACATAACATTAAGTTACCAGCAAAATATAAAGAATGGTTGTTGTTTTCAGATGGTGGGGAGTTTTTCTTACCAGCAGGCATTCAGTTATTTGGTATTGAGAATAAACCTACTATTGATGTAGATAACAATGATAGACCTAGTGAGGAGTATATCGTCATCGGTGCACTCGCATCGGGAGATCCTATTCTTTGTGAAAAAGCTGGCGAGAAAATTGCAATCTATAATCAAGAGGCAGGTAGAATTGAGGATGACGAAATCTATGATGATTTCATAGCGTTTTTGAATGACTTGTATAATTTGCTTGGCATAGGAGGTTGATTCTATGTCAAGAAGAACGGCAGAATCCAATAAGGCAATACTTGCTGCTTAGAATAAGGAACAAGAACTTGTTCAGAAAGGAAAAGGGACAAGAGAATCGAAAGTGAGCTTGAGGCAAAAAACAAAGCAGGCGAGTAAGTGATGTCGAAACATTTACTCGCCTATATTATTACGGAACAGTTCAAATGGGCATGACACCAGATGACTTTTGGTTCTGCCCACTGGGACTGTTTTTAGACTTATGGGAATGCCATAAGCAGTTCACTGGTATAAGCAAACCCAAAGTCGAGATGTTCATTGAGGATATTATTACTTTACTCGGTAAAATTATTTGACAAAGTTAATTTTTTGTGATATATTGTATTTGTAAGTTGGAGGTGAGCTAATGGAAAACAAGAAAAATGAACGCCAATTACAAATTAATAGATTGCAGCAAAATTTATCTTCAATTCGAAAGATAGCTGGCTGGAGTGCCGAAACACTTGGCAATAAGATAGGTGTTACCAAGCAAACAATTAGCAATCTTGAGAATAAAAAAACACCCATGACGTTTACTCAGTATATTGCAATTCGTGCTGTATTAGATGCAGAAATCGAAACTAATAAGGATAATGAAGCTCTACCAAAGGTGATCTCAATACTTTTGGATAGCGTGGACAGTATTGATGATAATGAGTATAAAGAGGTGCAAAAATCAGTTGAAACTGTTGCTGCAACGGCATCTGGTGGAGTTGCAAGTTCTGCTTTATTGGGATTATTAGGTGCGATTTCTCCGCTTGCAGTCTCCCTTATTGGAACAGCAACATTAGTAAATTGGAAGAAATTATTGAAATAGTTAGGAGGTATTTTTTATGGGAGTACCAGAAGGACATCCGTTTTTTGGAAATCAGTATACTGATGGTGGTTATCAGCCTGGAAGTTTTTCTTATACCTTTGAACCGTTAATGGAAAAGGCAATCGATTCAGTGCAACCGATTGCTAAAAAGGTAGTTGAAAAACCTGTTAAGTTACATCGTGATCCATTAACCCATACAAAAAATAAAGCACTGAAACTAGATAAGAATGATAAAGGAAAAGGTGCTATTATTATTGCTGGCATTACTATTGTTGTGACCGGTGTTAGTTTTATAGCTTATAAACTGTCGCATAGGAAGAAAACCCAAAATATCAAGATAGAAAATGTTGGAGTTTGTAGTCACTGTGGAAAACCACTTTTGAATTTAAGGTTTTATCGCGAGGATGAAAATAATGGCATTGATGCTTACATTCAGTGCAAATTCTGTGGCGAGAAGAACTATGCACATTATAATGAAATAAAAAATCTCTCGGAGGAATAGATTATGGATGAATTAGTAAAGAAACTTGCTGGTTTTGGAATTCCTGCAATAATTTTGCTTGTTGCAATGGGTGCAACAGGTCTTGTTGGGGCGCCAGCACTTACAGCAGCACTTGCTGCATTGGGGCCTTTTGGCATGATCGGCGGCATTGCTCTGCTCGGTGTGATTGGACTATCAGCAGATAAAATTGCAGAATTTGGTTATGAAAAAATAACTGTTCTAGTTATTAAGGAACAACTTAAGACACTTTCAAAAGAAAATATGATTCAAAAAGTTAGTAAATACCCAATTTCAAAGGGGATGAAGCTCAAGATTATAGACTATATTGAGCATGCTAACGTGACAGGAGAATAATTATGGGATTATTTGATTTGTTTAAAACAAAAAAAGATGAATTATCGTGGGAAGATGAAAATACTTATAAGGGTGAGACGCCAAATTGCTCCAACTGTGGTACACCACTTACAAAGCGATATGTATTTAGTGAAATGTATTGTGAGAACTGTCGTTACGGATTAGATGATATTCCAAATGATATGGAAGATGAGTCAATTGATGTTTGCGATGCTGCTTTGATTTGGCAGTCAAATGGCAAAGATGAAGACTACACATTTGGTTATTCAGAAGCTGAATTAGAGGCTGCTTTAAGATAGTAGTCATATGATTGGAGAAGATAAGCATTTAGCAAATGAGCTAAGTGCTTTTTTCATACTCAAAAACCGGAAGGAGGTGAGGTTTTATGGCAGATAACTTTGGTTTAAAGATTGGTGTTGAGGGGGAAAATGAATTTAAGAATTCCCTTCGTGAAATTAACCAATCCTTCAAGGTACTGGGTTCAGAGATGAAGTTAGTATCGTCTGAGTTCGATAAAAATGACAAAAGTATTCAGGCAGTTTCTGCCCGAAAGTCCGTCCTCAATAAATCCATTGATGCACAAAAGGAGAAGACTTCGACTCTTGAAAGTGCGTTACAAAATGCCTCCGATAGCTTTTGAATAGGTTACACTAAACTAGACAGAAGAATAAAGTGTTCTACACTAAAGAAAAGAGGAGAACAGATATGTCTAGAAAAATTCGCCATTACTTCACAGATGACTTCAAACAACAAATCGTTGACTTGCACAATGCAGGTAGAAAACGCAGTGAACTGATCAAAGAATATGATTTAACACCCTCAACCTTCGATAAATGGGTTAAACAAGCAAGAACAACTGGTTCCTTTAAAACTGTCGATAATCTGACAGATGAACAACGTGAGTTGATAGAACTCAGAAAACGAAATAAAGAGCTCGAAATGCAATTAGACATTCTAAAGCAAGCGGCAGTGATTATGGCACGAAAAGGGAAATAATCACTGCTAACAAGGATAAATACAGCATTTCAGCCATGTGTCGTTGGTTGAAGATTCCTCGCTCTAGCTATTACTACAAAGCTGTAGTGCCAGTATCTGAGGCACAACTTGAAGAAATGGTGAAGCGCATTTTTCTTGACAGTAAGTCCAGATACGGCGCTAGGAAGATTAAGAAATGTCTGGAAGCACAAGGGATCACCTTGTCTCGCCGTCGGATTCATCGCATCATGAAGAGATTGAATTTGGTTTCTGTTTACCAGAAGGCTACCTTCAAACCGCATTCTAAAGGGAAGAATGAAGCACCAGTTCCGAATTTCTTAGAGAGACAGTTTAACCAACAAAAACCATTGGAAACCCTTGTGACGGACTTAACCTATGTTCGTGTTGCCAATCGTTGGGCTTACGTTTGCTTGATCATTGACCTCTTCAACCGTGAAATTATTGGCCTATC
>JAKPAB010000176.1 GCA_029779695.1 Bacillota bacterium | reverse complement strand
GAATTGCAGTATTAAAGGATAACGTTATTTTCTTTTCAGCAAGCATTAAAAATGAATTGCATATATTCTTTATGTAATTGACTATATCACCGGTAAGCAGATTCAACTGCATCTTATTCATGTCTGATTTACGGAAATCGAGCAACTGATTGACAAGCGTCAACAGCCTTTCTGAATTCCGATGAATCATCATCAGTTTATTACGCTTGTTTTCATCTTTCTCATCTTTAATCATTGATATGATAGGCGAAATAATCAATGTCAACGGTGTACGCAACTCATGACTTACATTCGTAAAGAAACGCAGTTTCATATCATCTATCTCATGCTTTTTTTCAGCTTCCTGACGTATTCTTTTTAGTTTCTCTTCATTTTCATTTTTTCTGATTCTTATTCTGCGTACATACCATATTACTAAAAATAATAGCACAGTATAAATAATAAATGCCCATATTGATGCATACATCGGAGGATTAATAGTAATGTCGAGTGTACTTATTTCCTTGTTTACGTATCCGTCGCCATTAATAACCTTAACCAACAATTTATAATGTCCTGATGAAAGATTTGTGAACGAAACTCCGGCCTGAGAAGGGGCTGTCTCCATCCACTTGTCATTAAACCCTTCCAGTTTATACAGAAATTTTGTATTCTCAGGCGTTGTACAATTGTTTGAAGCCAATTGTATAGTAAAAGCTTTTTCATCAGAATTTAATTCTAATTTATTACTCTCATTTAATGACTCTTTAAGAATAACATGTCCATTGAATGTTTCTCCTACTGCTACAGGGTGGTCGAAAATAATCAAACCGCAGAATATCGTTTTGGCTTTAATTCTGCCAAGTCCCAATACTTTCGGTGAAACAACATTTATTCCATCCTGACCTCCTATATATATATCGCCGTTACGCGCCAACAAGATAGATCTCTGGTTAAACTGCCTTGTCTGTAAGCCGTCTATTTCATTAAAACTGTAAACTGTAAAACGCCATTTGTGGTTATCTTTATCCTTGTATACCTTGATATTTGATACGCCTTTATCTGTGGACAGCCATATTTCTTTCGCCTTATCCTCTGTCACTGAACATATTTCAGAGCCACTCAGTCCCGCATTCATATCTAAAATCGTCAACTGGTCTGTAACAGGATCGTATACATTCATACCTGATGACGTACCGTTCCATATAAGTCCTCTGTCATCAACATAAATCTGATTGACAAAACCACTGGAGAACTCTTCTTTACTGCGAGTCGACGAATAATTCTGTATCTTATGGGATTGAAGGTCCATTATCGAGTAATTTACCGAATGTCCTATGACAAGATTACCTTTTTTATCAAAACACAAAGAAGATAGATAATCTGAT
>JAKPAB010000163.1 GCA_029779695.1 Bacillota bacterium | reverse complement strand
TGATTACCAGCTGTTGAACAAAGAAGAACTGACCAAGGAACTTCCAAGCCTCAATGCTGCAAAAAGAGATAGTGCACTTACTGCTGATAGTGCATATCTAAGTGAAAAAATTCCTTTTGCATTTAATTATGTGGATAAGGATCTGGACGTAACACATGATAATGACACTCGGGGAGACCATGGTACACATGTATCAGGAATCGCTCTTGCCAATAAATATGTTCCGGACAAGGCTTCGACCACAGGATACTCAAAACAGGAAAGCGGAGTAGTAGGCGTTGCACCTGATGCCCAGCTTATTACAATGAAAGTATTTGGCAAGGGTGGTGGAGCATATTCAGATGATTACATGGCAGCTATTGAAGATGCGCTTATAATGAAGGCAGATGCCATTAACCTAAGTTTGGGATCATCAAATGCAGGTAATTCTACAGATGGCGAAACCTATGTCAATGATATTTTTGATAAGCTTAAGGGAACGGATACTGTAGTAAGTATTTCGGCAGGAAATGCAGGGAGATGGGCAGATAAAAGTGCCTATGGTGTCAATCTTCCTGAAGATGTCAATATGGATACGGTAGGCTCACCAGGATCATATACAAATGCTTTTACGGTGGCAAGTGCCGTCAATTCAGGATATACAGGATATTCTGTTATGACCGATGGCTCGGTTCTCGCATATTATCAGGATGGCTCAGAGTCAAAAGCTCCGGCGATTAAAACACTTGATACATCCAAGGACAGATCAGGAACCGACTATGAATATGTGCTTTTGGATGGCAATGGTGAAACATCTGATTATAAAGATGTAGATGTAAAAGGAAAAATCGTATTTGTAAGCAGAGGTGCAATTACATTTGGCGAGAAGCAGATGAATGCGGAAACTGCTGGCGCAATAGCATGTCTTGTATACAATAACACGACGGGAACAATCGGAATGACACTTAAGGGATCAGATTCTGTCATTCCATGCGCATCTATCACCAAGGCAGATGAAGAGTCTGTTAAGGCGGGAGCAGTCAAAGTTTCTGATAAAGTATATACGGGGAAAATCAAGGTAAATGGCAAGGTAAGTACTAAAAAGAATGTTCCGGATGGATACACAATGAGTGATTTCTCATCAGTAGGTGTACCCGGAGACCTGAAGCTAAAACCTGAAATAACAGCACCTGGAGGAAATATATATTCGACATTGGATAATGGTGAATATGGCCTTATGAGTGGAACATCAATGGCAGCACCCTCTGTGTCAGGCATGTCTGCATTAGTCGCACAGTATGTAAAAGAAAAAGGACTGGATAAAAAAACAGGATTACCGGTAAGAACATTATCACAGTCACTTTTGATGAGTACAGCACAGATCCTAAAGGATAAAGATGGGAATATCTATTCACCGAGAGCTCAGGGCGCAGGACTTGGAAATGTATACAATGCTGTTACAACTCCGGTATATGCCATGGTAGGAGCCAAGGAAGGAAATGATGGCAAGGTCAAGGCAGAGCTTGGAGATGATAAAGATAAGAAGGGCGAATATTCATTTGATATTGATCTATATAATATTTCAGATGAACCTCAGTATTATTATTCCAACAGCGATATACTGACAGAGAAACTTTTTGATGAGGGATACATCAAGAATGTATCTCATAAGCTGTCACCAAAGGTAGATATCAAATCTTCGGATGAGACTAACATATATGATCTTGATGACAATGGAAGAGTCGATAGTAAAGACGCAGAACTATTGCTCAAATATGTTAATGGAACTAAAAAGCTGACCCAGATAACAGCTTGTCAAGATGATTTTGATTTTAACAAAGATGAAGTAGTTAATACTGCTGATGTATATGATTATCTGGATCTTATACACACCGATAAGAGCAAGCTGAACAAAACAGCTATTCGTGTAGATAACAAAACAACACTTAGTGTTAATGTTACTCTTTCTGATTCTGACAGAGAATATCTTAATCAGCTTAAAAATGGAATGTATGTGGATGGATTCATCGAGTTAGATGGAGGAGTAGATCTATCGGTACCGATGCTGGCATTCTATGGAAACTGGGCAGATTCATCTATGTATGAAAATTATGATTTTATGCAGGCCAAAACAGACAAGGATTATGACAAGAATACCGTCACATATACCGGAGCAGGGCCTACAAACTATATGACATTTTCTTTTGGCGGCAATGACAGCAAATATTTTTATGTGCCGAATCTATATGCAACAGATGAAGCCTATAATCCTGACAGAAATGCATTCACATCAGGAAATGGGGATAAGCTCGTCAACTTTAACTATTCGCTGATAAGAAATGCATCTCGTGTAGCAGTTATAATTTCCAATGCTGAGACTGGAGAGGAATACTTCAAGACAGAGAAAAAAGATAATTTCGCAGCATTCTGGTATGACTCAAGTTCTAGTTGGGAAGACAAGATGAGTAGCATAGATATGAACTGGGAGGGAACCGATTCCAATGGCAAACCTCTTCCGGAAGGAACCAAGGTCAATGTCACGCTGAAGGCTGTTCCATCATACTATGATGATAATGATATGTCGGAGATACAGGGTAATGGCACTTCGATTACCTATCCTATGACTATCGATAACTCATCACCTGAGATCACAGGGATGAAAGATACCGATGATTCCAAGCTGGAAATCACATTAAAGGACAATAGATATACGGCAGCAGCATTGGTTATCGATCATGATAAGAAGACAATTTTAAACAGATATGCAGTTAACCAGGCACAGGCTGGAAAAGAGACAAAACTCACAATTGATTATCCTAAGACAGTATTTTACATAAGGGTATTCGATTATGCAGGAAACCATAAGACATACAGAGTCAACAAGAGTGGAGTTCTAGATACGGAAATAGTAGACTCGGTAAGCTTTGACAAGGATAAGCTGTTAATGTCTCTTGGAGACGAATATCAGCTTGTTACTAACCTGGAACCGATCTCGCTTCTGGATGATACAGTTACATATTCATCAAGTGATGAAAGCGTAGCTACAGTTTCTAATAATGGAAAAGTAGAAGCATTAAAAGTAGGAACAGCTACTATCACAGCTACAACTAAGGCACTTGGCAAGAATGGCAAGGCAGGTGTAGCGACATGTGAAGTTACGGTGACACCTCTTTCTGTAGGATTAAATGGAATGTATGCCGGAGCTGATGGATCTAATAGTTGGGCAGCAATCAATACAAATGATATCAAGACAATATCCGTTAAGGGTAATGCCGATCAGATGTATATATCTGCATCAGATACAGGAAAGAGCATAGTAGCTGTCAACAAAAATGCCGGTGGTGCTTCAGATCTGTTCAAGATAGATCAAAGCACATACAGCGCATCAAAGATTGCGTCACTGCCTATAATGACATCAGACCTTACATATAGTAAGGAAAATGGATATTTATACGGCGTATATGGTCCTTATATTGCATTTTTTGATCCGGAGACCGGAGCAATGGTAGGTGCTTATGATATGAGTGACGAACTAGGCAAAGACTACCTGGTAGGAGTGGCCGAAATCGGTGGAAGCAAATATTCAGGGTCACCTTGCGATTATCTATACGGTATTTCTAGAAGCGGTAATCTGTATCAGATTCTCTCTGTTCCGGGAATGGGATATGGAATCAACAAACTGGGGACTACAGGAGTAGATAATGGCGGAATAATTGCACTTAGCTCTCTTTGTTATGATCCGGAATCAGACTTCCTGATCTTGTCATCTACAAATGGTAAGACCGGAAAGAGCGAAATGTATGGAATCAAGGATATATATGATAATGTGTCGAAAACTGATACGATCAAGACATATGATATAGGAGCACTTCCTGATTCATCAGCCTTTCTAGGCATATACAAGGACACAACCATTAAAACGGATGCCGAAAATATGAAGAAGGTTAATGAAGCGATTCCGATCAAAAAGAGTGGATATGTATCCAAGTTTAAGAAAATAGAAGAATAGGAGGTGAGAAAGCATGAATAAATTATCAAAAACGCTTATATATACAGCCGGAATACTTGCTGTAATCGCAGCTGTTTCACAGGCTCCTGTAATACCGGCTGAGGCAGCGACCAAGGACGTCATTGTTACAGAAACATCTACAGATAAGGATATGGTTACAGTCACAGTTTTACAGACCAAGGCTCAAAAAGTATCAAGTGGCAAGGTCACACTTTTCTTTGATGATGATGCCCTTACACTTTCAGGAGAAAAATCTTCAGGAAAATACACTGTTGAAGATGTAAATACCAATGCCGGAAAAAATGGAGATGGTGGTGTGTCGGTAGCTTTTGCGGATAGATCCGCCAAAAAGAAAGACAGAGAACTTCTCACTGCCAGATTCAAGGTAAAAAGCAAAGCAGCCGGAAAAAATGTGGAATTGAACTTGGTTGTGGATGAACTCTACAACGAAAATGAATCGATTGCCAAGGCC
>JAKPAB010000140.1 GCA_029779695.1 Bacillota bacterium | reverse complement strand
GGGCGATGCCCTTTTGCAGAAAACCTATACCACCGACTTCCTTACAAAGAAACGAATCAAGAACACTGGCATCGTGCCGCAATACTATGTTGAGGACGATCATCCTCCCATCATTCCGAAAGAAATCTTCATGCAGGTACAGGAGGAACTTGTCCGCAGGCGCGTCGTGCACAAGAGCCCGACAGGCAAGAAACGCACCTACTCCTGCAATCATTGCTTTGCGCAGATGATTTTCTGCGGAGAGTGCGGCGAGCTTTACAGGCGCGTCCATTGGAACAATCACGGCTGCAAATCCATTGTCTGGCGCTGCATCAGCCGCTTGGAGCCATCGGAAGCTGAGAGCAACTGTACGAATCGGACGGTAAATGAAGCTGCCCTTGAGGACGTCACGGTCAAATCCTTAAACCGGATTCTACGAGGCAGGAAAGAGTTCTTGGCCCAGCTGCAGGAAAACGTAGCCAGGGCCGTCGTCACAACCGACACTCTCTCACCGGAAGGCATCCAACTGAGGCTTGAAGATTTACAGAAAGAGCTGCTTCGAAAGGTCGAGGGCGGCAAAGACTACAATGCCATCACTGACGAGATGGTTCGCCTGCAGGAAATGAAGAAACAGTCCACGGTCGACAATCACCGTAGAGAAGAAGCCATGAACCGGATCAAGGAACTGCAGGATTTCGTCGCCATGCAGAATACAGAAATTCATGTGTTCGATGAATCTCTCGTCAGGAAGCTTATAAAAAGCATCACAATATACACGGATAAGTTCACCGTCGAATTCAAATCCGGCGTCAGTGTGGATATTGCAGAATAAAAGAGCAGGCTGCTCCGATAGGAATCTTACCTATGAAGTGGCTTGCTCTCTTGTTTGTACAAATCGGAATTTAATCAAGAAAAAGATCATGCTCATATCACAAAACTATAACTTCACTTTTTTCGTCGCAATTTTCTCACAAAAGGTACTGTCATGTTCAACGAACAAAATGGTTGGTTTGAACTGCAAAATTAAATTCTCAATTTGCATACGAGATATTACATCAATATAATTTAACGGTTCGTCCCAAATATATAGGTGAGCGTTTTCGCAAAGACTTCTTGCAATCAATACTTTTTTCTTTTGACCGCCACTAAAATCACGCATATTCTTATCAAATTGTATTCTCGAAAAATCAAGCTTGCGAAGAATTGCTTTGAAAAGGCTCTCATCAATTTTGTTTTGTAAAGCGTAATCTGACAAATTTCCGCTTAAAAATGAAGTATCCTGCGAAACATACGAAATGGTCAATTGGCTGCCTTTTTCAAAAATACCAGTATGAGTTATATTCTCACCGCAAATAAGCTTTAGTATGCTTGATTTTCCACTTCCGTTTTTGCCTACAAGAGCAATACGGTCACCACATTCTATGGTAAAGCTGATATCCTGACAAACTGTTTTTCCATCATAGAAAATGGAAACATCGGATAGCTCTGCAAGCCGGCTTGCATGATAAGAAAGCTGTGTTAATTTTAAATTGTCAGCATTTTCAATATTTTTGACCAGTTTAGACTTTTCTTCAATGGCAGATTCTTGACGTTCCTCAATAGCTTTGACTCTTTTCATAAGCTTTTTTGATTTTGCACCTTGGAGAGGACGTTTGCCTGCGCTACTACTATCGGTCGCAGTTGAATCAAATCCAACTTTTCGACGCTCTGCAGTATCCGCCCAATTCCTTTTTTCTCTTGCGGTTTTTTGAAGACGTTTAACCTCTTTTTTTAGCTTTTCGTTTTCAGCAAGCTCAAAGTTATCTTGTCGTTCCTTGTTCACAAGCCACGAGGAAAAGTTACCGCTCTGTATTTCAATATTTGTTTTATTAATGGAAAGCACATGGTCTATGCAGCCGTCTAAAAAAGCTCTGTCATGTGATACTAAGAGAAATCCGCTTTTGGATTTCAGATATCTGCTTACGATTGAGCGCGCTGCGATATCAAGATGATTTGTAGGTTCATCAATGAGTAAAAAGCTGTTTTCTTTGAGAAATAGAACAGCAAGCAAAACCTTAGTCTTTTCACCATTTGACAACGTTTGAAACGGACGATACAACACATCCTCCGACACATCAAGCAATGACAGCTCCCGCAGCAGTTCCCATTGCAGAAAATCCTTACAAATGCTATTGATAACATCCATCGTGTTTTGTGTTTCGTCAGCCACCGTATAAGGAAAATACTCAAAGTCGACCGAAGATGAAATATTTCCGCTGTATTCAAACTTGCCAAGCAGTAAATTTAAAAAAGTTGTTTTCCCTCTGCCGTTTCTTCCGATGAAACCCAGTTTCCAATTCGTGTCAATTTGGAAGCTGACATTTTCAAAAATATTGTCGTAACTTCCCGGATATGAAAAAGTCAAATTATTTACGTTAATAAGCGACATGCTTTTGTCCTCCTTAAAAATTATGGGCTGCAAGAAAGTACATTCTTGCAGCCCATAAACGGACAAAGTCCAGCCAGAAAGGCAAGACAAAGCTATGCGTTTAGAGTTAAAGAAGATGGTAACTTTCTTGCATAGGCATAACAAAAGCAGGCACTTTAAGCGCCCAGGACATCCTATTATGCCTTAATATTTAGCAAGAAATAATACGCATCTTTCCACCCCTATCATTATTTTAAATTATTGTACCATACTTTTCATTCTGGTGCAAGCCAATCTATATATACAATGCCTAATATATAATCTTCGGTTCAAATTCCAGTTTGTCTTCCTTGACATCTATTCCGCTCACTCAGCGGCAAAACATCTAATCCGCAGCCTAAACCCTACGGAAAACATCTAATTCGCCAACTGAATGTCAATTCATTCTTCAAGCGCATTGCTTGACAGCCTTGGATAAGTTTCCACAGAGGATTCTGCGCCCCTCAGCTGCTTTTCCTCCAAACCCGCAAATGCCCTGAAATCAAGGGCTTTCAAGCTTATTTTCCTTCTACTCTTGACATCAATACCACCGTCTCGACGTGCACTGTTCTCGGGAACTGATCCACAGGTGTATACTTCATCAGTTTATATCCACCATCTACTAGCATTCTCAGATCTCTGGCAAGAGTCGATGGATTACAGCTCACATAGACTATTTTCTCTGGTGACATAGCGATCATCGTATCGATACAGGCTGCATCCAGACCTTTTCTCGGAGGATCTACTACGATGACATCCGGAGTTCTGGCTTCTTCTGCCACTGATTTCTCATTGTTGTCTATAGCTTCTGCTGCCGTATTTTCATTACTGCTGTATATATCTGTTTTGATATTTTTCCTATCGCTTCCGTCAACATCATCTCCGGAAAATGACTCCAACAGCTTTTCTCCGCCTTCACCATAGAACTCAGGCAATATTTCCTCTGCTTTTCCGGTGATAAACCGCGCATTCTCAATACCGTTTATCCTGGCATTTTCAGCGGCATCCTTAACTGCACGATCTACGACCTCTACTCCATAGACCATTTTAGCATGGCGCGCCATGAATAATGATATCGTGCCGATTCCGCAGTATAGATCCCAAACTGTTTCTTTTCCGGTGAGACCAGCATATGAAAGAGCTCTATTATATAGTTTCTCTGTCTGAATAGGATTAACCTGGTAAAAAGACTGAGGCGATATCTTAAACTGTATCTCTCCAATAGTATCCATAATAGAATCAGAACCCCATATAGTTCTATTTGATTCGCCCAGTATCACGTTATCTCTACGTTTATTGACATTAATCGTTATAGAACTGATCTCAGGATATGCCATCGTTAACCTCTGACATAGATATTCCTCCTGCGGTAGCCTGTCCTTGGTGGCGATCAGACATATCATTAATTCGCCGGAATTCCTGCCATATCTGGTGAGAATATGCCTGATAAGTCCTTTTCCTGTATTTTCGTCATATGGTACGATATGGAATTCCTCCATATATTTCCTGATGATCTCTGTAACCCCTTTATTCTGAGGTGCCAGGAGCATACAGTCTTCCGTTGGAACGATTCTGTGGGAGCGACCTGCGTAGAATCCGGTTACGATCTTTCTGTTGCCCTTATTTTCAATTTTCCTATTATTGGAATAAGAAACACTTCTAGACGCAGAATAATCCCTATTTTCTTCCTTTATGGCCTCATATCCTACCGGGAACTGAGCCTTGTTTCTATATCTATATGGAAAATCCATGCCTATCGGTTCTTCCATAACAGCATCTATTTCCTCTGGAGAAAACCCGCCTAGCCTGATAAGATCCTGCCTTACCTTGCCAGCCTTCCACTTTAACTCACTGGAATATTTCAAATGCTGTAGCTGACAGCCTCCGCACTTTTCGGCAATAGGACACTCTGGTTCTATCCTGTCTCTGGATGGTTCTATAATCTCGATAATTCTGGCGTATCCAATAGAGCTTGTAATCTTGGTGATCCCTGCCTTAATCGTATCACCGGGAAGGGCTCTGGGAACAAAAAAGGCCATTCCTTTAAAATGGCCTATTCCTTCTCCGTGTATTCCTATGTCTTCTATATTGATAATTATTTCATCATTTTTTTCCATTTTTTACTCCGATGATTTTTCAGATCCTACCATTTGGTTTTCTCAGGTGAAGTGGCTCTTACATTAGAATCCAGGAATCTGTTGAATCCTATCCATCCGTGAGAATCCGGAGAACCGCCTTCTATTGCCTCTCTGAATGTCTCGAGCTTGGCATCTAGGTTATCCGCATGGCTAAGAGCTACAGCCTCTATAAGAGCAGGAACCTTGGGAGATCCGAACTCCAACTGACCATGATGAGACAGTATACAATGAATAAGTTCATTTTTCTTTTTCTCAGGAAAATCAGGAATATCCTTGATATGTTCTGTTATCATCTGTGTTCCTATTATGATATGTCCTACCAGCTGACCCTCATCTGTATATGAGTTTTCAGGAAAATCAGAAAGCTCTTTTACTTTTCCGATATCGTGACAAATAGCTGCTGTCACCAAGAGATCTCTGTCCATATTACCGTAGTGCTTAGCGAAATAGTCACAAAGTGAAGCCACAGAAAGTGTATGCTCCAGTAATCCTCCGGCAAAACCATGATGAACGCTTTTTGCAGCGGAATGCATTACAAATCTCTTTTTAAAATCAGGATCATTTACAAAGAAACTATCTAGAAGAGCCTTGAAATAAGGATTTTTGACGGATTCTATCAATTTCAGTAATTTTTCATACATCTTATCCATATCGAATCTAGAAACCGGAACGAAGTCAGCAGGATTATATGTTCCTTCCTCAGCCTTCTGTATTTTATTTATCTTATACTGGGGTGAACCATTATATATAGTTACCTCACCAGAAGTAACCACATAATCCAGATCCTCTACCTCACGAATACCCTGATCTGAGGGACTCCATATCTTGCCGTCCAGTGATCCTGTCTTATCCACAAGCTCCACATTCATATATGACTTACCATTCTTAGATGTAGCGCTGGTTATTTTCTTACATAGGAAAATGTTGTTCTGAAGACGCATTCCCTCAGACAGTTCATTAATATACATCAATTGCTCCGTTCTAATTATTAATTTTTTTATCTGTATCATGATACATTGAAATATGAGATTCCACAACCCGAACTTATTGCTATTAAACTTTCAAATGTTGAATTCTAATTTATTTATGCTTGTACTTTCATGTTCTTTTTCTTCCACTGATGGAACAGAGCAAGAGCAAATGCACCTCCGGCGGCTTCGCCAAAAACTTCAGCACTGGTAAGTCCATATACTCCGAATAACCCATTTAATATAAACATGAAAGGTATGTAAAATACAATCTGTCTCACAATAGAATGAATAAGTGTTCCCTTACCATAGCCTACTGCCTGCATCGTAAACGAAGTACTGTAATTGAGGAACTGGAATGGTGATGCCAAGCATCTGATCCTAAGAAATAATCCCGCATAAACAATTGTCATTGTAGCTGCACTGACTGCAGCACTGCTTCCAACATCAGTATTTAAAAATATACGACATATCCACGGTGAGAGTAGTTCAAACATTATAAGAGTAAAACTGCAGATTATCAATCCATTCTTTCGTGCAGACTTGACCACGGCATCCATTCTCTTATGATCGCCTGAAGCATAATTATATGCAACTATCGGGAGCATTCCCTGACATATTCCTATATTAATGGCATTAGGCAGTCTCTCTGCTTTCATTACGATTCCGATAGCTGCCAACTGCATATCACCATGATATGACATAAGTGCTATCAGGAAAACATTGGCAAGGTCAAAAAGTGCATTTAAAAGCGAGGATGGAACGCCTACGGCGAAAACACTCTTCACATCTCGCTTTTTCATGATGGGAATATCGGCAGGATTAATACTTATAACCGACTTCTTGGACAATCTCAGCATGACTATTATTAGGTATATACAAGAAACGACATTTGCTAATAGTGTAGCTACTGCAGCACCTGTAACCTCCATTCCCTTAGGAAGGATCACAAACATGAATATAGGGTCAAGTATCATATTTAATACTCCACCTATGCTAAGGCCTATACTGGCTTGATTGGCATATCCACTGTTTCTTAGCAGATGCGCTGACGCTCCTGACAAGATCACCGGAATATCTCCTAAAATAACCACATAGAGTACATACTGTCTAGCATATTCTATTGTATCAGGAGACGCCCCTAAAATATTAAGAATAGGATTCATAAAAATAGCAATAACAGCTGAATACAAAATTGCTATAGCAATAGCGCCATAAAACGAAAATGCACATACACCTCGTGCTCTTTTTAGCTCACCCTTCCCTGCCAGACGAGCCATCAGGCTTCCTCCGCCTATCCCAAATAGATTGGCAAGAGCTACTGTCATCATAAATATAGTATATGCTACGGTTACTCCTGCCGTTTTGTATGCATCTCCTGTCTGTCCTATAAATATAGTATCTACCATGTTATAGACCAGATTGATAAGCTGACTGATTATTGTTGGGATTGCCATTGTCATAAGTGCTTTATTGACGGGAACTGATTCAAACAATTCTTTTCTAGATATTTGTTCTTTCATTGCTGCTTCTTTTCTACTAAGATTTTCTTACTTTAGCAATTATAGAACTAATTTTAAATTAGGTCAAAAAAACGTTGACATAATTGTATCGCTGTGTTAGTGTATTAATTGCTTAATACAGAAGTACAGTAATGAGATGCATATCGTTATGATACTTCATTAATAATTTAATAGGAGGAAGCAAATATGCCTTGGACTTTTGAAAATGGCATTCCGATCTATCGTCAGTTGACTAGAAGGATAATGGTTTTGATAGCTTCCGGATCTTACAAACCCGGAGACAAGCTCCCATCAGTAAGAGATTTGGCTATTGAAGCCGGTGTTAATCCCAACACCATGCAACGAGCATATTCCGAGCTAGAGCAATCAGGTGTTATATACACTGAAAGAACCAGCGGGCGATATGTAACGGATGATCTAAAAAAACTTACTGCGCTCCGAATTGATCTTTCTACGGAAGAAATATCCAGATTGTATTCTGAGCTTGAGAAACTGGGACTAAGCGATGACGAAATCAGAAAAGCAGTAATCGACTACAAGAGAAATTAATACTAAATAGTAAACGAAAGGAACAGATATGAACAGATTAAGTTGTACTAATCTTACTAAGAGATATGGCCGTCTCACCGCTCTAAACGGTATCACTCTAGAGCTTCAGCCAGGCAAGATCATAGGTCTCTTAGGCCCGAATGGTAGTGGCAAAACCACATTCATCAAACTTTTTAATGGACTGTTACAGCCCACAGCAGGAGAACTTCTAATCGACGGAATGCCCATAGGACCTGATACCAAGGCCGAGGTTGCATACCTTCCTGATAATGATTTTCTACCTGAATATATGACCATTAAGGGATTCTTGGACTATTATGAAGATTTCTTTAAGGACTTTGACAGAAAAAGAGCCGAGAAACTATTAGAACCACTTGGGCTTCCCCTTAGTCAGAAGATCAAGACCTGTTCTAAAGGAACCAAGGAAAAGATTAGACTGATAGTTACACTTTCCCGTCGTGCCAAGGTATATTTTTTGGATGAACCTATCGCCGGTGTAGATCCTGCTGCAAGAGAGTATATTTTAAAAACATTGGTAGAAAATTATGCTGAGGATGCTGTTGTTATACTTTCTACACATCTTATCAGCGATGTAGAACCGATTCTTGACGATGTTTTATTTATAAAAAATGGAAATATCGTGCTTCATGAAGAGACAGATTCTATTCGTGAAAGAACCGGTAAGAGTGTGGATGAATTATTTAGGGAGGAATTCAGATGTTGATCAAAATCTTCAAATATGACTTTTTAGAATCAGGTAGAAAACTATTACCCGGGATACTCGCTATGCTTCTGCTTTCATTGGCACAGGGTATCGTCCTGGCTTATAACCTCGTCAAGAAGAATGCTGTAAACGGATCGCTTCAGATCATATTCGGAATCCTTATTGTAGTTGTAACTGCTTTTATCATAGGTATAATAATCGCTGCAATGATCATCCAGATCACCCAGTATAACAGTACGATCTACGGAGCAAGAGGCCATCTCACCAATGTACTTCCTGTCAACACTTCTTCAATGCTTGGAGGCAAGCTGTTAAGCGCTTCTCTGTGGGTTCTCATCAGTATCATGGTTTCCGGAATTGCAATTGCCATAATCTTCGGATGCTTATTTTTAAACCTTGGTGCACATGACCAGGAAGGTGCTAGACAAATCTTTTCTCAATTACTGAAGCAGGCAAGAGAATATGGATTCTTCCAGCTGTTTGCACAGGCTGTATTGGGTACAGTGATCGGTATTGTTGAACTAGTTATTACTCTTTATCTCTGCGTATCATTAGGTCAGCTCGTTAGCAAGATGAAGGTCTTAGTAGGAATCGTAGCATTCTTCGTAATATCATTTATAGAATCCAAGATCGATTCACTTCTTCAGGTCCAGAATTCTTTCGACAAATACCATGGTCTCGTTGAAAAGCACCAGGATGTCAGTGTCGTTATCAATAACGGATGGAGTGGTATAATCGTATCTCTCGCTTTCGCTGTTATCTTCTTCTTCATAACAAGATGGCTCCTAAGCAGGACTCTTAACCTGGAATAAAGTACGAAGTTGTACTTATATTTACTATATGAATGAATTGTTGTTATGAAGATTGTAATATGCAATTTATGATCAATTGAAATAGTTTTTAAAAAAGAAATTGCCCCTTTGATATATTTAAATCTCGATGTAAGCTGGTAAAAATATTACTGAATACAGTTATTTTTATAGCAAACAAAGATGAAATGAAAAATATCAAAGGGGCAATTTTAATATCATTAATTACATATCACTAATTCTATATAACTAACAACTTGCCATTAATAAAATTCGGCAATCGTTACTCCGGCATCACCCTCGCCAAACGCTGCAGGATGATGGTTTTTAACATATGCGTTTCCATCCAGATAATGCTGTACCGCAGTCCTTAATGCTCCTGTGCCCTTGCCATGGACGATCCTTACTTCCTTGAGATGAGACAGATATGCATCATCAATATACTTATCAAGCTTAGAAATAGCTTCATCCGATGTCATTCCTAAGAGCTTGATCTCAGTTGATATCGACATAGCCTTTCCAAATGATGCCATGCTAGGATTCGATGATTTTTCTGTAGAGACAGCCTCTCTTTTCTTTTTTCTAAAAGAATCTGCAGTAGATGTCTCCGGAACCATTTCAATATCCGTCAGCTTTACTTTGGTAGTCATTATTCCCATGGTGACCTGGAGCTCACCTCTTTTATCCGGAAGGGTATGGACTGTTCCTGTCACATTCATAGATAGGACTCTGACCTTATCCCCGATTTTTATATTTTTAGCCTTGACCGTGCCATTTGGCGACGGAACCAGTTTCGTAACCAAAGTAGTTTTGGACTGGGCATCACTTAGTTTCTTACCAATTCCTGTTCTCATCTGTTCCATTTTCTGCATGTCAGGACTATCTGTTTTCATCTTACGGAAGGTCTTGATGGTCTGATCAGCTTCATCCTTGGCTTCCTTCAATATACGGGCAGCATCCTGATGAGCCTCGGCCAACAGATTGGACTTTTGAATCTCCAGGCTCTTCTTCTCCTTCATGATCTCAGCCCTAAGAGATTCAATAGATTCATTTTCACGCCTGATCTTGTCCTCAACTCTCTCCATAGCGAGTCGCTTTTCCTCCAGATCAGAGATCATATCCTCAAATGACTGGTCTTCCTGAGCGATTCTATCTTTTGCATCACTTATGATATCATCGCTTAGACCCAATTTCTTTGAAATAGAAAAAGCGTTACTCTTACCGGGGATACCGATCAACAGCCTATATGTAGGACTAAGCGTCTCGATTGAGAATTCACATGATGCGTTCTCTACCCCATCAGTGGAAATAGCATAGACCTTGAGCTCACTGTAATGAGTAGTTGCCAGCGTTCTGATTCCCTCTCTGTGAAGCTCATTCAGAATAGATGTTGCAATGGCTGCTCCCTCTACAGGGTCAGTTCCGGCACAAAGCTCGTCAAACATTACCAGTGACTGATTGCCGCTTTGCTCTACAGAGTGAAGGATCTTTACAATATTTGTCATATGTCCCGAGAATGTACTCAAGGACTGCTCTATACTCTGCTCATCACCTATATCTGCATATATATTGTGAAAAACTGCCATTTCACTTCTGTCGCCGGCCGGAATATGAAGCCCAGCCTGAGCCATAAGTGTTAGAAGACCTACAGTTTTAAGTGTTACTGTTTTGCCTCCAGTATTTGGCCCTGTTATTATCAGCTGGTTAAAATCTATTCCGAGGTTGATATCTATAGGAACGACCTTTTCCTGATCTAGTAGTGGATGTCTGGCTTTTTTTAGATTGATCCGTCCCTCAGCATTTAAAATAGGAGCTACTGCATTCATATTAATTGCCAGGTTGCCTTTGGCAAAAATAAAATCAAGCTCCGACAGCATTCTATAGTCGGTATCGATTTCTGTAATATGCTCTGCTGCCTCACTGCTTAACTCATATAGAAACCTTTCGATTTCTTTTTTCTCTTTTATCTCCAATTCTTTCAATTCATTATTAAGCTTAACTGCAGAAATCGGCTCAATAAAAAGTGTCTGACCGCTGGAGGACTGATCGTGAACTATTCCAGGTACCTGAGATTTATATTCAGATTTGACAGGTATGCAATATCTTCCATCTCTTTCTGTAACAATAGAGTCCTGAAGAAAATCTTTTACTTTTCCCGTCAGGAGTCTGTTCATCTCAGAACGTATCTTCTCATTGAATCCACCCATCTCACGACGTATAGACCTGAGAAGCGGTGTAGCATCATCTGCGATCTCGTCAGCTGATAGTATAGTGCTCTGTATCCTTACCTTTAGGTCTTTAACCGGTGAAAGTGAATCGAAATAATCAGTAAGAGAATCTCCGGATTTTTTTTCATCTTCCTCGCCATTATAGCCTCTGGAACCTTTGGCCTGATCTTCATATCTGATCGCCGTTCCTGCCACTGATAAAATCCCTGCAATCGCCAGGAGTTCTGAAGGATTGAGCGATCCGCCGATATCCAGTCTCTGTCTGAATAGTGCCACATCTGTTATACCTGAAAAGGATATGTTACCGAATCTAAATAAACGGCTAACGGCATCCTCGGTCTCCTGCTGCCTCACTTTGATCTTGTCTATGTCTGTGATCGGAGTAAGATTTTCACAATATTTTCTTCCCTGAGCCGAACCTGCAAGTTCAGTTAATCGGGCTATGATCTTATCAAATTCCAGTGTCTTATATACTTTCTTATTCATAATTCTTTTCTCTTGTTATTTCCTTATTATTATTTAATTTTTCACTTCTACATCTTTATTTTCATGCTATTTTTATATGATATTATTTCCCACAAATTCACACTTTGTTATTATAGCAAAATGGAGCTTGTGTTGAAACAAGCTCCATTAATTATCTTGAGTAAAACTATTTTTTCTTCCTGCTCAAAAGAAATGCACCTATTATAGATGTTGCAGGTACCGTAAAAAATATTCCTAGAGATCCTGCAATAGACCTGATCATTTCCACAGCAACAAAATCTGTATTTACCAGCTGAGTAAAGGACACTCCGTAGGAGAAGATCACCACCATCATATTAAATGAACTTCCTACATAGGCCAGTACCAGTGTATTGGCCATAGTTCCCATAGCATCTCTTCCTATTGACATTCCTGATTTCGCCAGCTGAGCAAAGGTTCTCTCTGGATTAAGGGTATGGATCTCACTAAGAGCTGATGATATTGTCATAGATACATCCATTACTGCTCCCATGGCTGCTATAAGTATTCCACTTACAAACATACCTCTCATGTGCAGATCGAATGTGGATTTTGCCAGCATCAGAGCCTCTGCCTCATTAGTCTGAAATGTAGAGATTCCCGCTACCTTGGCTGACGCCCATCCGAAAAATGCTGCAATGATTACACCTGCAAAGCATCCAAGAGCTGCTGTAATGGTTTTCGGTTGCCATCCACCTATCATGTAATAGCATACCGCACTGGTCAATAATACCAGGATACAGGTGACCGAAACCGTGTCAAATCCCTTTAGTGATAAGGGAAGTAATATAAAGAATATTGAAACTATTGTAAATGCCAATCCTGCAAATGCACTTAATCCCTGCTTACCACCAATAATTACCAGAACGAGAAAGAACAGAATGATCATTCCATAGAAAAAAGGAATTCTATTATAGTTATAAACTGATACCTGATATTTATTTAGACCTGTGGTATCGATTCTTACACTGAGTGTATCCCCCTTTTTCACATCTACATTATAGAGAGCACTGTAGTAATTCTTAATGGTTGTCACGTCGCCCTTATATCGTCCGGTGAGGATCTCGACTTCAAGCATTGTACTGCCCTTTTTGATATTCTCAAGTTTCTTATCCACCTGAATATCATCCTTGGTCCGGTTTAGAACCTTAGCAGTCTCATATTCTGTTCCTGATGTTTTTGTAATCGTGTAATGAGGTCTATCTTGATTGGCAAAGTACAGAACCGATATATATGCTGCCACAGCGAGAATAAGCACAATTACTTTTACAGGCGTGATCTTTATCTTGATATCACCTTTTATCCTGTCTAATATTGATTTCTTTTTCGATACATTATTTTTTTTTATCTTTTTACTCATTGTTTTCTAACCACTTTATTATTGATCAAATAATTATGAAATGAGACCACATGATATGAAACGGCTCATTATTCATAAAAAAGGGGGTCCCTGCGAAACCCCCTTAGTTAACGTTCTGTTGCTATATAGACTTTAGCATTTCACCTGATTACTGTCTATCAGCTTTTTTACTGAGATATATCTTTTTTCCCTCATAACCTGCTGCAAAGAGAAGGGCTGCCATAAGTATAACTACCCATCCACCTGTGTTGTCAGGCTGTGTTCCAGTCTTCGGAGCTGTCTTTGTAAAATCAGAAGAAAGCTCTGAGTCTGTAACCACATAGTCTGAGCAATGCGTCATAGTAAATGATACCATTCCTGCAACCATAGTATCTGTATCGATCAACTGGAATGAATCGGTAGCCGGGTTGTAATAATACAGATATAATTTCTGACCATTATTGAATCCTGATGTACTTACATCCAGTGTCACCTCGGCTTCTCCGGGAAGTTGTCCCTCATAAACAAAATGTACAGAATATGTCTTGACGCTGGTCGGTAGTCCCTTGAGTCGCTTGCTTACTGCCTCGATTTTGCTTCCTAGAACCACATTGGCATTGAAGTCTCCCATCATATCTATTAATTCCTTATTAAGCTTGGAATACTTGAACTTAAATGTTACCTTGCCATCATTGGATGTAATCTTGACATCCTGTCCATTAAGGTAAGCAGCCAAAAATACTGACTTACTTACGACTCCATTGGCAGGTGTCTGAATAACTACTGGCTCTGAAGATGCTTTTACGATCTCATCACAATCTTTAACTCTGAATACAGGTACAGAAACATCACTGTTTCCCTCCGGATGCATATAGAGAATTCCTGCTGCTGTGAATCTCTCCCCAACCTTAACAATGCTGGAAAGCGTATTTTTGCCTGTGGTTCCTGACTTGATATAACCATCGACAAATATTGCAGCTTCTACTCCTGTATCATCCGTAAGCCAGAACTCTTCTAGCTCTCCGCTGTCACTTAACTTGACTCTTGTTACTTTTCCTGTGGTTTTAAGATAAGAACCGCCATTTATTGCATAGTTCATTGCATCCTTGGTGGAAACTTCCTTTGGTGCATAGACCTTGGTATTGTCATCAATCTTTTTCACAGAAATAACTCTAAGCTCTGTATCTCCCTGATACTGATCCCAGGTTCCGACTACTCTTAGATGAGTACCAACCTTCATACCTGCTTCCGCATAAGGGAAAATATCGATTCCGGCTGTATCATCCTGTAGATAAATAGTATCAAAGAATGTTGTATCTGTATTGGTTGTTCCTGATGTTACATATCCCTCTACTGCAAATATATCTCCGGGCTGTCCCTTACGAGCCTGAGCAATAGTAGATGTAGGAACTTCCTTTTCAAATTTTGAGATGATATTCTCAATTATATTTTTATTGGCATATGGAAGTGAATCATTGTTATCCATCTCTGCCTTGACTTCAAAGTCAGACATGAACACACCGCCTGCGGCGAAAATATGTCCGCCGGCCTTGGTAGCCTGTTCAGCCATAAATACTACATTGCCTTTATCAACCAGTACCGGCTGACCAGCAACTGAATTGCCACTTGCGTCCTTGCAGTCCTTGGATAATGTGGTATCAAATCCCTTAACCAGCCATGTTGCATCACCAACAACATCATTGGCCTTGGCATTTGTAATATCTACAGAACATCCTGAATACTGACTGTACTTCTGACCTTTTTCAGGCTGAACTCCCTTCAAGAACTCTGAATTCATGTTGAATTCCGTCGGATACAATCTATACTGCTGTCCGCCGTTGTTGACGTCATCCCATACTTCATCACTGTTTATCTTCATTGTAGAGCCAATTGCATTCAGGAGCTTATTCATCTCTGTTGCTGTCTGAGAATCTTTTGTATCCTGATAATCAGCAATACCACACACGATAACAGAACCGCCCTTAGCAACATAGTTTTTAACTAATGCTAAAAAGTCATCGCTAAAATGTGAAGGTGTATAGTTGATCTCCTTACCGCCATCACCCTTTGCCTGACCTGTCTTTTTAGCAGGAGCCGAAATAACCAGCAATGAGCAATCACTAAGTGTATCCGCCGTGATGTTATCAGCTATTGTTACTTCTATATTCTTATTTCCGGCAATAGTAGTGAAATTATTCATACTATCTGCATAATACCCTGCTACATAGTCATTGAAATGTGAACCATCTACTACTACCTTGGATACAAGTCTCTGATCTGTATAAGTGATATATAAAACGTCGGAATATACCTTGGAGACTCCATTAAATGTGGCATTGGCCTTAACATCTATTTTGACCTTGCCGGCCTTATCCGGGGTATAGTTCCATTTATAAGATCCTGTACTATTGGCAGCTATCTCTTTGATACCTGAAGTTGACAACTGATCTCCAGTTATTGTACCTACAGTTTTGCCTTGAATGGAAAATGTAATATCATTCAGCGTTAATGGCTGAGATTCATTGTTATAAAAATCAACATTTACATCAGCTGATTTACCTGCTACAGGAAGAGTCGTATCTGTATATGTCTTGTTGATACCACATGCTTCTACTTTTCCTGACCATACAGGAGCTGTAACTGCAATGTTGCCATCCTTCTCTGTTACTTTTAGGTAATAGAATGAATAGTTATTAGGAATAGAGAATTCTACCGTTGCAGAATTTGTAGTGATCTCTTTATGAGCTGCTACTATTCCTCCGTTAACAATAACCTGAACATTTCCGATTACATCGGATGCATCAGGATCATTAATTACTGCCTTGATGTTGGCCGTGCTTCCGACTTCATCCTTCGTGAGTATACTTCCCATCAGGTAATCGTTAAGAGTGTACTTGATACTAAGGTTATTATCCTCGGTGGCATAGATTCTGTAATTTCTCATTGCATCATATACTGAATCTTCTGTATTTGTTTTTGAAACCATTACAGTACGAGCTGTATTGGCATCTCCCCATCTACCCTTGTGGTTATCCTGATTATTTGTTGGTGCCACATGCCAGCCCTTGTCAAGAGCTCTCTGATAATATTCATATGAAGGGAAATATCCGGAACTACCTATTGTTCCCTCTCCATTGCCAACCTCGATCATAGTGATCAGGTTATCACGTTCCTGTGAATAATATGCAAAATCCTGAAAATCACCAAAGGTTGTTCCCGGATGGTTGAATTGGCTGATGGAATCCGGTACTTTTGCCAACGATGTATAATAATTATTTAGTGCTGTTCCGTATGTTTTATAAGCATCCTGCGTGCGACTCTGGAATCCCGGAGTATCAAACGTATTCATATGTCCGAGACCATTTGACCATGTCATCTCATATCCGTACAGACAGGTAAAATCGGATGTGGAATACTGTTTAGCGAGAGCATGTCCCTTGGTCCACTCCTGATCAGCACTTTTATCTACGTTCTTTGTAATATCAGAAGCATCCGCATTATCCAAAGAATTTGAATGATCCGTTACTGCCAAGAAATCCAGGTTGGAAACATCCTGTGACGCATGCTTAAATGCCTCGTCAGGAGTTCCTGCACCATCGGAAAAATTGGTATGAGAATGGATCTGACCAAAATATGTATTGACATTTGCGTCCTTGGTCTTGGTATCTCTAAGAGGTACCGCTGTCTTATTTTCATCTGTTGGAGCCACGGGCTCTTTAGGTGCAGACTGAGTTACAACGTTAGCCTCATCAAAAAGCGTTATCTCATACGCTTCATTAGGTGTCCCTTTATATGGAGAGAATTCTGTGTTTTTTCCATAATATTCCAGATAGAAGCCATCAACCTTGGAATTAACCAGATAATAAGAACTCTTTCCCTCTACCTTAGTTACTTTCCATCTGGTACAGTCTGTAGCATCATTAGTTTCTGTGCTTGAAAGCTTGACATTGGTATGAGTAGCATCTGATTTCCATGCTGACAGGTACTTATTATTATTTGAAAATTCATAAGTTCCATCATCACATTTCTTGATCGTGTATAAAACAGGTGTTGCGGTTGTAACTTTACCATCTGCTATAGCTACACTAATTGCTTTTATATTAAATTGACTAGCCTCATTGGAAAGCATAACCTTGTTAGCAACATTAGTAATAGCGACCTTTGAACCGTCTTTTAGATCTGCTGAAGGTACCGGTGTAGGTACTCCTGATTTGATTGCGCTAGGCGCATAAAATTTAATAGTACTACTTGCAAGATATTTTGATGCATAGTAATTTGATTTAAAATAGCCTGACTGTGGATTAAATGAAAGATTGTTTGTTTCAACGCTTTTCCCCAATAAAGAAACAATAAACCCTGAATTATCATCTGCTTTGTCAACTGACCATTCACTATTTGCATCAATTGCGCCATCGCTTAATGTAAGTTTATGCTGAGCAGGAGCTACAATATGACTATTTGATGTAGCATCAGTAAATACATATTTTCCATCTACAACACTTACATTATACAGCCCATATGACGTTCCCTCTGGAACCGATAATCCTGTATCTGTCTTTGTTGCACTAACAGTTTTTATAACATCATTTTTATAACATCATTTTTATAACTATCACTTGTTACCATCTTTTCATTGGTAAGCAAGCTGTTTTTATATGTACTAAATATAGCAACCTGCTGTCCATCCTGGATAGATGTTATTACCCCACCTTCTGGATCAGCCTTGATAGTATACGAAAAAGCAGAGTTATCAGAAACATCACTGCCCTTTTGTGCAATTGCATTTATCGTGGTATCCTTGGTGATCTTGATGGGTTCAGAATATGTCTCTTTATAATCTGTTGTACCATCAGTACTGTACTTGATCGTCGCCCCTTCTGTAGCAGTTGTTAATCTTATTACTGTACCAGAATAGACCGGTCCTGCACTTACCGAAGCTTGTACCGCCTCTACTGTTTCAGCTGCCTTAACAGTTGAAATTCCACCAATGGATATGATTGTTGTAACAAGCATAGACATTAATAGAAGAAGTGATACACATTTCTTCCTGAGCTGTTTCATAATCTATAAGTTCCTCCCTTTTGTAACTTATGCCTCCCCTCAGAGACACCCTTTGACACGCCGTGAGACCCCTCAGTCTCGCATTATTCTACCTTAGAATCTTATTATGAACCGTCAGCACCAACAATGCCAGACGGCACGTTTCATCATATACAGTTTAGCCAATTATTTCAACCTCTTTTTGTTCATTATTCTTCTTTTTAACTTGAAAAATACTTTACAATTCCCAAAAATTGGGATTTTCTGCCATTTGGCATTTTTATGTGTTTGTAGTTAGTAAAATTTTTTATTATATTTATCTACGTTGTACAAGTGCCTCATGGCACTAAATAACCTTGTTTTTTATTGATTTTTCGTTATATAGTTAAAGCATTTTTTTATAATTAAACTACACTTGGCAACTTAAATAATTATTTGTATAAAGCAAAGGTCGCCAGTTGATTACTCAACCGACGACCTTTTTATGTTGATGCTGATTTTTTATTTCTGAGCCTTTATTTATGGCTCTTCTTTCTCTTAACTACTATTATCGTAACTGCGCCTGCTGCAGCTGCAATCATAATAATTATAATGAATACAGGCATAACATTATCAGATTTATTAGAAACTTCATTCACTGCCTTAGGTGTGTCATTTTCAGGAATCGCTTCCTTAGATGCATCTTCTGTAACCGTTGTGTCACTCTTAGTTATAGTTATTGCTTTACTTGTCGGTGCATCTGTTTTTGTTGTGGCTGACTGAACAGCAGTATTTCTTCTTGCTGTTACATTTCTGCCAAATAGCCTGTTAATGATATTTCCAGCTGTATTAATTATGTTATTTACAAAATTATTTATCTGCTGCACTACTGTATCCACAACATGCTTTACCACTTCGATAACATTTGCAGGAGTGTTATCCGGGTTGGTTTTGCCTGGATCTACAGCCGGTGTATCATCTGCTGCCTTGCCGATAACTATTTCATCACAATCCTTAACTCTGAATACAGGTACGGAAGCATCGCTATTTCCCTCTGGATGCATGTATAAGATTCCTGATGCTGTTATGGTCTCTCCTACTTTTACAATGTTTGCAAGTGTATTCTGTCCGGTTATCCCTGAATAGATATAACCATCAATAAATATTGCGGATTCTTTTCCAGTCTTATCTGCAATCCAGAATTCTGAAAGAGTCTTGCCATCATCTGCCAACTGAACCCTGGTTACTTTTCCGGTAGTCTGTACGTATGAACCACCAAACTTGCTATAGTTCATAGCATCTTCTGTGCTAAGTTTAATAGGTTCATATTTATTGACCTTATCATCGATCTTCTTAACAGAAATAACTCTTAGCTCGGTATCTCCCTGATACTGATCCCAGGTTCCGATGACTCTTAAGTGAGTACCTACTTCCATTCCTTTTTCTGAATAAGGGAAGATATCGATACCTGCTGTATCATCCTGTAGATAGATTGTATCAAAAAATGTTGTCTTTTCATTAACTGTTCCTGATGTCACATATCCCTCTACCGCAAATATATCGCCTACCTTGCCTTTTCTTGCTTCAGCAATCGTAGATGTAGGAATCTGCTTCTCTATACTGTTGAGAATATTCTCAACAATAGTCTTATTGGCATAAGGAAGATCATTGGCATTATCCATTGCAGCCTTGACTTCAAAGTCTGATACGAACACACCGCCTGCGGCGAAAATATGTCCACCAGCCTTAGTATCCTGCTGCGCTAAAAATACTACGTTGCCCGGTTCTACAAGTGTTTTCGCTGACATGATAGGTTTGCCATCTTTATCCTTGGCTCCGGTATCAACCGTTGCAGGGTTGACATTGCCGTTATCATCCTTGCTGTCAACGCCTCTCGTGGTATCGAATCCCTTCACCAACCATGTTGCATCTTTTACTGTATCGTTGGCCTTGGCTCCGGTAATATCAACTGAGCAGCCTGAGTACTGGCTGTATTTCTGACCATTTTCGGCGTCAGACTTAACACCTTTTAGAAATTCAGAATCCATATTAAATTTATTAGGATACAGCCTATATTGCTGTCCACCGTTATTAACATCATCCCATACTTCATCACTATTGATCTTCATTGTAGATCCTATAGCGCCTAGGAGCTTATTCAGCTCTATTGACGTCTGGGCATCCTTGGTATCGTTATAGTCTGCGATTCCACATACAATTACAGATCCACCCTTAGCTACATAATCCTTAACTAATGCTAGGAATTCATCCTCAAAATGTGTCGGCTTATAGCTGATCGCCTTATTTCCTTCTCCTGTTGCTTCCCCTGCCTTCTTAGCCGGTGCTGACACAACGAGAAGCTCACAGTCCTTAAGTGTATCCGCAGTGATCTTATCAGCTACAGTTACTTCTACATTCTTGCTTCCTGCAATAGCCTTTAAATTACCCATGCTGTTAGCATAATATCCTGCTACATAATCATTATAATGTGATCCATCTACAACTACCTTAGTTACAAGGTTTGGATCTGTTACCTTAAGTGTTACTTTTCCTGTATAGACCTTATCAACCCCATTAAGTGTAGCATTGACCTTAACATTGATCGTAACCGAACCTGCCTTTTCAGGAGTATAGTTGATCTTATATGCCGCATTCTTTGCATTTCCGATCACATCGCATCCAGCAGCCTTAAGTTCCTCAGGTGTCACACTCTTTATTTCCTTGCCGTCAATTGAGAAAGTCATGCTGTTAACTGTAAGGTCTGTATTCTCATTGTTATAAAGACCTACATTTATGTCTGCGCTTTTACCTGCAATAGGAAGTACTGTATTAGTCTTTACACTCTCAATTCCGCAAGCTTCTACTTCTCCGACCCATACCGGAGCTGTAACTGCAATGTCCTTATCAGCCTCCGTTACCTTCAGATAGTAATATGAATATTTATTATCCACATCAAATTCCACTGTCTTATGATTGGTATCAACGTCCGCTGTGTCGAGTACTATTCCTCCATTGGTTATAACCTGTACTTTTCCGATCTTATCTGTAGAGTCAGGATCACTTATATCAGCCTTGAGATGAACTGTAGATCCTGTGTCACCCTTAGATAAAATAGTTCCCATAACATTATCATCAAGTGTGTAATAGATGCTAAGGTCATTATCCTCTGATGCATATACTCTGTAGTTTCTCATTGCATCATAGATATTTGTCTCATTATTTTCATCTGCCAGCACTATCGTACGTGCTGTATTAGCATCTCCCCATCTTCCCTTGTGGTTATCCTGATTATTGGTTGGAGCCACGTGCCAGCCTTTATCAAGAGCTCTCTGATAGTACTCATATGAAGGGAAGTATCCTGAACTGCCTACCGTTCCCTCTCCATTACCGACCTCGATCATAGTGATCAGGTTGTCACGTTCTTTTGAATAGTATGCAAAATCCTGGAAATCTCCAAAAGTGGTACCAGGGTGATTAAACTGGCTGATAGACTCCGGAACCTTTTCAAGTGTAGTGTAATAGTTATTAAGTGCTGTTGCATATGACTTATAATCCGTCTGCGTACGGCTCTGGAATCCCGGAGTATTAAAGGTATTCATATGTCCGAGTCCGTTCGACCATGTCATTTCATACCCATAGAAACAGGTAAACTTATCATCTGAATACTTCTGTGCAAGTGTATGCCCTGATGTCCACTCATCTGTGATATTTTTATCCACATTTCTTGTAATATCCGATTCCCCTTCATTATCAAGAGAATTGGAGTGATCCGTTACTGCCAGGAAATCAAGATTCTTGACATTTCTAGCATGCTGGAATGCTTCTTCGCATGTCCCTGCACCATCAGAATAATTAGTATGTGAATGAACCTGTCCGAAATAGATGCTGTATTTGTCCTTGGTCCTTTCTGTAAACGAAAGCGTCTTGGCTGCACTGTCTTCCATTCCGTCCTTTATTGCAATAGCCTTGATAACGCAAGGAAGCTTGTCCATCTTTATTGGTGCTGTATATACTTTCCAGTCTTCATCATTTACTTCGTCATCTTTTTTATCGAGGATCGCATATTTTATTGTCGCATTTTCTGTATCAGTTTTAAGTGTAACTTCACTGTCTTTTTTGATTCCACCACCATTAGGTGCGATCTTGACAGCCTTACACTGTCCTGCAGTATATTTTAACGTTCTTATGATACTCTTCTGTAGTCCGTCCTTGGTAGCATAAACCAGATATTTAGAAGGAAGTGTATCTACTACCAGCTTTTTTTCGCCGTTATATTCGCTATAGGTTTCACCTGCATCCTTGGATACAAATATCTTGGCTCCCTCTGTAGCGGTAGTAAGTTCAACCGCAGCTCCACTTTGGATCTCTCCTGATGGAGTCGATGTTTTGACATATCCTGTCAGATCATCTGCTATTACCGGATTACCTGTCATAACTACACAGTCGAGTCTGGTGTACCCTGCTATCACTGCAGCTTTTCCATCTTTTGTTGCAGTTACTCCGTCGACTCTTTCCTTGCCCGGGACAAATTTAATATATAGTTTATCCGCATTAGACGCGCCACTTGGAACATCAAAATCAAATGATACATACTGACTCTTAGCCATGGCAATATTACAGATACCGTCCGTTATCTTGCCTTCTCCTGACACCGGCTTCTGGACACTCTTACCATCACCATCTGTGACATATGCCGTATATGAATACTTATATGTACCAGATGAAAAATTAGAATAATTGATTCCGTCTGTCGAGTACTGTAGCTGATACTTAGCCGCTGCAGTGTTTGATCCTCTCATCCTAAATGCCAGATCCATATTGCCATATCCATGTGATGACGTGGTAATAAGCATATAGTCATCGGTTCCAGATCCAACAGCATTGGCTCCCATATAGAAGTTATAGTTGCTGCCGCCTGCCCCTTGTGTCCTCTGATAAGGAACAATACTTTTGCCGTTTACGTATGCTGAATATAAAGATGACTTATCAAGCATATCGTTTGTGTCAAATAAATCACCTTTGATCTGATTGTTTTCAACGACAGTTTTAAAATCATCAATGATAGCTTCGTACTTTTCAGATATCATAATGGGCTTGCCGTTGGCATCCGTTTTACCTGAATCCACCTTCCTTGTCTTGATCTCTGTATGAGTTCCGGACTTAACATCATAGCTAGCGCTGCCACCTAGCTGTGTGACTTTGCATTTTACATTTTTATCGACATCAAATGCCCTTATAACATCATTTTTGTTATAAAATTTGAACTCATAATCAGTTCCCTTATCCGCCGTACTATATAAAGATACATTATTGAATTTTGTACTGCACTGTAGATACTGTGCATTATTCTTATACATCGCGGCATTATTTTTTATAAAATAGGTGCCTTCTGTTTTGCCCTTTTCCAGTATCCAAAGACTATAATCAGACTCATCTGCTGTATATATAAGTTTGCTGTCCTTGTCTCCAGCGAGATACTTTGCATCTTTTCCCGATCCAAGTATAAATTCATACTTAGTTACATTATCTTTAATTACAGCCTTAACCTTAAGTAATGCTGTTTTACCCGTTGCACAAACTGAAGTGCCACTAATAGAAATATTTTCAATATTTAGTCTTTTTGAATCATTTGTTGGATTCACCGAAATAGCCTTATTGCTAGCAGGATTAACTATAACTACCTCAGAGCCATCCTTAATAATAGCATCATCCATAGGTTTATCAGGAGTTGTAGGCTCTGTTGGTGTCGTTGGTTCTGT
>JAKPAB010000117.1 GCA_029779695.1 Bacillota bacterium | reverse complement strand
AAAGCATAGGCAATAGTCCTGAATGGTCTATATGTGCATGAGTTATCAGAACAGCTTCTATCTCTGCAGCATTGACCGGAAGCGTCTGATTAACATACAGATCAGCTCCCTGTTCCATTCCACAATCAATAATTATCTTGTGTCCAGCACACTCTACATAGTGACAACTACCTGTTACTTCATGACAAGCACCAATAAATTCAAGTTTCATACCTAGGCCCCCTTTTCATGTATATAGTTATGTATTATTTTACCACATGTTGTGGTTACATATATATTTTTTTTACATATTTGCCTAACCAGTTGCACTCAGATACCACTAAAAAACCTCCATAAGATTAACTTATGGAGGTTTGAAATTTCTGTGTGATTATAATTACCTTTTATTCTTCAGAAAATCCGGGACATTAATATCTGCTGATTTAACAGTAGGCTTGGGCTGAACCGGTTTATTAAGTGAAGATGAATTGATATTCTGCTGTGGAGCAGTCGGAGCTGCCTGCTTGGAAGGAGCAGTTCCGTATGTAGGAGCCTGCTGTGCATATCCCGCGCCTGCCTGTCCAAATCCTACACCTGCCTGACCATATCCTGTGCCTGTCTGTCCGAATCCAGGTCTGGAAGCCTGCGTAGGCTTGGTCTTGTTAACATCATAATAGCTAGGCTTGAATCCGCCATAAGAAGGAGTCTCATCGCCTTCTTCTACCATACCTGTAGCAATAACAGTTACGCGAACCTCATCCGACATAGACTCATCAGGAACGATACCTACAAATACATTATCTCCATCGCCACCGATAAGTGAGTTAACATACTCGACTGTCTCTGATGTATCCTGTAGCATAATGTCACCTGTAATATTAACAATGACATGAGATGCCCCGGTAATGGTTGTCTCAAGAAGAGGACTCTCAACTGCCATCTTAACAGCCTCAAGAGCCTTCTCATCGCCCTTACCATGTCCGATGCCAATATGAGCAAGACCTTTATTTTCCATAACCGTCTTAACATCTGCAAAATCCAGATTGATAAGTCCGGGAACGTTAATAAGATCTGTGATACCCTGTACTGACTGATGAAGCACTCCATCTGCAAAATTAAGTGCCTCCTGAATACCCATCTTCTTGTCTGAAATAGCAAGAAGCTTGTCATTCGGGATAACAACAAGAGAATCTACTGTAGACTTAAGTCTTTCAATGCCAGACTTTGCGTTAATAGAACGATTCTTATTTTCAAAAGAAAATGGTTTCGTAACTACACCGATCGTAAGTATTCCCTGCTCTTTAGCACATTTTGCAATTACAGGAGCAGCACCTGTTCCTGTACCACCACCCATTCCGCATGTTACGAATACCATATCGGCACCCTTGATTGCGGAAGATATATCTTCTATTGATTCTTCTGCGGCTTTTTCGCCGATTTCAGGATTGCCGCCTGCTCCAAGTCCTCTTGTAAGCTTCTCACCAATCTGAATCGTCGTGGGAGCCTTGCAGAGATTAAGTACCTGTCTATCGGTATTAACTCCTATCAGTTCGACTCCACCCATATTTTCATCAACCATTCGATTGATTGCATTATTTCCACCGCCGCCGGCTCCGATTACGATAATCCTCGCCTGTGTTTCGTTATCGTTTGTTACAACTTCGAGCAAGGTTAATTCCTCCTTCTTGGCTTCAAATGTTGCCAAATGTGTTTTTTGGCATACAACTAACAAATATAATATTATTTTTGGGCTAATATATCAACACAAACTTTCGAAAACATCTCAATCAGTTAGAGTATTTCAAAAACTATGTCTGTATTATCAGGGGTCCAGTTTTCCATGTGTAGGACGCCTGTTTTACCAACTAATTTGGGCAATATGATGTTTAATCTCATAATTTTTTCATTAATATATGAAAATTTACCAAAATCTGCAGTTATGTTTCCTATCTTTGCTTTAACAGATGCATTGTTTTCAAAGTCCAATGTATCTATTTTTATATTGTATTTTTTTAAGGACTTTACGATATTAAGCATAGTAGCCAGGCAATCGCTCCCTACTGCCAGCTTATCATTTGGTTTTGGCTTTTTAATAACCAGTCCATTTACCGGTAATACACCATCCACCAATTTATCTGATATTTCCTTTATAACACCATCGTCATTAAAATAAACATACTTACCATCGCTCATCTGAGTCCTGCCTAGCAGTTTCTTTTCCTGAACTGTTATCACCAGATGGCTAGGTGACTTAAATGAAAGTTTAGCACTTTCTACAAAAGGTATATCCTTCACCGGTTTAATAAATCGATAAAAATATTGGTAAAGTCCATTATTCTTATAATCATTTTGAATGATAGTCTGGGACTTGATCGTATTTTCATCCCAGATCTTGCTTCCGACCACAGTTACTTTTCTGATCTGAAAAACAGATATTGATAAAAGAAATGTTATCAATGCAACAATCACAAGACCGAGGATAATATCAACAATCTTAAGAAGTGACGCTCCTCGTTTTTTCTTGCCTTTTGATCTTCCCCGACTTTCGGATTTTTCCATATCTCTATTATCACAAGTATCATCGTCTAGATAGGAAATATACCCTTTTTTGTCGTTCCTGTCACGTTTTCTCTCTTTTTTTTTCGATTTGTCTGGTTTTTTCTGTCTATCCTGTTTCTTCGGTTTCTCCGTTTTTTTAGGTTGCGGCGGTTCCGAAGGAGAATTATTCAATTTTATTGTGTTTCTATATTCCATGTTTCATCCTGACATTATGCAGAAAAATCAATACTTCTTGATACATTTAGAACAATACCTATCTCCGCCAGAAGCATCAGAACTGAACTTCCTCCGTAACTGATAAACGGTAATGTTACGCCTGTATTAGGCATCAGGTTAGTAACTACTGCAATATTCATAAGTACCTGTAGCGCGACATGTATCATTACTCCTGCCGCTATAAATGATCCAAGTTTATCACTAGCATTCAGTGAAATATTCATTATTCTCCATAGTAGAATGGCAAATATGATTATAACGCATACAGCCCCAAATAATCCAAGTTCCTCGCATATAAGTGAAAATATCATATCGTTCTGGGCCTCAGGTACAAATTTTTTCTGAAGTGATTGTCCAAGTCCTTTACCGAATAATCCGCCTGAACCTATTGCGTATAATCCCTGCAGCGTCTGAAAACCATCCTTCGGATACATCTCAGGATGTTTCCAGATTTTTACACGGATACTTCTATATCCTGCCGCATTTAGAAAGAATCCTCCAATTACTACTCCTACACCGCCAAAGGCTACGAATATCCTCGCCTTGGGATATGCTATAAAAAGCATTCCGAATGAAATAAGAAGAATGATTATTCCGGTACTAAGGTTAGTGACAGAAACCAACATCACAATCACTAAAAGCGGTGCAATTGCAAGTGCGAGAGCCTTGAGCCTGTCTTCAATTTTTCGCTTTCGAAATGAAGTATTACTAATTATATGTGAGCCAAATATTATAACTGCCGCTTTTCCTATTTCAGAAGGCTGAAAATTGATAGGTCCAAGTTTAATCCAACGCGCTGAATTATTCCAGGCAGCACCTCTGAGCAATACATATATACAGAGAATAACAGCAGCTATATATATGATCAGTGATATCTTATCTAGCCAATGATAATCTATCCTACTGACAATCGCCATTCCCACGAGACCAATGATCGTGGTTCTGGCCTGTTTGATCAGGAAAAACGAAGCTGAGCCATGGCGCATAGCTGCCGTATAGGAACTGGCACTATACAGCATTACCATTCCAAAGCCCAAGAGAAAAACAACCAGCATCACTATACCATAATCGAAATATTTAACAGAAAATGGTTTTTTCTTACGATATGACCTATCGTTTTCAGTTTGTATATCAGCTTCTCTTTCTGTCATTCAGGAAGTTTCCTCACATAATCCTTAAATATTTCTCCACGTTCTTCATAACTATTAAACATATCCCATGATGCACTGGCCGGAGACAAAAGAACACAGTCTCCATTTACTGCACTTTCAGCACATATATCAACTGCATTTTCCAATGTGTCTGCAAATGTATAATCCTTAAAATCATATTTATCACATACTTTGGCAATATCATACTTAGTCTCACCAATCAGTACGAGTTTCTTGACCTTTCCAGGAAAAGTCTCCACCCATTCGTCAAAGGATATCTTTTTATCAAATCCTCCTCCGATCAAAAGAATAGGTCTGTCCATAGCTAGTACAGCCTTGATAGAGGCATCAGTGTTGGTGCCCTTGGAATCATTATAATATCTAACGCCCTTTTTCTCGGCTGTAAACTCAATTCTATGTTCAACTGCCTTAAATTCCTTCAGAGACCTTCTGATGATATCCATAGGAACACCGGCAGCAACTGAAATAGCAATTGCAGCAGCTGCATTTTCAAAATTATGAACACCGAGAATATTCATATCTGCAACATCAATTACCTTTTCCTCTTTTCCGGAAAGGGTGTTGTAAATAGATTTATCTCTGTAATAGATCCCATGAGACAGTTCTCTCTTGCTTGAGAAATATATGACCTTGCACTTAAGTGTATCACCGAATCTTCTTAGTTCATCGTCATCATAATTAAGCACGCATGTATCATCTGATGTCTGATTCTTTGTAATAGACTCCTTGATCCTGGAATAGTTCTCCATTGTATGATGTCTGTTTAGATGATCCGGTGTTATATTAAGGATTGCACTTACATGAGGCTTAAATGTATCTATAGTCTCCAGCTGAAATGAGCTTATCTCCGCTATGATCTTGGAATCAGATACCGTATCTGCAGCAACCGATGTATAGGGTATTCCAATATTTCCCACTACAAAAACTGATTTAAAACAGTTTGAAAAAATCTGTCCGGTAAGAGATGTGGTTGTGGTTTTACCATTGGTTCCTGTTATGGCATAAACTTCTCCAAGTCCAAGCGAATAAGCAAGTTCGATCTCTCCGGACAGCTTAATCCCTCTTTTTTTTATCTCATCTATAAAATCACCCTCAACAGGCACCCCAGGACTCATAACTACGCATGTGATACCATCAAAAAGTCCTTTATTGTAATTTTCATCGTACTTTCCATTGGCATATTCAATACCCTTCCAGTCCGAGTGTGATTCCTGAACCGCTGAAAAGTCCATATTTTCATTCATATCATATAGGACAGCCGATCTACCTTTTTTCTGTAATAAATCGCAGGCAGCAACACCGCTTTTTCCGGCCCCGACTACCAGATATTTTTCTTCTAACATTTATGCCTTCTTTTGTTTATATTGTTTAAACTATTTAAAACCAAATAATATCAATAACCACCAATAGCAATTTATCAAAAAGCAATTCATCAAAGAGCAAAGTACCCAACAAAGCAAAGAAGAAGTGTGATACCTGAGAATATTGCTACTACTCTTGTCTCGCTCCATCCTCCTAATTCGAAGTGATGATGGATAGGTGCCATTCTGAAAATCCTCTTTCCGTGAGTTGCCTTGAAATACAGGACCTGAATTATAACTGACAGAACCTCTACTACATATATTAGTCCAACAATAAGTATAAAGAGAGGCATCTTCATCATATATGCCATTCCGGCTACGAATCCGCCAAGAGCCAATGAACCTGTATCGCCCATGAAAATCTTGGCAGGATAACAATTGTACATTAAAAATCCCAGAAGGGCTCCAGCCATAGCCAGTGCTACTGCCTCAATGTTGGCATGCTGATAAACAGCTGCTGCAGCAAAGAAAAGCGCTACAGGAATAGTGACAGAACTTGATAGACCATCTAGTCCGTCTGTAAAATTAGTACCATTCACAGTTCCGATAACTGCAAAGTAAAGAAGTATTATAGCCCAGAATCCAATACTTACTTCTCTTCCGTTTGTAAACGGGATTATAAGTGAAAGAGATATCCCAGATTTTTTAATGATATATAAAACATAAACCGTTGTGAGTACTATCTGAAGCAAAAGCTTCTGCCATGCGATCAAACCATCCTCATTATGCTTGACTACCTTTAGAAAATCGTCAATAAATCCGATCAGACCGAAACCAATCGTAAGAATAAGTACCGGAATAATATTAGGTTCCTTTCCAACGAAAAATATACTTCCGATAAAAAGCGCCGACAGTATTGCTATTCCTCCCATTGTAGGAGTTCCCGTCTTATTCTGATGTGATTTAAGTTCTTCTCTCTCTGTCTGATCCACTTTTTCTTTTCTAAAAAATGGAATTAAAAATCTTAGTATCAGTGCGCTTGTAAAGAAAGCAATAAAAAGTGGCAAAATCTCAACAAATGTCATTACAACTCCTCTATTTTTCTATTAGATGTGACGTAAATCATGTCAAAGCACAAAATGTGCCATAATCTACAATGACATAATATAATCTAATATCAGAATCTAATCAACCTTAGGATAGAAAAAAATATAATATATACAATTAAAATTCAAAATCATCTAATAACAGTCTACTGTGCCGGTGCTGCTTGTGCAGCTGTGGTAGGAATGTTCATGTATGGTAGTATCTGTGTGAAAATATCGTGTGCTATCTGCTTTGCGATCGGATCATGATACTGGACCTGAGAATTAACTGTATCTACAGATACATAAACCATTACCTGAGGATTATCCACCGGTGCAAATCCCTCAAAAGAAAGCACATAATTCTTGTCTGCTCGAGGAAGTTTCTCTGCTGTTCCTGTCTTACCGCCGATATCATATCCATCTACTGCAACGATCTTACCGGTTCCGGCTGTAACAACAGATCGAAGATATCCTCTTATCGTCTGTGATGTATCTTCTGAAACTGTTTGTTTTAAAACAACAGGGTCAATATCCTTGACCGTATTGCCATCGCTGTCTTTGATAGATGTAACAATATGGGGTTTATAATATTTTCCACCATTAATAAGCGAACTAAAAGCTGATGCCATTTGGATCATAGTAACATTGAAGTTCTGTCCAAAAGCATTTGTCTGAAGGTTGATTGGCTTCATAAGTGCATTTTTATCGTACAAAAGCGTTGCAGTATACGCCTCTCCCGGTAGATCAACTCCTGTTTTCTGTCCAAATCCAAATAATCTCTGATAATATGCAAAATTATCAGCGCCTACTTTTTCTCCGATATCCATAAGCGCCACGTTGCAGGAATCTCTAAGTGCACCTTCCACTGTTTCTACGCCATGTCCATTTGTCTCCATACAGTGTACTAGTACACCTCCCGGGAATTCTTTAGCGCCGGTACATAAAAATGTCTCATCACCATTAAGCGTGCCGCTGTCAAGGCCTGCCGCCACCGTAAAAGGCTTAAATGTTGATCCAGGCTCAAATGTAGATGTTATAACGCTGCTGTTCCAAAGTGAATTAAGAGCTGACATCTTGTCATTATCAGTCATTGCATTTAATTGGTCTGGTGTATATAGTCCAGAGAGGTCCCTTGGATTATTCAGATTATACGTAGGATAATCTGCTATAGCAAGAATAGAGCCTGTGTTAGGGTTCATTACAACGCATGAGGTATGTACGCTTCCCCTTGGATGGGTTGCATCAATATGAGCTGCATTTTCATTTACTATTGCATCTTCCACTACTTTTTGGATATTATGGTCAATTGTGGTCTGTATAGAATTACCACTCTTTGCATCTACAACTGTTTTTTCCACATCACTGTCATCATTTACATATCCGTATGAGCGACCATCCATTCCATTTAAAACGTCATTATAGTACATCTCAAGGCCCGTTACGCCTTCGTTGCCAGCGGTTGTAAATCCTATTGCTGATGCAGCCATAGACCCATAAGGATATTGTCTCTGATACTGCTTTTCCAACCATATTCCAACAACTTCGTTATCCTTGGTCTTGTCCTTGGTCCTTTTTTTACACTCTGCATCAAATGCTTTTTTCTCAGAATAACTTACCTTTTTTGCCAGGACCTGATACTGACTCTTGGAATTTTCTTTGAGTTTTTTGTCAAAGTCTGCCAGATCAACTTCCGGAAAGCACATTTTTACAACTTCCTTGGTGCTGTTGACAAGTTCTTTTGATTGGTGAAGAGCCTTGCAGTCCAGGACAACATTGTACACATCTATAGAAGAAGCCAGTGCTGTTCCCTGAGAATCCAAGATATTTCCCCTTTGAAAAGGTATACTGGTACTAGAATATTCCTGTTGCGCCAATACGATCTTTTCGTATTTTTGTCCGCTCTTTGTTTGAATAAGTATTATTTTAACTACCATTACGAGAAAAAGGATACAGGCAATCCCGAAGATAATTCCGAGCCTTCTCTGCATCCTTTGTGTAAATCTATTTTCTCTTGAAGTCTTACCGGTTCTCAAATTTCTAAACCTCCACATTCCTTAGTGTATATCTTTGTACTGACTCATATAGTCATCGCTCTTAACATTATAATACACTACATTAGCAGGAGTTGCATAGTTCATTCCAATTCTGTTAAATGCAGCATCCTTAACTGTATCGAGATTAGCCTGAGCATTTATACGATTTGTTTCAGCCATGTTTTTAGCTTTAAGACCAGAAATCTGCTCTTCTAGTACAGCTACATTACGTCCTGTCTCTTGAACTGATGTCTGTAAATAGACGTATGCTACAAAGAAAAGACTAAATGCAATAACTCCTGCAGTGACATATATGACGCTGAGCTTATACTGTCTCATAGCCTTAGCTTTTCTCAGATTTCTCTTTCTCGAAGCTCTTTCTTTTCTTTCCTTTTCCTTTTCTTTTCTTTCCTGAAGTGAAGGAAGGGGTTCATATATTTTTTTAACTGTATTTCCATCTTCTACATAATATCTTTTTACTTCTGACATAAATCCGCTCCCTTGGTCACTTTATAATTCTTTCAAATACACGAAGTTTTGCGCTTTTTGAGCGGGAATTTTCTTCACATTCCTCTTCGGTAGGTATAATAGGCTTTCTCGTAACATTTTTTCCCTTTGACACTTTTCCACATACACAAATCGGAAATTCCGGTGGGCAAGTGCAAGGATTTTCATTTTTCTTAAAATCCAGTTTAACTATTCTGTCTTCCAATGAATGGAAAGTTATGATACAAAATCTACCATCATCATTTAATATATCTATCATATCGTCGAGGTTATCTGACAATACTGTAAGTTCTCTGTTTAACTTGATCCTTATAGCCTGGTAGGTTCTCTTGCAAGGATTGCCGCCTGTTCTTCTGGCCTTCATCGGGATCGCAGCCTCAATAGCCCTGTTCAGGTCTCCCGTTGTTTTAAGAGGACTTTCCTCTCTTAGTCTTAAAATGCTTCTGGCTATTTGCCTTGCGAACTTGTCTTCACCATAGTTTCTGATCATTTCATATATATCTTGCTCTGATGAATTATTTAAAATATCTGCTGCTGTGACAGGCCCACTCTGATCCATTCTCATGTCAAGTGGATCATCCTCTCTCATGTATGAAAATCCTCTGTCAGGATTATCTAATTGAAATGAACTGACGCCCAGATCCAGGAGAATTCCGTCTACCTTATCAACTCCAAGTTTTTTTAGTTCCTTGACCATATCCGCGTAATTGCTGTGTATAAATGTCACTCTATCAGAAAAATCCTTTAGCCTGTCCCCAGATGCTCCAATCGCATCCATATCCTGATCGATACAATACAAATGCCCGTTTTTCAGCTTTTTAGCTATCTCGTATGAGTGACCGCCTCCGCCGCAGGTTCCATCCACATATATTCCGTCAGGCTTGATGTTTAAGTTATCAATGGTTTCCTGAAGCATTACGGAGAAATGTTTGAATTCCATATTCTGTTTTCTCCCTTCTGCTTGTTATATTCCAAGTCCGAGCTCTGCCATGTGCTCAGCTACATCATCCATATCTTTTTCATCGTAAGTGTTGCTGTTCTGCCAACGATCCTTGTCCCAGATCTCAACTCTGTCCAAAACTCCTACCAAAACAACATCCTTTTCAAGTCCTGCGAACTCTCTAAGTGTCTGTGGGATATTGGTTCTGCCCTGCTTGTCGAGTTCTGTCTGACACGCTCCTGCGAAAAAAAATCTCGAGAACTTTCTGGCATCCTTAGTTGTAAGAGGTATCTCTCTAAATTTCTCCTCGATTTTTTTCCATTCTTCATTTGTGTAGATAAACAGGCATCCGTCCAGCCCCTTTGTGATCACAAATGAATCTCCAAGGCTTTCCCTTAACTTTGCCGGTATTATGAGACGTCCCTTAGGATCAACTGTATGACTGTATTCGCCCATGAACATAAGGGAGGCCTCCTTTCTACTTTTGGCAATTAAATGTGGATAACTTTTTGTTTTTTGTGCTTTGTCAACAGACTAGTCAACTTATCCACCACTTCTTACCACTTAACACCATTTTTTACCACTTATGCGTATATTTTAACTGTAATCTACTAGAAAAGCAACCCCAAAACCGCATAAAATCAAGGTTTTTTAAGGTGGTGGGCAAGTGAGTTTCCTGCTCATTCTATGTTAGATACAAGATGTTGTGGTCATCTTGGCCTGTTCAGTCATATCTTCTGTTTTTAACTAATTTGACTCCATATCTGACTAATTATTTTCAAAAAAAGTCTTCAACCAGTTACTAGTTGAAGACTTTTAATAATGTAATTTTATAATTATTTATTTTGATAATTGCTGTTTAATGTTCTTACACATCGTTGTTATCATTGCTTGCTGTATTTTAATTTGTGCTCGTCGTCCTTATTACTTGCTGTATTTTCCTTTGGACTTCTTACCCTTGTTGAATCCGATCAGAAGCATTACAAATCCCAAAGCAACCAGACATGCTGCTAGCAACTGCGAAACCGGGATCCCGGTGTTAAACAGGATCAGCTGATCCGTACGAAGTCCCTCTATCCAGAACCTCCCGGCACCATATGTGATCAGATACAGTAAAATAGCTTCACCGTTAAACTTCAAGTGACGTCTCATGATCATAAGGAAGATAAAAACTCCTACGCTCCATACGCTTTCATATAAGAATGTAGGATTAACACTTATAAATGCAGTATGACCTATTGTCTGGACATGATCCAGCATGGTCTGAGATACATCATCCATTGTTCTCACACGACTAAGGGGTATCTGCATTGCAAACAGATTATTTGTGTAATCTCCGAATGCCTCTCTATTGAAAAAATTGCCCCAGCGTCCTATCGCCTGCCCTACCGGAAGCCCCAATATACATATATCAGCTGCCTTTAAAAAAGGAATCTTCTTTAACTTGCATACGATAAATGCCGTAAGTATACCTGCAAGAATGCCTCCGTATATTGCCAGACCGCCTTGTCTCAAGTTAAAAATACTTAGGAGATCATCTTTATATACATCCCATGAGAATATAACATAATAAGCTCTGGCACCTATAACGCCAAACACCAATGACCAGATGATTATATCCAGGAAATCATCTTCTTTATATCCTTGTTTCTTGGCGTTTTTCATAATAATGGAAGAACCTAGGATCATGCCAACCGCAATTATTATTCCATAGAATGCTATCTCAAACCCAAATACAGATATGCTTTTTCCTACATTAGTAAGTGTTATATGAAGATTGGGAAAAATAATCGTATTTTCCATGTTTTCACTTTCTTTCCATTCTTTGTCTATTTATAGATAGTATATACCATTGTTAAATACTTATTATCAAATGGTTCATGACTTGCTTTATATCTTACTTGTTTTTTTCAGACTGTTTTTCACTAAGTCCGGGAAGCATCAGCATAGCATCTCCGAAACTAAAGAATCTATACTTTTCCTCTACAGCTTCTTTATATGCATTTAGAATATGGTCTCTTCCCGAAAGTGCAGAAACAAGCATTATAAGCGTAGATTTTGGAAGGTGAAAATTGGTTACAAGACCATCAATGATCTTGAACTTATAACCAGGATATATAAATATCTTGGTCCATCCACCTGCCTCATGCATCCTGCCATTTTCATCTGCAACCGTTTCTAGAGTTCTGGTAGATGTAGTTCCAATAGCTATAACTTTATGGCCTGTATCATGAGCATGATTTATCATATCTGCTGCTTCTTTTGTAACCTGATAGTATTCTGAATGCATTTCATGTTCTAATACATTGTTTTCTTTTACAGGTCTAAAAGTACCAAGACCGACATGAAGAGTAACCTCCGCAATGTCCACTCCCATATCTTTTATCTGCTGTAAAAGTTCTTTTGTAAAATGAAGTCCGGCTGTAGGAGCTGCTGCAGATCCGTTATATTTTGCATAGACGGTCTGATATCTTTCCTTGTCCTGAAGCTTATGAGTAATATAAGGAGGAAGCGGCATCTGTCCCAGCTGGTCCAGTACCTCTTCAAATATTCCATCAAATTCAAAGTGTACAATTCTGTTTCCGTCTTCGATCACATCCATGATCTCAGCCTTTAGAAGACCATCACCAAATACTATGCGGTCTCCCTTTCTTGCTTTTTTCCCTGGCTTAACCAGACATTCCCAGTCTGTATCTGTCTTTCTTACCAGTAAAAGGATCTCTACTTTTCCACCAGTCTTTTCTCTTTCACCGATCAATCTGGCGGGAATGACTCTCGTATTATTGATTACAATACAGTCTCCAGGTTCTAAATACTCAGGCAAATTATAAAAATGCCTATGCCAGTATTCACCGGTCTCCTTATCAAGTACCATTAGTCTCGACTCAGATCTCTTTTCAAGGGGATCCTGTGCAATAAGCTCCTCCGGCAGATAATAATCATAATCTGTGAGAAGCATTTCTTTTATTTCTTCCATATTATCACTAGCTCCTGAGAACAACTCCCAAGTCTTTCAGTCCCTTCATAATCGCATCCATTGCAGTATTCACATCGTTGTCTTCTAGATTTCTATCTTTGGCACGGAAAACAATTGAATATGCCATTGATTTCTTGCCTTTTCCTATCTGATCTCCTTCATATAGATCGAACAACTTGTAAGATTCCATATATTCTCCGCCACTTACATCGAATACTTTTTCAATGTCTCCAGCCAGTATGCTGGTGGGTATCACGAGTGACAAGTCTCTGGTAGAAGCAGGAAAATTGGCAATTCCTGTATACTTCTTATCAAAAGAAGCCTTGTCGTATATATGAGGCATGTCAATAACAGCCACGTATACTCTTGTTCCAATCTTATAGTTCTTGGCTACTCTAGGATGAATCTCTCCTATAAAACCTATAATCTGTCCATCATATAGGATATCAGCCTGTCTTCCAGGATGTAAAAATGTCTTATCTGACTTGGGATCATATGACACATGATCATCCATTCCAACTCTCTGGAGAAGTTCTTCAACAACTCCCTTAAGGTCGAAAAAGTCACCATAGTTATAGCTTCCGAGAGTGAACTGCATTCTCTCATCCGGAAGTTCTGTCAGTGGTAGTGACTTGGCAAGATAAATGTTGCCCATTTCATAAAGTGCACATTCTGCATTTCTTCTATTATAGTTTGTAGCAAGTGATGTCATCATTCCATTTAGAGAAACAGTTCTCATAATGCTAAAGTCCTCTCCTAGAGGATTGGATATCTCAATAGCATTTCTAATAGGGTCAGATGAGTCTATCATAAGCTTGTCATAGACCTTTTTACTCTCAAATGAATATGTCATAGCCTGTGAATATCCTGAGAACTCAGCGACTTCTCTTGCTATAGCATTGATCTCATTCCCATATCCGATCTTGCCTGCAGTAGCCTCGCCTGTAGGAAGTGTAGTAGGGATCTTGTCATATCCATAGAATCTAGCAACTTCCTCTGCAATATCTGCATAACATAAAAGATCCTGTCTGAATGTAGGGATAACAAGCTCATTGGTCTCTTTATCAAGTTCTAGTTCAAGAGCCTTAAAATACTTAAGCATAGTATCATCCGGGATGTCTGTTCCCAGCATCTTATTATAACGATCTGGTTCAAAGGAAATCCTTACAGATTCTTTTTTATTGTCATAGACATCAACTGCTCCGCCGACAACTGTTCCTGCGCCTAGTTCCTCTGCCAGAGCACATGCTCTGTTCATAGCTAGAATAGCATTGTTAGGATCCAATCCCTTTTCAAAGATTCCTGAAGCATCGGTACGCATACCAATCTTTTTGGAGCTTAATCTTATGGATGTTCCATTAAAACATGCAGACTCAAAAAGCACGGTTTCAACGCTGTCAGTGATCATTGAGTTCTCTCCACCCATGATACCGGCAATTCCGATGTGCTTATCGCCATCATTTATCATGATGGTATTACTGTCTATTTTTCTGATCTCGCCATCAAGTGTAGTGAATTCCTCACCGTCTTTTGCCGTATCAACAATTATCTTATGTCCGGCTATTGTACTTAGATCATATGCATGCATAGGCTGACCATACTCAACCATTACATAGTTAGTTATATCTACAAGATTATTTATAGGTCTGATGCCCTGAGCACGAAGACGTCTCTTCATCCATTCCGGTGATTCTCCGATATGAACATTTTTCAGGATCCTACCTGTATATCTGCTGCATAGATCCGGTCTATTGACCTGAACAGATATGTAATTATTGACATCATCATTGTCTCCTGTTTCGGGAACGATCGGTGGCGCAAATGATTTCCCGAATGTTGCTGCCGCTTCTCTTGCTATTCCAAGAATTGAAAAACAGTCTACTCGGTTTGATGTTATCTCGTACTCAATTGCTGCATCATGAAGTCCTAGAACCTCAATTGCATCAGCGCCCACCTCGGTATTCTCCGGAAAAACATAGATTCCATATTCCGGTGCATCCGAAAACATATTTCTATCAGAACCAAGCTCTTCAATAGAGCACATCATTCCCTCTGAAGAAACGCCTCTAAGCTTGCCTCGTGTTATTTTAATACCATCTTCAGGATTCTCACCGCCGTCATGACCGCCGGCTACTCTTCCGCCATGGAGGACAACCGGTACTTTCTGACCTTCTGCCACATTAGGCGCTCCTGTTACGATCTGAACCGTCTCATTTCCTACATTTACCTGGCATATTACCAGCTTATCAGCGTCAGGATGACTCTCTATTTTATCGATCTGTCCTACTACTATCTTATCCAGGTTCTTGTCAAATTCTTCATAGAATTCAACCTTGGAGCCTGACAATGTCATAGCATCTGTATATTCCTGAGGTGTACATTCAAGACCCGGTACAAGGTCCTTGATCCATTTAAGCGAAGTTCTCACAATTTATCTCCTTAAAATATATATACTTTGTTAATGTAATTATCTATGTATGACTAAAAACTATTTACGAAAACGTATGCCGTTCTCATATTTTAGCTTTATTAAAACTGCTTTAGAAAACGTATATCGTTCTCATAAAGAAGTCTCATATCATCGATTTCATACTTTAGAAGTGTGATTCTCTCAAGACCGATACCAAATGCAAATCCTGAATAAACTTCAGGGTCGATTCCACTCATTTTCAATACTTTAGGATGAACCAATCCACAGCCGAGTATCTCTATCCAACCTTCGCCCTTACAGAATCTGCATCCTTTTCCGCCGCACTTGAAGCAAGAAACGTCCATCTCTGCAGATGGTTCTGTAAACGGGAAATGATGGGGTCTGAACTTGACCTTGGTATCTTCACCGAAAAGCTCCTTTGCCACACGCTCCAACGTTCCCTTTAAGTCTGAGAATGTAATGTTTTTGTCTATTACCATTCCCTCGATCTGATGGAATGATGGTGAATGAGTAGCATCTACCTCATCAGCTCTGAATACTCGTCCTGGAGCAAGCATTCTAATAGGAAGATGGCCCTTTTCCATTTCGCGGACCTGAACCGGTGATGTCTGTGTACGAAGAAGTATGTCCTTGGTGATGTAAAAAGTATCCTGCTCATCTTTGGCAGGGTGATTAGCCGGGATATTAAGTGCCTCAAAATTATAGTAATCCTGCTCTATTTCAGGTCCTGAAACAATTGAATAACCCATTCCCGTAAAGATTTTTTCTACTTCTTTTAAAACCTTTGTATTGGGATGGCTATTTCCAATTTTAATTTTTTTGGCAGGAAGAGTAACATCGATTTTCTCTGCACGAAGTCTTGCCTCCATTGCAGCCTCTTCCATTTTCTCTTTTGCTTCTAATAGTCTCTCTTCAATAGCATCTCTTGCTTCATTGACCATCTTACCAACATTGGGTCTCTCTTCAGGAGATACATCCTTCATGGACTTCATTATCTCTTTTAGTTCACCCTTCTTGCCGAGAAATGAAACTCTTATATCATTAAGTGCATCGAGGTTTCCCGCATCGGTAATCTGCTTTACAGCTTTTTCTCTGATCTTTTCAAGTTCTTCCTTCATCATACTTTTTCTCCTACCGGTAATTCTTTATTTCATAGCTATCATGCTTCAGACGCTTTACAGACTTTTAATTTTTATAATAATGTATATTTTTACTCATAAATATATAGTCTACGCCTACGATAATTGATTAGATAAAATCTAAACAAGGTTACCACAGTAGAATGGCATTCGCAAGTGTAAAACATTGATGATCGTGCATATTAAGCTACCCCTTGGAACTTATTCAAACTCACTTTTCATTCATCTATTCACCTATCGATTGCATACGTTCAATAACTGTTCCACTGCATACACTTTTATATACCAGAACAGGGATAAAACTGCATATCATAAAAACAACTAACAGCAACACAGCATTTGAAAAAAATGGAACAGAAAAACTCAATCTATAAATGTTCATATTCTGAAAAACCACATAACTTATCGGAATTCCCAGTGCAAACGCAACCACACTGGATAGAGCTGCATATATGATTCCTTCTTTAATAAGTACTTTTACCTGTTGCTTTTTTGTCATACCGATACTTTCAAGAGTAGCAAACTCTTTTTTCCTGTTTTGAACACTGGCAATCATCATATTGACATAATTCATAACTGCAAGCACAGCAATAATGTATCCCACTCCATTTCCCAGCACTCTGATCTGCCTTTCATTACCAAGCATATCATTATAAAGATCTAGCTTTGATTCAAAAGAGATATTTTCATTTTCTTTTAATGCCTCCTTGATCTTCTTCTCAGTTTTTTTATCCAGGCTTTTTTTGTAATCTACCTCCATAAGCTCTATAACAGGATTCTTTACAAGTTCTTTAAATTTATTAGTGCTCACAACGATATATGGTGTATAACCGCTGGCGAATTTCGTAGGATCATCTATTATTCCGGCTATCTTAATCTTATTTTGTTTCTCACTTTTATCTGTAGAAAAATAAAAGTTTTTATTCACTGCATCCTTGGGTGACAAGCTCAGCCAATTACACATAATGGCTGTTTCTCCCATAGCAAATTTTCTTATGTTAATTTTGGGACCCGAATCTCCGAGAACCTGTTTTAACTCATTTCCATCTATCCCGATTATTTTTGAATCAAACATTTTCTTGATGTTCTTTTCACCCTTTTCGTATTTTGAAATATCACTTTTGTAATTTCCGGGAGAATATCGTGACAGATATAGTTCTTTATAATAATTACCAAATAATTTCTGCTGATATGGTGCGTCTATAATTGCAGAATATATTGGTCTCGTTTGATCTACACCGGAAATATTACTGATTTTTTTATTTAGTTCCTCTGATATAACCTGTTCATCTGAATCTAACGTCTTTTCGTTGATTATCCCCAGATCATATTTCCATGTTTCATTCAAAATACTCTTAGAATCATTTTCCTTGATAACAACATTAACCGTCAGAAATACAATGATAGAAATGACAAATGATGCCATAATGATCACTGCTCTTTTCCTATCTCGAAAAATATTTTGCCATGCCATTCCCTGAATACCATTGGTTTCTTTTATAGATCTCACTCCACCATTTTGGTACCTTGTTGCTTCAATCGGTGAACAATTACCTGCCATTTTGGCTGGTTTACTGCAACTAAATAATACTGTTATTATAGAAAAAAGTGCAGCTATCAGCATAAGTAGAGGATACTTTGTAAACCTGTCAGAACCAGCAAGCCTTATATTTTCCATCTTCATAACCATAGGAATTAATTTTTTTGAAACAAAATAACCCACTGATAATCCAACAGGAATTCCAATACATGAGTTTATGACAGCTTGATAATATATGATTTCCTTTAACTGTTTCGATGTCATGCCGATGGTTTTCATCTGTCCTAAGAGACGTATATCCTTGGATACAGAAATATACATTGTATTAAATATAAATAAAGAGCCGCTAATAAAAATCATGGCAAGAAGCAATACCAGTACAATAACAGTTTTAACAAACTGATCTATACTGTCACTATCTTCAGATATCACCTGCCTGTGATGGATCTTAAACTGATGTTGGATCTTCATTATTGTCTTTTTACTATAGAGCGAATTTTTTAAGCTGATTTTTAAGGTTCCCTGGGTAAAATCTGTTTGTTTCGCCCCGGTTGTTTTATAAAAAGCTTTAGATACATAGCCTTTTGAACTACCGGTAAAATCCGTATAATATCCACTTAATATAAACTGCTTATCAATACAACCTAAATCAGTACTGGTATTTTTCGTTTCAGTTCTATAGTAATTGCCTGATAATGGAAAATATGTCATATTGATCTTCATGCCCACCGTCGGTTTTTTTATTCCTATATTTCTAAGTGCTTCCGACGAAAGCATGATCTCATTTTCATTTTTGGGATATCTGCCTGTCTTTTTGTCCAAGGCCTGGAGACATTGTTTATTCCAGCATGTATCATCTATCCAATATAACTGTAATTTTGATGTGGGCTTATTATCTGTTTTATTTACAATTGCACATTTTACACTTACTCCGGCATACTTTATAAGCTCCATTTTTTTAGCTGTATACACTTGAGCCTTTGTTGGTTCTGTCAGCTCGATATCATAATCCATACCATTCATTTTAATCTGGCGTTCCGATATCATCTGCCAGTATGAAATTCCTATCCCTACAACAGAAACAATTAAAAATGAAGTGATGATAATGGCCAAACTAGTAATAATGTTTCTCTTAATATTAGAATTGTAATTCTTTTGGGCCACTTCTCTAACAATATGTTGGTTGTCTACGTTTATCATATTATATTCCCCCAACGATTTTTCCATCTTCAATTCTTACTATTCTTCCGGCCATCTGAGCGATCTCATCATTATGAGTTATAATTACAACTGTCTGATGATATTTCTGGCTTACAACTTTTATCAGTCCGAGAACGTCCAGACTCGTCTTGCTATCAAGATTGCCTGTTGGTTCATCTGCCAAAACAATTGCGGGTTTGGTTGCCAGTGATCTCGCCAGTGCAACTCTTTGCTGCTGTCCCCCTGACAGCTGATCCGGCATCGCATCACATTTTTCCGTCAATCCCAATGTTTCAATTATCTCCATAACATATTTTTTATCAGGCTTGATCCCGTCTAGTTGTATTGGAAGTACAATATTTTTATACACGCTCATAAAGGGAAGCAGATTATAGTTCTGAAAAACAAAACCTATTTTCCTACGGCGAAAAATCGTAAGTTCATCTGCGCTCATTTTAGAAATGTCTTTGTCTTCAATCCTAATTGTTCCATCCGTTGGTGTGTCAAGTCCTCCCAGCATATGTAAAAGGGTGGATTTGCCGCTCCCCGAACTCCCTACAATTGCGACAAACTCACCTGATTGAATGCCAAGGGATATACCATCCAATGCTTTTACAGTTGTTTCTCCCGTTTGGTAATATTTTTTTATATTATCAGCTTTTAATATTTCCATTAGATTTTCCTCTCTTTCATGCATAGAATTCTATCAAATGAATCTTTCTCAATTCTTTCCAAAATCTTACACTTCTGACACTTTTTATGCATAGCCTTTTATGCATTGCCTTACAAACCACATAAAAAGGTATGGTCCAATGACCATACCTAAATAATCAGTTCGGCAGGAACATGGAAAACGTGCTTCCCTTTCCCACTTCAGATCTGACTTTTATATAACCACCTTGTTTTTCGATGATTTCTCTGACCAGATATAATCCTATACCTAATCCCTGTTCACGCTCTACTTCAGGGGACCTGTAAAATCTCTTAAATATCATCCCTTGCTCAGATTCAGAGATTCCAATTCCGTGATCAATAATATTAATGCTGAAAAAGCTTTCATATTTTTTATATTTCAATGAAATCTCACTTTTCTCTGGAGAATACTTGATCGCATTGTCCAAGAGATTGATAAGAGCCTCCTTGGTCCATTTCATGTCAAATGATCCAGATCTGTCGCATTCTTCTATGTTAAAAATAATCTTCTTTTTTAAGGCTGCCAGTTCCACCTCCTGGCATGCTTCTGCAAATAATTCATCAATACTGTTTTCTTCTCTATGAACAGCTATCATTTCTGTTTCCATATAGGAAGATTTTACCAATTCATTCATAAAGAAATCCAATTTCTCAGATTGTCTCTGAATCTGTTTAGCCATGTTGATACTATCATCTGTGACGGCATTTTCCTGCAATAGTCCTGCATATAACATTATATTTGTAAGCGGTGTCCTAACCTGATGCGCAATATCTGATATAAGCGATTTTACCAGATCCCTGTCTCTACTGGCATCTTCATAATTCAGTCGTGATATATTGACCAGCTTATTCATCTTTTCCGTAATTGCTGCATCTATATTTTCATCATATTCTGTTTCTTGTTCCGTTCCGGATATTGCAAGATCCATATGATCCAGGATTCTATTAAGTGTCTTCCTATATACTTTTATTTTAATCAGCAAAAATATTATTATGCCCGTCAGTATCAAAAAAGAAATTATCAATATTATTATTTCATTATTTATCTCAGTATTTATCTTAGTATTCATCTCAGGACTCCCATACATAGCCTTTTCCATAAACTGTTTTGATATACTGAGGCTTAGATGATACATCCTCTAATTTGTCCCTTAATCTTCTGATTCCTACTGACAGAGCATTATCTTCCACATATTCTGTTCCATCCGGCCATACCCTTTCCATCAGTCGTTCTCTTGATATGATCTGTCCTTCATTGCACGATAAAATATATAGGATTCTTTGTTCAGTGCGGCTTAATTCAACTGCCTGATCATTCTTTAAAAATTCCATTTTGAGAAAGTCAAAATGAAATATTCCTTTCTGATAATCGCTTTCTGACTGCTCTATATTGGATCTTCGAAGTAAAGCGTGCATCCTGGCTCTTAGTATCATTGCACTGAATGGTTTAGTTATGTAGTCATCTGCTCCACATTCCAGTCCCCTGACAACGTCGATCTCCATATCTCTTGCCGTTAATAGCAGAATCGGAACCTTACTGTTTTTTCTTATCTCCTGGCACAGATCAAATCCACTTCCATCCGGAAGATTAACATCCAGGATCAATAGGTCAAATCCCATTTCCTTTAGTTTTTCCCTTGCTTCTCTGATAGTCCCGCACTTCGTAAAATATAAATCATTCTCTCTCAGTGAAATTTCCATTCCTGTTGCAAGGTCATAATCATCTTCTAGTATCAATACATTCATATCCGTCCTCCGCTTTCGCTCTATTATACTTAGTGGTTGGCGATAATGCCATACCCAAACTATTCCAAGACAGCTATTAATAATTAGGATATAATTAAAACATGAAGATCATCATGCATATAGATGTAAACAGCGCATTTTTAAGCTGGACATCAGTAGAAAATATAAAAACAGGTCGTGGTCCTGATCTAAGAAATGTACCATCCATTATTGGTGGTGATTCCGCTACAAGGCATGGCATTGTAGTCGCCAAGTCTATTCCTGCGAAAAAATATGGGATCAAAACTGCAGATACTGTGGCATCTGCCTTTCAGCGATGCCCTGATCTAGTCATGGCTCCGCCGGATCATGGACTATATACTAGGTACTCTCGAGAAATGATGCAATATATAAGAAGCTACACTGATATGTTAGAGCAGGCAAGCGTAGATGAATGCTATATCCAATTAGATCTTCCCACCCGGGATGCAGCTCTTGCTATTGCTTATCAGATCAAGGATGGGATCCGTAATAAATTGGGATTCACTGTCAATATCGGAATCTCCGACAAAAAAGTACTTGCCAAAACTGCTTCCGATTTTGAAAAACCTGATAAGATACATACCCTTTTCTCGGAAGAGATCCCTGATAAAATGTGGCATCTTCCAATCGAAACTCTATTTATGGCAGGAAAAAGTTCCTCTGCAAAATTACGAGGATTAGGTATCAGGACTATAGGGGATCTGGCCAATTCTGATCCTACGATCATCGAGGCTCACCTAAAGAGTCACGGACGTATGCTATATGCTTTTGCCAACGGGATCGATGACCGAGATGTGAATCCTGTTCGTGAAGAACCAAAGGGTATCGGCAATTCTGAAACGACTTCCCATGATATTCGAACCGTGGAAGAGGCGTTTCCTCTTATCAAGAGACTATCCGCTTCCGTTTCTGCTCGTATGGAGAAAAAAGGATATTTGGCTGGAACTATTGTCCTAGAGATTAAGTTCTCCGATTTTACAAAGTGTTCAAGACAGACCCCTTGTCGCTTCGCTGTCAAGAGTTCTGAAGAAATAGAGAATTATGCCATCAGATTATATCAGGAGATAATGGAACAAAACCTAGGACGATCTATTCGTCTGATAGGAGTTCGCGCTGTAAAGCTTGTGAAAAGTGAAGAACTTCCTCCTGAGCAATTATCGATTTCTGATATTATCAAGCCTACATATAAGAAAGACCAGAAGCTCCAGAAAACGCTGGATATGATCCGGGACAAGTACGGTGAAAGTGCTATCCATAAAGGCAAAGACAATATTAATTTTTAAATGCAAAAAAATATTTATTAGCTTGGTAAAAAAATTTTCACAGGCAAAAAAAATAAATTCACTTTACATAAATGCAGTTTTAAGTCAAACTATTCAATTGTATTGTGAATAGTTTAGATATTGAGGTTTAAAATGACACCACTGATTTATTGGATGGATATAATAGGAACAATTGCTTTTGCTATTTCCGGTGCGGCTACCGCCGTAAAAAAGAACATGGATATATTTGGAGTCAATATTCTGGCTCTTATGACTGCCACAGGTGGCGGAATGTTCAGAGATATTATAATCAGTAATGTTCCTCCTGTAATGTTTCGACATCCATTTTATGTGGTGATTTCCATTGTAACAGCCAATCTTTTCTTTGTACTTTTGTACTTCTTTTTTGATGCAGACAGATTAGATCGTAATGCTGTTTTTCAGAACCTTCTTTTCTGGTTTGATACACTAGGACTGGCAGCCTTCACAATCGATGGATTAAATGCGGGTTATGTAGCTGACCCCAATAATCTGTTTCTGGTTGGCACTCTTGCCTTTATTACAGGAGTGGGCGGCGGATTGCTTCGTGATATTCTGGCAAACGAGCTTCCGTATATTCTGGTTAAACATGTCTATGCTCTTGCTACCATCGGAGGTGCGTTACTTGTCATGGTTCTAAAACCCATGATCGGCAAGACTCCTGCAGAAGCCATTGGTTTCGCCACAGTCATCATGATCAGATTTTTGGCAAGACATTACAAATGGAATCTTCCAAAGATCCGACGCTCATAATTTATTTTATAAAGTATTACCATCTTCAATCGAAATCTCATCAAATCGATCCGTAAGGTCCTTAATAGACACATTATTTTTGTCCTCGCCTGAGGCTTCGAACACCACATCCCCGCGGTGCATCATCAATAATCTGTCACCATATGAAACAGCGAACTTTAGATTATGAGTAACCATGATCGTGGTTATATGTTTTTCACTGATGACACGCTGTGTAAGATCCATTACAAGTTCCGATGATTTCGGATCAAGTGCTGCAGTATGCTCATCCAATATTAAAAGTTTGATCGGTGACATCGTTGCGATCAAAAGTGAAAGAGCTTGTCTCTGTCCTCCTGATAATGTACCGACCTTGACTTGCAATTTGTCCTCCAGGCCCATACCTAGAAGAGACAGTTCGTCCCGAAAATAATCCACTCTTTTCTTATCTATTCCGGGAGCTAATGTATATTTCCTCTCCTTATTATCCGAAAGTGACATATTTTCTAAAATAGTAAGTCCAGGGCAAGTACCCATTGCCGGGTCCTGATACACTCTTCCGATGAATCTGCTTCTTCTATGTTCCTTCATCTTCGTTATGTTTTTTCCATCTATCAAGATATCCCCGGAATCAATAGGTATGCTTCCACATAACAAATTAAGCATCGTAGTCTTGCCTGAGCCATTTGAGCCTACCACACTGTTAAAACTATCCTCTTTAAGTGACAGGTTAAAATCTGTAAAAAGATCCTGTTCATTCACTGTTCCAGGGTTGAATGTCTTATATATATGGGAAAATTCAACTGTTTTTTTATTTATTTTATTTCCTATTTTTTTATCTGTTTTTTCTTCTATATTTATATCTTTTTTATTATCTAATGAATCCATGGATATTCCTCTGTTTTCTACTTATGATCAGTTCTTAGAACAATATTTTTATCTACAAACGACTTCTAAGTACACTGTTATTCTGTCTCTTTTTATTTTCTCTTCCAACCAAAAGAGCGATTATAAACAGTCCAGACATAAGTGCCTTGAGGTATATCGTATCTAATCCCATCTGCATCGCCACTGTAAGGCCTGTCCTATATATCATCATTCCTAAAACTGCAGTAGTTGTAGCTCTGATAAATGACACTTTTCCGAAAAGAGCTTCGCCCAAAATAACCGCTGCCAGAGCCATTACCACCATTCCGGTTCCGGAGCTTACATCAGCACTTTCCTTTTGCTGAGTAAGAACAGCTCCTGATAATGCTGTCAATCCATTTCCAAGCATAAGCCCAAGTATCTTCATATTGCCTGGATCACGACCAAGGGATGTGACAAAAAGTGAATTGCTGCCTGCTCCGCGGAGCAACAGTCCAGACTTGGTAGACAGATATATATCAACAAGAATCTTCACTATTATGCATACAATAGCAGCCATTATTACCCATCCCCACTGTCCGAAGATGTCATATAATAACTTGCCAAGGCCTGTGTTAAAAATAGTATTCATATTAAAAATCGACAGCACAGCCTTTTTAGATGTGACCAGCATATTGACACTGTACAATGCCGTCATAACCAGGATTCCTGATAACAGATCAGTAATCTTAAGTTTTACATGTAATATTCCTGTTACCAGGCCTGCAAGTGCTCCTGCTCCAAAGCATATAACGCATGCAATGATCGGATTGACACCAAGCGTTATAAGGGCTGCCGAAGCACATCCACCCAGTGGAAATGTTCCATCTACGGACAGGTCCGGAAAATCCAGTACCTTATACGTAATATAGACTCCAATAGCCATAATTCCATATATGAATCCTTCTCGAAGTATCACACTTAGTAGATTTAAAAAAATATCCATTATAAGCTCCAATTCCTATTTGTTGCTTCCTGTAGTTACCATAGTCGCATCTTTATATTCATCCGGAATACTGATCCCAAGCTCTTTTGCTACATCAGTATTGATAAAAGGAGTTCCATCCTTGGCTACATAGATTTTTGACTCTTTCGGTTTGATCTTGCCTTTTAATATCTCTCCTGCAATCTTGCCTGTTTCTTTTCCAAGAGCGACATAATCGATGCTTACAGATGCCAGGCAGCCATCGTACACCTGGCCTTCTTCTGATCCAAATACCGGGATTTTGGCCTTAGTTGCAGACTGAAGCACACTTGGAAGATTATTGACTACATTGTTATCAGTAAAATTATTGATGCAATCAACTCCTTTTTGTACCAGGCTCTCTGCTCCTGACACCACCTCTGATGCATTGGTTACACCCTGGGCAACAATTTTAAAATCGTATTTTGGTGCGATCTTTTTTATAAGTTCCAGGTCTGTTACAGAATTGGGTTCGCTGGTGGTATATAATATCCCGATTTTTTTCGCATCAGGAAGCATCCTTCTTATCATCTCTACCTGAGCCTCAAGCGGTAGTTTATCTGAACTTCCTGCACATACTGTGCCTGATTTATCAAGACTGGTTACAAGCTTGGCTGATACCGGATCGCTCACTGCCGTAAAAACTACCGGGATCTTATCAGCCTTGCATGCTGCATATGCACTCATGGCTGCCGGTGTGGCAATAGCTGCTACCATATCATATTTTTTCTGAGCCATAGTCTGGGCTTCGGTATCTGCTGTTGCAATTTCTGCATTGGAATTTTGAAAATCTATTTTTATATTTTTGCCATCTTTATATCCTTCGGATTCTAGTCCTTCTATAAATCCCTTATAACAGTTATCAAGAGATGGAACTGTTGTATACTGGATGACTCCAATCGTAGGAATATCCGATGATTTTCCGGTGGAACCTTTTGAACCGGATGTCGAACCACAAGCTGTAGATAATAGAATTGCTACTCCTAAAACTGTTGTTAATGCCATTGTTTTGTAATTCATTTTCTTCTTCATAATAGATGGTCTCCTTTTTGAGTATCCGAAACAGTTGCATAACAAAAGCTCTTGCCTCTGTTGCAACTAACAACAGGGACAAGAGCTTGAAAATTTATTTCTATTCTCCTGCGGTACCACCCTGATTGACGTATTAAACGCCCTCTCATCCGCATGCGAAAGTATGCTCTGGTAGTGCCTATATCCAAACCACATACCATCATATGCGTTTTCCTATAACGGGGAACGGCCGTCTCTCCTACTAAATCGGTTACCGATCAATATTTATTTCTAATACATAAAACATATAAAAACTGATCAACCTTTTTCGGTTTGCCCTCGAAAGTCCATTCGCAATCTGCCCCTGTACCGCTATCACACCATCAGCGGCTCTCTCAAACATTACACAGATGTTACTACTCTTTCTCATTGGTTTTGGTTTATTAAATTGTCTAAATATTAAACTTACTATGACAATTTGTCAATAATTATTTATTTAATATCAATTTCCGGTGCTACATCAATACCTTCGCCTATATATTTTCCATCCTTTTTCCGCTGTCTCACACATTCGGACAACAGATATTCTATCTGACCATTTACAGAACGGAAATCATCATCAGCCCATGCGGCAATATCATTATAGAGCTTTTCTGATAAGCGAAGTGGAACCTGTTTCTTTGGCATAATCAGTATAAACTGCCAGAGTTGACTATTGGCTGCGCATCGTGGTTACCGCATAGAACCACCAAAAGATTTGAAACCATAGCTGCTTTTCTCTCTTCATCTAGTTCTACCAGTTGCTTTTCACTTAATTTATCAAGAGCCATCTCAACCATACCAACAGCACCGTCTACTATCATTTTTCTGGCATCGATGATTGCTGATGCCTGCTGTCTCTGAAGCATAACAGATGCAATCTCAGGAGCATATGCCAGATATGTGATCCTAGCCTCAACTATTTCAAGACCTGCTTCATTAACTTTGCTCTGGATCTCATTTTTTATTCTGTCTGCCACTACTTCTGATGAGCCTCTCAAGCTGCCCTCGTCATACTGACCATCGCCTGTAGTATCAACATTTTTAGCCACATCATATGGATATATCTTAACTATATTTCTAAGAGCTGAATCACACTGAAGTGAGAGATATTCCTTGTAATTGTCTACATTAAAGACAGCCTTCGCAGTATCTGTAACTTTCCAGATCACAGCTATACTTATCTCTACCGGATTGCCAAGGCAATCATTGATTTTCTGTCTGCCATTGCTAAGTGTCATAGCTTTAAGAGAGACTTTTTTACTTACCTGCACCTGTGTTGCCTGTCTCATGGTCTCTTCCTTGGTAGCATTGGTATTATCGGCATCTCCGCTCTGAGCCAGTTTTGTCTTGGCTGCAGGATTGGTCGCTACGCAAAAAGGATTGACATAATAGAATCCAGGATCTCTAAGTGTTCCTACATAGTCACCAAATAGTGTCAGTACCAGTGCTTCCTGTGGATTAATTACTTTTAATCCTGCAAACATTATACTGGACATAACAATCATGATTATTCCTATAACAAGTGCTATCACTCCAAAATAGTTTTCATATCCAAGCATTATCGATCCAAGTACTGTCAGACCTATTCCTGCCAATAACATCAAAATCTCCAAAAATAGCATTACCATTCCCGTTTTTTTTGTTGTGTAGATTTTTTCCTTCATAATATTCTCCTTAAGAAAATTAATTTCTATTTGATATCATTATGATATCATTATCTTTTGAAAATGCAATACTTTATTTAAGAAATCATAACTTTGAATCTATTATATTACTTCTTACATTGGTTTTATTACCTCTTAGGTAAAAAATATTTACCTTAATAAACAAAATGGTTATTATAATCCCATGAAAGGAAAACATCATGCGAATCATTACAGAAACGGACAACAATTTAAAAGAACCTGAAATCATTCTTCGTTTTCCGGATGGGTCAGAAGACGCATCCAGGCTGCAGCAGAAAATACAAGAAGCAATTGCAGGACAGCGAAAGATCTGTGTCCGAGATGATGGCGTTGATACTTATCTGACTCCTCTGGAGATTTTATTTCTAGAGACATCAGATAATAAGGTGATAGTTCATACCAGATCACACATATATCAATCTACCCTTCATCTGTATCAACTAGAGGAGATGCTCCCGCACTTTTTCCTTAGAATATCAAAATCTTCTATTGTGAACACCAAAAATATCCGCTCTATTCAGCGTAATCTAACAGGTGCCAGCGAATTAAATTTTGACGGAACAAACAAGAAAACTTTTGTATCAAGAAATTATTACAAAGCACTAATTGAAGTCATGGAAATCAGACGAAATATAATGGAGGTCTAAAATGAAACGAAACTTTGGAAATATTTTGATGGGATTATGTTTAATACTTTTGGCAGTGTACTACCTGCTTGGCAAAATGAATGCTATTCCTGCTCTACCTATGTTTAAGATTATTATTACTATTTTTCTAGCTACTGTTATTATAAGCGGTATTATAAAAAAACATTTTTTCTCGCCCATTATGGCATTGGCACTTTTGGGATGTGTATATAGTACTGAACTCGGGATCGAATCTATTACTCCCTGGCCTCTTATTTTTGCAGGACTTGCTATTTCTATCGGTCTCTCTATGATTTTTAAACATCATAGTTGTACTATCGATGTTGATGGGAATAATAAATATTTTCATGAAGGTGGTGTCGAATACAGACAGGATCAAAATACATCTTCCAACGGATGTGATGTCAGGATTGAAAGTAATTTTATCGGTCAGATCAAGTATGTAAAAAGTAGTTCTCTTGACCGCGCAAGCATAGAAAACAGCTTCGGTCGTCTGATCGTATATTTTGATCAGGTTACTCTTAGTGATGGCACACCTAAGATCTTTGCAGAAAACAATTTTGGTAAGCTGATGATATACATACCCGCCGACTGGGAACTGGTTATAAATGAAGAAACAGCTTTTGGCAATTTTTCCGACTTCCGTAAAAAAGCTATCCCAACAGATCATAAAGTAATGCTAAATGTCGAATCTAATTTTGGTACTATCGAATTGTATGATCTATAATTAAACTTGTTATTATATTACTTTTGTAAATAGCCCCGTTATATTTTATATACTGATCAGGAACGCGTTCGCTTCAGATTGGTATATAGATATAACGGGGCTATTTTAATTACTATGGGAAAAATCATTACTAGCTGCAAACAATATATAACGATTGTTGGATATAATGTCATCTATCAGTACGGAACTGTCTCAGATAAAGAAATTACATCATATCCATTGATAGCCCTTATTACTACATTATGGTTGTTTGATGCAAGGATCGGAACTGCAACATCTGATTCTCCACCATTCCACTGAGCCGAATCAGACCAAGTATTTCCACCGTCCATGCTGTACTGATAGAATAAAATCCCACTCTCAGGATCATGTGCATATATATGTAGACTTATTCTTCCTGATTTTTCATCTACAGAATTAACAGAGACTTTTACACTATCTGGACCTGTTGTGTCCTGGCTATGAAACCCAGTATCATATGTATTTTTACTATATTCACTGAAGTTCTCCCCTGTAACCGGACTTGTCAATCCAAAATACTGGGCAACAGCCGTTCCGTCTGCGTATCCAAATGCCGATAACTTATTATCGTTTAGGAAACCCTTATCGTTAGAATTATCCATATAAAAATGCTCAACAATACATGATGGGATATTATCCTCTGACGAATGTTTTAAGATCCCATAATAGTCGCTATCTCCATATGTTTTGGTTTTGACTCCCTTATTATATGTTCCAAGAGTAGTCAGCTGTGACATTATGATATCACCCATCGCATGGCCCTTGGCATAATTCTCACCTCTGACAGGAACCCATACCTCAGAACCAAACATATTATGTTCGCTACTGGCATTCAGATGCAGACTTATCAGAAAATCTGCTGAATTGGACGCAGCTATATCGGCTCTGCTTTTCAGCGACAGATCATAATCTCCTGTTCTTGTCATGACAACTATCACATTAGAAAACTGCTCCAATCTCGCCTTCATAGCATTAGCGATTTTAATTGTCTCATCCTTTTCATACACACCATACTGAGCCCCATGATTACTGTCTCCACCATGTCCCGGATCTATGCATATGGTAACGGGCTTGACTTGAGGTATGCTTTTGGTGGGAGGACTGGTCTTTTTGGTATTTGCAGATTTTGCGCCCTTGCTTTTAGCTGCATCTTCAGCTGCTTTCTTTTTATCTGCTTCAACCTTATCTGCAGCAGCTCTTTCTGCTTCGGCCTTATCTATATTTTCCTTGGCTGCTGAGGCTTCAGCCTGTTCTTTTTTACGTTTAAGCCTCGCCTCTTTTTTAGTCTCAGCATGTTTCTTTTCAGACTTTATCCTGGCTTGTTCTTTTATCTTATTTTGAATCTCATTCTGATTCTCATGATATTTCGCATATGCCACACCACTTGCTGAGCCAAGTATAAGAACAAAAATCAGTATGATCAAAATCAGCTTATTCTTCTTTTTTAATTTCATATTTATACTTTCCTATCGATGCAGACTACATAAGTTACTACAAAATAACCAGTTACTTATGATAATGATTCATTAAAAATAACACTTTATTTATAATAACCTATTTCTATTGTTCCATTATATTATTTTATATAATTTCAGAAAGATTTATTTAAAATCCAACTCAACTCATGTATACTATGACTTATGTAAAAACTTGTTATCATTACGCTAAATAAAATGTAACTTTGATATATATCATTAAAATGTAAAGTATATTTCCATCACAGATATTTAGCATGAAGATAAAACCGGATCCGTCATGCAATAGGGGGAGCAAAATGGACGAAAAGAGAAAGCACAAAAGACTCGGCATTGAAGTTCAGGTGGAAACCGAACGAATAGATATAGGCAACACAACTACTGTCAAATATCTGACTGTAGAAATAACCGATATCTCAAAATCAGGGATCGGTTTCAAATGTGCTGAGGAATTTGAGGATGGAGCAACATTTATTGGGAATATAAAAATATGGACCAAGGAAGTCATTCCTGCCATATTCAAGATCGTTCGTAAAAGCAATGAATCCGATGGCTGGCATTATGGATGTATCTTCGTGGGGATGGAGGAATCTGAGGCATTGAAGATCCAGATATATGAAATGCTTAATGATAATTAATATTGTTTGGTCCCAGTAACATATCATGATTCACAGGAGTATAAAAAAGTTTTGTAAATTCTTCTTGATCATTTGCCATTGACAACGCCCACATTGTCTTGGTAACGCATGCCTCAAGTGTCATATCATAAGACTCCGGTAGGTTAAAATGGCTCTTCATCTTTTTACCAACCTCATAAACAGACATGTCACTGCCCTCATGAACTACCTGTGTGGCCATAACAACTATTTTCCCTGCATTGATATAATCTGAGATTACCTTATAGTAGCTTTCATCCCCATAATTTGGCAATCCACCTACTCCAAATGATTCAATAATTACCGCATCAATTTTTTCGATCATCAGCTTTAGTATCTCGCCATTCTCTCCCGGAATAAGCTTATGAAGATAAACGGCTGTATCCATATCATGAGCAATTTTCAATGGCTCACACTGATTCTCTTTGTCATCTATATAGAATGCAATCCTATTCTCCTGTATAATCGCTACCGGAGGAAAATTAATGCTGGAAAATGCATTAAAACTCTTTGATCTTTCCTTCTTGGCTCTTGTACCTGCAATAGCCTGACCGTCAAAAACTATGCATACTCCCCAGGCTCTATCATCACATGCGAATCTTATACTATCCAACAAGTTCGTCTTGGCATCTGTTATCGGTAGATCAATAGGCTTTTGCGCCCCGGTAACGACCACGGGTTTCTTATTATTTCTTATAAGGTATGAAAGTGCTGCGGCAGTATATGCCATTGTATCAGTCCCATGACATATTACAAATCCATCATATGAATCATATTTTCTCTCTATTATGGCTGTGATTGTAAGCCATTCATCCGGCCCAACGTTTGTAGAATCCAACGAAAATGGCTGAATAGTTTCAATGTCACATATTTTTTTTGCACTTGGAACATAACTTATAAGTTCCTCTGCTGTAATAGCCGGAGATAATCCATCCTCAGTATATCGTGATGCTATTGTTCCTCCCGTTGCCAGTATTAGAATTCTTTTCTTCAAGTCTCTCTCCTGCTACCTTTTTGTTAAAATATATATCAAAAATCAAGTATCAAACCGGTCTGTCATATTTTGACTCATGCCTTATCATTGCAAAGGCAACTATAAACATTACTACGATAAATGCTATAAATATTTTCATTGCATCATCTGTTCCTGCCATAGCACAAGAATCATAAAATCCATGTAGTAAAACAGAGACTATATAACTCATAAACAGAAGTATCCTACTTAGAATTACCGTTCTTCTCCTATCAAATTCTTTTCTGGCTCTGCCATAAAAAAAGCCCATGAATACCGCAAAGGACATATGTCCGGGAATCGCCGTAAGAGCTCGGACTGCTGCATTGCCCAGACCATACTGAAAAACATAACCGATGTTTTCAAATGCTGCAAATCCCAAAGAAACAGTTACCGCATAGACAATTCCATCAAAACTATAGTTAAAATTGGGATCATACCATGTCCTTCTGTATAGAAAAAATAGCTTGCATCCTTCTTCAATTGCTGCCACGCCCAAAAATGCAAAGAAAACAAAGTAATATGGATCATTGGGATCCACAAATCGCGGCAAAACCCACTCCGCTATACTCTCTAGAAACATTGCCAGAAGTGCTGCAAATATTCCACGGACTATCAATTCAAATATGATATGAAGCGGTTCTTTATCTGCCTTATCCTTTTTATATACATACACAAGTAACAATAATGCAGGAATAATTGCAGCCGCCAGCATAATCGCAACATATGAAGTTGCAATATTATATAGATAAAACATGTATCCTCTATTCTCTCAGTCTATCAATCCTAAATTTTCTTTAAAGCTACAGCAGGATAAAAATTTCCATGTATTATTATATCGTATAGGCTTGATAGTAAACATTTCCGATTCGTTATTATTAGAATGAAATATCCTTGATATATATCCAGCTTTTTCCTCTTTTAATCGGTCAAATATAGTATCCATATTATAAAACTCTTCGAACTTTTTCTGCTCATCTTCTCTTATATATTCTTTTGCAAACAACGATACTGCCAACTTACTGACATTGGTAAGGTCCGATATTCTCTTCTGCTTAGAATTAATATATATATTCTGAACCGTTCCATTTTCGTCAAACAGATCTATTCGGAAAAACAACGTCAGAATATGAGGAATAGAATTTTCCAGATAAAGAGCCTGAGTATATTCAAGCATTTTAGACAGATTCCTAGAAATCGTCACAAAAGCCGCCTTGGTTCCACACCTTGCAACAAATCTTATTATAGACCTGATAGAATAACCATTTATAACAAAATCTGCTGCTGTTATCCCGTTTGGTGAGGCTTCTGCCATCTTAGTCATCTCTATATAATGAGCATTCTCGTATACATCATCACTATTCGCTCTGACATTGGCTGCATTCATATCTTCGATCTCAATGCTTCTCAGGAACTCTTCGTAAGATTCATTGTCATACAGATAATTAATCTTATCCCCATCTACTTCGATTATAGCCAACGCTCTATCGTTATAACAGTTTTCTCCCGATATTCCCTCTAAACTAAGAAGCGCGCTTCCAATAACATTCACCGCTCCTATTTTTTGATAATACTCTGAAAGAGAATTATCCTCAATTTTAGGTCCTGCATCGGGCATTTCTCCGATAAAAATAATTCCTGTATCTTTAATAATAGCCGGCATAGGTTTCCCGAATAGATATCCCTGTATTTTCTCACAGCCGGCCTCCTTTAGGAAATCATACTGTTCAAGAGTCTCAACACCTTCACACAGCGTATGCATCTTTAACTCTTTTATCATTCCTATAACAGACCTGAGAACTATTCTTCCTTTAGTATTGGTTTCAAATTCTTTTAGAAAGTTCATATCGATCTTTATAACATCAAATTGATATGATTTCAGATTATTAAGGGAACTATAACCCGATCCAAAATCATCCATCCATATCTCATACCCTGCTTGTCTGAGTCTCTGAATCTCGTTGATCAAAAGCTCCGAATCTTCTGTAAATGCACTTTCAGTAATCTCTATCCTGATATAATCCGGAGAAATATCATACTTATTTCTTATTTTTTCGATTTCACGCACAACATCACAAA
>JAKPAB010000105.1 GCA_029779695.1 Bacillota bacterium | reverse complement strand
AGCTGCAGGTTCATTTACTGTTATGTATCCATCCTTTTCTATAGTCTCTTTTATGTGGTCTATAGATACTTCTGCCATAAGCTCTGCTATGGCCATTGGTGTAAAGAATTGTCCTTTCCATTTGTTTCCCAGGTCCATTTCCATAAACACTTGACCCAATACATCCGAAGGTTCTTTTTCTAGTGCCATAATCAATTCGCCCAGTATTTCAGGAAACTTGTCCAATTCCTCTTTTTTATACTTCTTTGTTAGGTTCAGGTATTGCTTTTCTTTTTCTTCCCAGTCTACTAAATTTACCGAATTCCTTATACTTATAGCTGTCATTGCTATAAAGTCGCTGAAGACCGTCCAGGATCCATGCCTTCCCGATAGCCATTCAATTTTCTTGATTATATTTTTCAGATGTTCTTTCATTTACATCTTCCTTTAGTAAACCTCTTTCCTCCTGTCCCTTCCGTTTATGGTTATTCCCATGGTCATTTCATGCAACCTTGATACTATAGCCCTAGCTGTCCAGTCATTATTAGCTTTTTGGCTCCAGATTCTGATTAGATCTTCATCGCTAAAGTTTGTCGTTATTATTGTTGGTAAGCAGTTCTCATATCTGTCATTGATGATGTCGTATAGCATCATCAAGGACCAGTCTGTTATGTTTTCTTGTCCTAGGTCGTCTATTACCAGTAGGTCTACTTCCTTGTAAGCCTTAAGTAACTCATATTCGCTGACATTTCTGTCTCTGTCATAGGTCCTTCTTATTTCTTGGAGTAGTTTTATTGATGTCATGCATATTACTGGTATCCCTTTATTGATTAGGTATAATGCTATGGCCACAGCTAGATGGGTTTTTCCTGTTCCGTTGCCTCCTGTGAAGTATAGGCCCTCTCCTGTCTCTTTAAATTTTTGGAAGTTTTCAGCATATAGCTTTGCATTGGTATAGGCTTCTTTGTTTTCTGCATCCACTTTAAAGTTTTCAAAGGTCCTATTTTTAAATCTTTTGCCTATGCCACTGTCTCCAAGTATCTCATTGATTTTTTCTCTTTTCCGTCTATTCTCTTCCTCTTGTCTTCTTCTCTCCTGAAGCTCCTTCTGTTTTTTATCGTATCTGGTCCAATATTCAGTTGCCTTCTTACAAGTGCACCTTTCATGGCTTAACCAAACAACACTGTTGGTTATTGGATTAACCACTCCCCTTTGATATAATGTTTTTCCACAAAATTGGCATGTTATTGGTAGTTCTGGCTCTGTGGTGTATTTGTATCCCTTCTCTTTTATCTCTTTGGATGTATAGATAAAGTTTTCACTATTCTGGAATCCTAAACTTTCGCATTCCATTTCCTTTTGGTTTTTGCTGTGCAGGCCTATTATTTTGCCTATTGCTTCCATTCTTTATCCTCTCCCTTCTATCCCTTTCATGGATTTGGTACTGTTCAAGTGTCATGATCCCGTTATTGTACCAATTCCTTACTATGCCTCTGAAGTATCTCCATTTCTCCATTGGTGGCCTGTCTTTAAGCTCATCCGTCTGGTGTGTTATATCTATTGCCTCACACAATAGATTGTCTTCCATTCCTTCATCCATAAACTGTTTTATATGCTCTACATCTATTGAAGGTGGCATTGGTATTAGCTCCTGTATCCTTCTAAATATATTGACTGGCTTTTCTTGCCCTGGAAGATCTGTCGGGGGTTGCTCTGCAGGTAGCTCTGGTGTTTCTTCTACTGTTTCCTTTATGTCTGGTGTATCTTCAATCTCTGTATGATCTTCGACTTCTTCAAATAGTATCAGTCTATATCTTGCTGCTTGACTTCCTTGGCCTTGTAGTATTTCAATCCTTCCTTTCCTTTCAAGTCCTTCTCTAGCTTTATATATTGCATCCTTTTTCATTCCAGTTAGTTTCTCTAATCTTGATATGCTTACTGATAGCCATAGTGGGTATCCTGCTTCATTCGCTACATACATCAATGCATGCCACAATGATATTTCTGTGGCTGTCAGGCTGTTATCCATCAGCCATTTATAAAACTGTTGTATTTGTATCCCTATGTTTAGAATTAGCCTTTCAGCTTGCATAACTTCAACCCCCTAGAATATTTCTTGGCCGATGTATAATTCCAATCCTTTCGCTCCTATAAATACTGGCCTTCCTGTTGCTCTTGCTATCTCTTTTTTAAATAGTTCCTTATCACTGTTTTGACTACTCATGTGTATTAGTATTATGTTTTTGGTCATTGATAGGTCGCTACTTTTTAAGAATTCCTTTACATTCTCTAATTCAAAGTGTGATTTTATTATCCGATCTCTTAATAGCTCTGGGAATTTCCCAGTGTCTATGTTGTCCTCTAGGATCTCTTTCTTATAGTTACATTCCACCAGTATATGGTCTAGTCCCTTAAACTTGTACTTGCAGAAGTATGAGTCTGTTATGAATAGCAGCTTTCCCATGTTTTTATGCTGTATTAGGAACCCTAGTGGCTCTGCTGCATCGTGTTGTGTATCAAATGGGAGGATTGTAAATCCCCCCACTTTTACTGTCTCATGTGCTATTAGTTGTTTTAGTCTATAGCTGTCATTTATTCCTAGGGCCTCAATTGTTCCTTTGCTGGTATATACATCTATTCCATTTTTCATTAGATCCATCATTGCCTTACTGTGATCTTTATGTTCATGGGTAACTAGGCATCCTGCTACCTTCCCTATATTAAAATTTATGCCTTCCTGAATTCTCTTGAATGATATTCCAGCCTCTATAATTAAAATTTCTGTCTCGTTTTCAAGCAGGTAGCAGTTTCCACTGCTACCGCTTGCTAGTATTTTAAGTTTCATTTTAGAACCCTGGCCCTTGGTATAGGTCCTCTACCGTTTGCTGTACTTGTTGGCCAGTATTCTGTCTTTTTGGTTGTCTAGGCTGTTGAGTCTGTTGAGGCTGCTGTGGTTGTGGTTCTGGATCTATATGCTCTATATCTTCTTCGGGTATGTCTATTACTTCTTTATTGGCCATGGTTTCTATTTCAGCTTCTACTTCCACTTCTGTAGCACTTACTTCTCTAATTACTCCCTGCTCATCTTCTGTATACATAGCCCCTAGGACATCTGGGAATGCTTCTCTTAAGGCTTGCACTAGAGCTGTTTTTCTTATCATCGTCTTTGGCATCGCCTTCCAGGTTGCCTGCCCTTTAGAGAATTCATCCAGACCTATCTTTGTTATATATGGATGTTTTTTACCTTTGACATAGACTTCGGCCCATCCACCTAGTAGTACATCTCCAGGTAGACTGAAGCTGCCTTCAAGCTCCAGGATCTCTTCTCCTCTTTTTACTATGATACCAGCTCGGAAGCCTTCGAAGTTAGGATCCGCAAAGGCCCTTTTCATATATGCTTCCTTACTTGTGATTAATTGTGCTGGTGCTCCTTTGAATTTTACTAGGTAGGCTTCATTTAAAAATGGATTTAGCTTTTGGTACCTGCATAGGTTGATAAACATTACTACTTCCTGGTCTGTTACCTGGTCATTTCCTCTAGTTAGATATTCCTTTACTATATTACCTGTTAACTTTACCTCTTGGCCATTTGCCTCATAAATTACTGGCTTATTTAACAATTCGCTCATTCTTATTCCCCTCTCTTTTTATAATCTTCATTCCGCATATTATGCAGAAGTTATCAGTCTCTTCTATTCGGTTATTCTTGCACCTTGGGCATACGATCCTCTTTTTCTTATCCTTCATATAGCATCCTCCTATGCCTGTTCTACTCTTAAGTTCTTATGCCTTGTCACTTTAAGGTTTATCAACTGGGAGTCAGTGTCTATTAGGTCGTTTATGCTTTCTCGGTTGTCTATAAATATTGGTGTATAGGTGTTGTGGTACTTGCATAGGCTGTTTATTACATCTAGGCCTGCATTAACCTGCCCTGCTGTGTTGGCATTATCGAAGGGTACTCCATCTACCAGTACATCACATGTCTCATCTAGTCCACCGTTAACCTGTTTTTTAAATAACCTGAAGGATACCTGATTGAATTTCTCGTTTATGGTTTTTTCTATTAACTCTGCCTGTGTGGTTATATACTTGTCTACTATGAGCTCCTTTTTCTCTACCTCGCCTATCTGTTGTGATAGAACCTTCTCCTCTGCCATTAGTTCTTCTATCCTCTTCCTAGTCTCCTGGTTGATTTCATACTGGTGGAGGTCCTTTTCTAGCTCTATAAGCTCTTCCTCTAACCTTGCCTTCTTGGTCTTTAGTTCATTAAGTTCCACTGTATCTGGTTTAGCTGTAAGATCTGCTTCTAACTCCAGGATCCTAGCCTTAATGCTTTTGTACTCTTCATTTTCAGCTAATAATGTTTGGATGTCTGGTTTTGGCTTTGTGCCTATAGTTTTCTCTCTATCTTCTATGGCCTTTTCAATGTGCTGGATCTCTCTTTCAAGGTCTGCTATCTTCTTATTTACTTGCTCCAGCTCTTCCTCATAGCCCTTTACATCTTCAGCCAGGGCCTGCCCTTTATCCCTTATCCTCATGAGTTCTTTTACTTGGAAGGATTTAAAGTTTTCTTCTAATTCAGACACTTTGCTTTGTATCTCTTCCTCGGAGAAAGGCCTCTTACAAGTAGGGCACTCTTTTATGCTCTCGTCTATCTCAAATTTTCTATTGGCTTCAAATTGGTAATCTTCTCTTAATCGCTCCAGTTCCTTGTTGCCTACCAATATAACTTTTTCCAGGTTACTAGAAGCTCTTCTTTCCATCTGCAGCTCTGTCTCTAATTCCTTTATCCTGGATTTAAAGGTCATAATCTGTTCCTTTAGCTCTTGGTCTGGATCTACTATTTCCTGCTTTGCCTGGTGCTCTATTTCTTTCAGTCTGCTTTTTAGTTTATAGAGTTCATCCTGCTTTTTAAGCTTTTCCTCATTTAGTTTAGATAGGTCTAGCATTTGCTCCTCTATGGCCTTAATGCTGCCCCTTACACTTCTGATCCTTATATCCAGGGCATCTTTATTGACTTCCTTTATAGTCTCATGTAGTGTATTTATCTTAACTGGTATATTTTCTCTAGCCTTATTTAGCTGTGACCTTTGGTACTTCAGAGTCTCTTTTAACTCCTCTATGGTCTTGTCTTCTAGGTCTTTTTCTATGACCCTTAATTGTGGATTAGCCTTAAATATTTGGTCTTTTGATATTTCCTCTCCAGCTAGTTCAAACAGGATCTTCCTTCTATCTTTCCAGTGTAGCTGTTGTGAGAAGTAGAGTGGATCTGTTAGCAGTTTAAATATTTTCTCATCTATCAGCTCATTTATCTTGCTTTCGTATTCGCTTTTCTTTACTGGTACATCGTTGATAAATCTCTCTATTTCATGACCTCCGAATACTTCCTGGTCTTGTCCCTTTTTCGTTGTCCAGATCTCTCTGTATATTTTCTTTAGTTTTAATGTTCGGCCGTCTATCTTGAATACTGCCTCTACTGAATGGTCCAGGCCATGGATTACCTCTCCGTCTTCTGTTAGTGTCTTAATCTCGAATTGAGTTCTCCCTTTGCTGTCCTTTTCAAACAGTAGCCAGTTGAATGCGTCCACTACTGTGGTCTTTCCAGTTCCATTCTCTCCACATATGGTTGTTTCTGTTGGGTTGAATGTTATGTCCTGCTCCTTGATTCCTTTAAAGTTTCTAATTTTCATACTCTCTAATATTAGTTTCATGCGTATATCCTCCTTGCTAGGTTTTCCATAAATTCTGTAAATGCTTGTTGCTCATATACTTCAGCTGTTACTATTGCTAGATATCTTTCATCGTAGATAGTGTTGTATCTTTTGCTCTGCCATGCTAGTTTGTGTTTTGCATAATCGTAGGCCTCTATGAATTGTTTTTTATCTACTTTGTAGCCTAACATTTCCTCTATTTCCTTAATAATTCTCTTTGCTTTACTGTCTAATTTTGATATAATATTCGTATAAGAATTTTGGTTTGTGGCCTTTAGCACCTGCCCGTGCTGGAGGCCCTTTCCTTTTGTTCCCATTCTCTTTCCTCCCTCTCCCTAAATACTTCGTTAATCTCGTTAATCATTTCTTTTACCTGGTCTGCAGCCAGGACTAGGATCATCAGTAGTGGTATTATTAAAATCTCACCCCCTATCGCAAAGTATCCTCTTTGTGCTGTAGCTGCCTTGTGTGCGAACGGTGTCAGTATTAAACCGATTATAAATGCTACCCAGTATTTATCTTTCATGGTCGGCCTCCTTTTCTGCAGCTATTTCCTCATTTACTTCTGGTTCCTCTATTGGTGCCAGGCCTATTATGCTCTTGATCTTATCCTTGAATGGTTCTATTTCACTTGCTGGGACATTGATTTGTGTTACTGTTCCCTTGGCTACTCCGCCTTTTGTTTCCATTTCCACTATGTCTCCTACTTCTACCTCTATTGGTGATAGGTAGCTGTATTCTCTGCCTTGAGGTTGTCCATCTTTGTTGAACTTCACTTTAATAATATTTGTCAATTTACTTCCCCCTTTATTTGTTTTAATCTATTGTTATGCCTTTTCTGCCATGCTCTGGAGTTATGGGACATATGCCATGTAATTTGGATAGTTTTCTTGAGCACTTATCGCATAGTGTTGCTATTGTGTATTCCTTATTGCTCTTATCTATTATGCTGTATCTATATATTGATTCTGGTTCTAAATTGCAGTTGTCGCAGCTAAAGCTATAGTTTGGGTCCTCTTTGTAAAACATTTTAATCTTAAGCAATTTTATCCCCCTTTCTTCAGTACCAGGTTCCTTCTGGTGTATAGTGGAGCCATTCTCCATTTTTAAATATTACTTTTAGATTTCTTCCTAGTGGACTTACACTTACTGGTGTCCAGCCGTCTTTGTAGTCAGTCCCAACTCCAGCCTTATGCCTTTTATTGGTTCTGATAAGCAACTGCTGTTGATCCTCGGTTAATGCATTGAACCCTTTTACCCCCTCCATTGCTTGTCCTCCTTTCATAAAATATTGATTTCAATTCTTTTAATTTCTCATCTATATTTTGTGGAGTTACTCCATACTCTTTTTCCATGTATTCGGCCAGAGTTGTTGCTCTGTCAATTTTCTCTGCAGCTAACATCAGATTTTCCCCCTTTTGTGTTTAGCTTTATTGTTCTGCGTTCTCTATGTCTTGTATTTCCGTCATTGAAGACAATAAATTAAGGTCAATTTCAAGGAATGTAGCAAGTTTTATAGCATTCTTAAAGCTAGGGTTATATCTTCCGTTCTCGATGTCAGATAAATAGTTCCTTGAGATTCCAATGTTATCGGCTACTTCTTGCTGTGTTAGTTTTTTCTCTATCCTTTTTTGTCTAATTAAGTCGTTAAATTTATTCAACATTTTCACCTCCAGTGTTTGATTACATTGTAAGGTATTTCCGTCTGGATGTCAAGGATTTTTTGATAGTATTTCCGACAATTTTATAATATGATATATATTAGGTCGGGAATACCGTTAGTTTAAAAGGGAGGATTGTGTTGATATGAATAGCTTAGAAGTCTTGGGTGTAGGGAAGAATATTAAAGTTCAAAGAAAAATAAAAGGTATGACTCAACAAGAATTAGCCGATAAAGCAAATATTTCTAGATCTTATTTAGGGGATGTTGAAGGCGGGAGATATAATCCAAGCATTGAGACTTTATATGATATAGCTCATGCTCTTGGAATACATATCACTTCTTTAATCGGCGATGAACCTCCTAAGGGGTCAGCCAAAATACCTGTTCTTGGTAAAATAGTAGCTGGTGTTCCACTGGAGGCTATAACTGATCACATAGGTTATGAAGAAGTAACAGAAGAAATGGCATCTAGTGGGAATTATTTTGCTCTGAAAATTAAAGGTGATAGCATGGAACCTAAATTCTCCGATGGTGATGTGGTTATTGTTAGAAAGCAACCAGATCTTGAAAGCGGAGATATCGGTATAGTAATAATTAATGGCCAAGATGCTACTATTAAAAAAATCAAAAAGGATGATACTGGAATTTATTTAATACCTACTAACCCAAATTATGAGCCTGTTTTTTATAACAACGAACAAATAATAAACCTACCAGTAGAAATATTAGGTAAAGTTGTAGAGCTTAGATCTAAATTCTAATTTAATTAATATATTTACTCTTTAATAGTTTCTTATCTAATCATATCTTATCTTTATATATATTAATAATAAGATTAGATAAGATAAGATATATATATTCTGGAAAACCGACGCAAATTGCTTTTTGCCTCTGTAAAACCGACGCAAATTGCTTTTTGCCTCTGGAAAACCGACGCAAATATATTTGCCTCGTTTAAACCGACACAATTTGCCTCTGGAAAACCGACACAAATTATAATTGCCTCTGTAAAACCGACACAAATAATTATTAAAAAAGGAGCTGGGAATATGAAAAAGAAGAAAATATTTATAGGTATTTTAATTTTCTTGGTAGCCTCTGTTGGACTTGCTCTTCTTAGTCCGGATGAAGATACCGAACAAAGCACACCAGATACTACCCCTGCTGTAGTGAGTGATAATGAACTTACTGCTAATGAGGATGAAGTTCCTGCAGGTAATGAACTTGCTAATCCTTATGAGGGTAGGAAAGCAGAAATATATGACATAGTTTTGAGTCGCATTGAGTCTGGTGATTACTTAAATGCCACGATTACTGATATTAAGCTAAATGATAATTTAGGTACAGATACTGAAGGTGATTATATTTTACTTGTCTATGGAAGTTTTGATGTTAAAAATTCTAAGGAAACCGGAAACAAACTTCTAAGAATGTACGCAGACGATTTAATGGCCAGTGTAGCTGGTGAAGGTGTTACAGAGGTTATTGAAGGTGCTGTGTTCTGGGAAGATGATTATAATAATAGGACTGTTAAATATGCATATGAGTTTGAGGATGGAAACTTCATAATAACCGATGTAATGGGTGAATAAAACTAAATTATAAAATGTTGCTGCGTCGATGATTCGACGCAACTCTTTTTTATACGGTTTGTCTCTGTTAAACCGACACAAATTTAAGGGGGAATATTATGTTTAATAAAAGCAAGAATAATAAAGTTGCTATTTATGTAAGGGTTTCTACTCACCACCAGATAGATAAGGACTCCCTTCCCTTCCAGAGAGAGGAGCTCGTAAACTATTCAAAATACCTGTTGGCTATAGATAACTATGAGATTTTTGAGGATGCAGGTTACTCTGCCAAGAATACGGACAGGCCTGCTTATCAGGAAATGATGTCCAGGATCCGCAACGGAGAGTTCACTCACCTACTTGTCTGGAAGTTGGATAGGATCTCCAGGAACCTATTGGACTTCTGTGACATGTACGAAGAGCTGAAGAAATATAATGTAATCTT
>JAKPAB010000103.1 GCA_029779695.1 Bacillota bacterium | reverse complement strand
ATGAATTATACTTGACAGACACTGACTTAAGTCAATACCAGCCCCTGTCAGGATAATCAAATAAATATGAATATCATCTAATATAAAATCTTTTGTTTCTACCAAGGATTCTTGTTTAACATCCTCAGCAAGGAGCAGGGAATTAAAAAGAGCCTTTAATTTATCTTCTAACTGAATCATTTTATAGTCCAATAACGGTAGAGTGACTACCGTTACTAGACCTGTTCCCGTATTCTTCCTGTAATGAATCCCAAATTTCTTTCCATTTTGTTGAAATACAACATCTTTTACAGTAGTATCAATCAAAAAGCCTATCGGAATTCCCTCATAATTATCATCTGTTCTACTTATTCTTATATCTACCGATGAGTGAAGGATTTCCTTTAAATTCATTTCGGTCCAGGAAGGTGTAAGTATTAACTGGTTTTTATTATCCTCCAGCCATGTGTTAAGTAAGTCTAACTGTTGTTTGTTTAGTTTACTTAATAGAATTCCAGGCAGAACTAAGACTCCAGTTTGCAGTGAATTCATCTGGGTTACCTGGCAGTCATAAAAATCCTTAAGAAGCCTGTATTCTGTTCTATTCTTATATTCATCTAATATTTGAATAGCCATCACAGTACCTCAACCTTTGTCCGAATGAGTTTCACCGATTCTAACTCACGCTTTTCCTCAAGGTAGTCATCCCAGTTAATGTCTCCATTCTTTTCTACTACCTGCTTAAAGAAACTAAATGTAGTTTTCTTAATTAATGGTGAGTTTTTAAAGAATGATTCACCTTCACTTGCAAGCAAATTCATTTTATTCTGTATCGCTTCTTTTGTAGCAGCATAAGTTTCCTCTTTTGGGTACTCTTCCATATTTATTTGTGCGGATACGGGAGGTTTCCCCTGTACTCTGCATATCTTATCTATGGTACTTATCAGCAAATTATCATAAAACTCATTCTTCTTTGTCCTTGCTAAATTCATTACATTTGTTTTATAACCTTCAATAAGCCCTACATACTGCTGCATATCTTCTACCCTCTTTTTAAGAAGCGCCAAAAATTCATCAGGCTTACTCAGCATAACAGGCTCGTTATCTTCAATCTCTTGTTCAAGACCGCCGTTAACAAATAACTCTATTTCCTTAATACAGTTGCTTAAATTCTTCACCTCGGTATGATTCCTTAATTTTTCTGGTGCATCCGAAAAATAATCAACCCACCTTTTGCTTTCAGGTAATTTCTTATAACAGTCAATGATAGAAGTAAAATTCTTATAAATAGCCTTATACTCACCTATTATTCCTCTATCATTAGCCCACTTTAACTCATTGTTCTCAATAGGCTCTAATCCGCAGGCATCAAGAATTTCTTCAATTCGCTTATATGCTCCACTAAAATCTCCATCTTTTAACTTATATGCTAATGTATTTATATAGGAAACCATAGTCCCTGTACCCGATATAGTCATCTTTTCATAATCAGTTGAGTTCTCCAGTTCATTACAATACTTTTGCAGTATATTCGTTATCGGAGAAATAGGAAGCATGAATCCGCCATACTCACAATTT
>JAKPAB010000098.1 GCA_029779695.1 Bacillota bacterium | reverse complement strand
GATCGTATACAGATATTGTGAATTGTGCATTTGAAAATGCAGAGCCTGAAAGCTATTCAATAAACTGTACTACGATACCTGGGAAGATAAATATTAACAGCAATATATTTGACTGCAGAATATATGGTACTGGAAAAGGACTTTTGATAAACTCTTCAGAGAACAACAGGCCGGAGGGACTCAAGGTAGCAAGAAACATGTTTCTGAATACAGGCAAGGAGCAGATAACGGTTAACTCCATACTGCATCTTGACATATCAAACAACATGTTAGACCAGTCAAGCAAAGTCTCAATACTAATCGACCCCAAAATGCAGGGCATCTGCCAATGTCATTAACTTAAGAGATCGCAATACATGTTTTGTTGCGATCTCTTAGTTTATTTCAAATCTTAAATTAACTGGCACGGTATTTTATTGATCCTTCTAATACACTTTATCTTTGTCTTGTTACAGATTTAAAAAAATGACATAAAAAAGTTAAGTTATAGTTTATAACAATAACTCTTGCTATGTAAATATTAGGAATATGGAAAACTAGGAGTTTCTTTTAATATTATTAAAGAACCTCTTGCTTTTTGCATTTTTGTGTCTGTTGAAAGAACGCCCTTTTCTTACAGGTATAAGTTCTGATTGTATTTCTTTTATGACTTTCTCGAATAAGATTCTGCGTTCAACATCACTATCAGTTGCTACAAATCCTATTAGTTCATCCCTCATTACTCCGATTGCGAAGTTTTTATTTATAGTCATAACATGTTTGTATTTGTTAAGTTTTCCCTCACGCTTTAACGATTCTTCGGCATCTCGAATAACATCTTGGATAATGTTACACAGATATACTGTCGCATATATATCTTGTTCTATAAGTAACGGTTTTGTTCCTGTAAAATTTTCGATTTCTAATTTGTTTTTTAAGGTATCATATACTGTTTCTATTGCCCATCGCATAAAATACAAGTCCGAAATTTCTTTGGTATTGAACTCTTCTTGGCTTAAATTAGTAGCAAGATACTCAGTTTCACCGGAAGATAAATGCACGCGTACAAATCTTACAAACATAGAACCAACAGTACGTAGTTTCTCTGCAAACTTTGTATTTCGATAAGGGTTAATACGGGTCTGATCAAATTTTATCTCAATAATTTCATCATCGGAAGTCATAGACGATTGCTCTCTATTGAACTGCGAAGAGCTTAACCTCATGAGAAATTTTTGTCCCTTCTCGAATCGATTAAGCATATTTTCAATTGAAGGATAACCTCTATCAAACAAAACGATAAAGGCTTTGTCTTCAATAATTTCAGCAATGTTATCAATATTCTTCTCGGCAGCAGCACGTTCGTCAAAATTATTCCTGTTAATAGATATATCTAAAATAAATTCATTACACACATCGTATATACAAGAAAGACCAATCTGTGCAGTAGGCTTTGCAGATGGCACCGAGGAGTTACCATATAATTCTAGAGTTTCTTTATTTGTGGGTATAGTAATATTACTACCGTCAACAGCGAGAACTAAATAATTCTTAATTGTTCTTGCTGTCTCTTCGTTGTAGAAATTCTTTAAATGAAAGCTATTCAAAGCGAGAAAAGCTTTGGGATCAAGCTTTAAACGTTGTTTTAAATACGCTACTTTTGATACAGTTTTGTCATCTTGTTTCATCTTTAAATATCTCCTGATTTCAAGTTTCAATGAAAAACCAACTCGAGTAATGGTAGATAGAATGATATCAAACATAGTTAACTTCCTTTTTCTTGTGAAGTCAGTGCTTTTTTGCCTATATGTTTTTTTGAACTCTTCTTTCTGCGCATACTCCAGGTCTTTTTC
>JAKPAB010000094.1 GCA_029779695.1 Bacillota bacterium | reverse complement strand
ATCTGACAAATTTCAATACCTTGGTCATTGGTGACAGTAAAGCGTTTCGGAATTTCTAAAAAACTTCCTTTAACTTGATAGGCCAATTGTCCAAAATTATCTTGGATATCAAATTTTTCACCGCCAAACGTAAACCGTTGTTTCACTAAAAATTGTTTCATAATCACCTCAAAAAAATAACAAGAAATCAAACGAAGGGCGAAGAACCGCGGTACCACCTTCATTCAATGACTTGTCATTCTCATTTAAGAACCAGTATTCAGTAGTAAAGCATTTCTTATGAAAGATAGATCGGCTAAACTGTGAATCCAGGTTCCACTATTCAATTGTAGTATTAAGTAGCAAAATACTTGGTTTAGATGGCTCGCAACAACCGCCAATTTTCTGAACTAAGGTGTCAAGTATCTAATCTTAATATATGTTGTTCATTATTCACCAGATGAACTAGATTCAGTCGTTGATGATGACGATTCTGTTGAAGATTCAGTTGTTGATGAAGATGAACTAGAAGATTCAGTAGATGAACTACTTTCTTCAGTGGTGATGTATTGTGACAACAAGTTTTGGAATGCTGAGTCTTTTACTTTCACATTCGCGTCTTGGAGAGCAGTCTTAATGACGTTAGAGACAAAAGTAGAATCTGCTTGTTTTTCAGCAAGAATGATTTCTTTCAATTTGTCTTTGTAATCTTTCCAGTTATCAGATTTCTCAGTCTTAGACTCTAATTTTACAACATAGTAGCTGGTAGTATATGTTGATGTATCCAAAACGGATATAACTGATGCACCGACTTGACCAGCATCCAAGGCGAAGATAGCGGTTTTTACTTCAGTTGGAAGAGTAGTAGATGATGAGTCAAATGTAATTTTTCCACCATCATCTTTTGTATTAGTATCAGTAGAATTGTCTTTCGCTAATTGAGCAAAATCTGCGCCCTCTGCTTGTGCAGATGCAAGTACTTCTTTTGCTTTAGTCTCATCATCTAACCTAATAATACGAGCTGTTACTTCTGGTGTATAAGCTTCATAAGCACTCTTATATGCATCATCCGTTAACTCTTTTTCTGCAGCTTTCTTAACTGCATATTCAACCAATTTGTTTGTACGGATTTGATCTTTATATGTCTCCTCAGTCAAACCAGCTGATGCAAGTGCAGAGGCAAAAGAGTCACCATACTGCTCTGCCATATCATTATATGCATCATCTACTTCTTGAGCAGAAACTTTACCACCGTATTCTTTTTCGAATACTTCACCAATAATCATAGAAAGCAAAACCTGCTGTGCTTGAGAATTGTATTTTACTTGATCATAAAATTCTGAAACAGAGATGGTGCTACCTTTCATCGTGATGATATCTTTATCGGCACTTGATGAACATGCTGCTAAAGTTGCAGCAGCCAATAAAGTTACCGCTCCTGCAAGAAATTTTTTAGTTTTCTTCATAGAAAAA
>JAKPAB010000089.1 GCA_029779695.1 Bacillota bacterium | reverse complement strand
ACATATGAGCCTTATTATCCAGTGGCGCATAGTATTCCGTGTATATCCTACAATATGTGAAATAGTCCTTTCTTACCAAGAAACCATCTGAGACATACTCTACTCTATGTACTCTGTCGGTTTTATTATCAACCAAAAAACAAGTATAGAAATTCCCGTTTCCCGGAAAAATATACTTCACCACGTTACCTTCTTTTTTTTTGATAAAATCAACCCGATCAATAGTATTCTCAAATTGTCGAAGGGTATAAGTCACCGGGCTTATTTTCGTATCTGTAAAAAAAGTATAAAGCCATATGACCTCTGAATCTTCGAATCCTATATTCTTGGTCATATGGGAAATATTTTCCGTAGGAAACATATCAGTAAATATAAATTTTGCCGGTATTTTGGCTCTTCTAAATATTCCGGCTCTATAGCTCTGGGCGTATTCTACCCCACTTGATGCCCATCCTATTCCGAGATTGAAGTTGTAGACCATTTTATTCTCCATTCACATATTAATAATTTATGGCAAAATTATATGCAGATTATACTTCTCATCCACATATACGCTGCTAAGAAGTACATTTCGCATGATATTTTTCTTGATTGTCTTTTCCATATTATCAAATGAGTATCGAGCTTCCTTTTGATATTCAAATACCAGATTTCTCTGGGCCGAGGCACGGCCACTGACAGCAGCTTGTAATTGGTTTAGATAATCAACCTCTTCTACCCATGCGTCATCAATAGCTGTAAGTGTTGCCACCCGTAGGAATTCTCTCAATCTGCTTTTCTTGCCTAGATTCATCTCCTGACTTTTCAGTCCGGCCCTAACCCTTTTCATGAGGAATCTCTCAACGTCTTTTTTCTTGTCCGGATCAAGATTTTCAATTAAGACATTTTTATTATACGACTCATACCCATCGATTAAACTTCTTGCGTTTCCTATATAGGATATATTATCCATTAAATATCTTGATATCTCATCCCTTGTAATGGTCTTTTCTGTCTTAATGAAGTCTCTGATATTTTCTCTTGCAACCTCTATAATTGCCTTCTTATCTATACCTGTTTCTGTTTTACTAACAGGATTTATCACAGCTCTATCTTCTATAATCGTGGCTTCACCATTTAACAGCCTGTCTCTCATTGAATAGATAACCGTTCTCTGTCTCTTCATTACTTCATCATAATCCATGACTTGGCGTCGGTTCTTTACCGCTAGATCTTCTGTAAGTCTCTGGGCAGAATTTATTATCCTTTTCAATCTATACTTTCCAATATGTTTTTCACCATTTATGTATCTGTCTATATTGCTCTTACCATTTTGCGTAACGACCTCATCCTCAAGTGATACGTAGAACCGGCTCATTCCCGGGTCTCCCTGCCTACCTGCCCTTCCTCTTGCCTGTCTCTCACAGCGGACATTTTCCATTCGTCCTATTCCGATAACTACCAGACCTCCAAGTTCTCTGGATTTTTGATCAAGCTTGATATCTGTACCTCTTCCTGCCATAGACGTTGCAACCGTTACAGCATTATATTTTCCGGCAACCCGGATGATCTCCGCTTCCCAATATTCATTGTTGGCATTCAAAACGCTATGTGGAATAGATTTTTCCATGAGTAAGCTGGATACTGCCTCTGTATCTGCAATCGATGATACCACTATCAGTACAGGTCTACCTGAATCATGGTATTTCTCAGCACAATTAATAGCTTCCATAAACTGACTGATAGAATCGTGAAAATAGAGATCCGGCATATCCTCTCTTATAACCGGCTTATTAGTAGGAATAACTACAATATCCTCACCATATAGATCCAAAAGTTCATCTCTTGCATCAGAAATAGTTCCGCTCATTCCTGACATTTTAGGAAAGAGCTGAAACAGGTTCTGATAGGTAATGGCGGCAACTGATCGGTTTTCTGTTGATGCCTTGAGCTTTTCCTTGGTCTCTATCGCCTGATGCATTCCGCCACGAAGCTTGACTCCAGGCATCATACGGCCTGTTGCCTTGTCTAAAAGAATGATCTCTTTTCCATCACTTACTACATAATCTTTTTCATTTTCAAAAATCACGTGAGCTCTCAGTGCCAGATTTACATGACGATTTATCTCAAAATTCTCTCTAGAATAAAAATTGTCGATTTCAAAAAATCTTTGAGCATATTCTACACCCTTTGCTGTGAGCCATACTTTCTTATCCTCTGTTTCATAATCCTCTTTTTCTCTTAATGTAGTTACGAAAAAATCAGCCAGCTCATATAGATTGGACTGAACTCTCGGCGCTCCGGATATGACCAACGGAGTCTGAGCGCTATCTAAAAGCACCTGGTCTGCTTCATCAATTATTACATAATTCAGTTCTCTTAAAAATCTATCCTCCGGCTTTGTCACCAGGTTGTCAAACAGATAATCAAATCCAAATGCACCATGTGTGGTATACACAATGTCTGATGCATATATGGCCTTTTTCTCTTTATTAGTAAATCTATCCTTTTTTCTTCCCTTTTCCCAACCCACTACTCCCACTGAAATGGTAAGTCCCATAAATTTGTATACCTTACCCATTTCCTCTGCATCACGACATGCCAGGTAATCATTGGTTGTCATCAGGATCGCGCTTTTACCCGTAAGGGCATTTAGATATAATGGCATAGTGGCAGTGAGCGTCTTGCCCTCTCCTGTGTTCATCTCTGCCAGATACCCCTGATTCATGGCCAGGCCTCCCAGTATCTGAACATCGTATGGGTATAATCCGAGAATTCTCTTATCAGCTTCGCAAATGGCTGCAAAGGCCTCCGGCAAAATATCAGCCAGAGTTTCACCACTGTTTAATCTGTTTCTAAAGACTTCGGTCATCCCCGACAGCTCATCATCCGAAAGTGCCTCTATTTCAGCCTTCTTGCCCTTCACCTTGTCTAGAAGAATATTAAGTTTTCTTAATTTGCTATTATCCGACATCTTTTTTTCCCAGTTCTTTTATAACCATTGAGTGAAAATCAAACTGATTCATTCCTCCATTTATTAACTGAATACTATAACTATATGTCCGAAGAGAGCACTCAAAATCTGTCTCTTTTTCACGAACTATCAGGCTATCCACCTCGGTGTCGTATCTATCGAAAAAAATAATCCTTATGAGCCAGTTCTGATCTTCATTACAATCAATATTCACAGTTAAGTGATATCGTCCCTCCCCGTCTATCATCGGAAGCGATGGCTCTTTTCTCTGTCTCTGATAATTTGTTTTAGAAAACCACTCCTTGATAATGGTTCCGGATGGCATCAATGAATTAGCAAAACGCACATGATCTCTAGCGATAAAATCCACTTCAGACCCATATAAATAAGTATCTGAAGCATATTCATCCCAATAAATTATCCATTTTTCCTGTGCCATTTTAGTTTTCCTCTTTGTAAATGTATCCGTTATTATCTGTTAAATTCCTCGGTCAGGATCTTCTCATACTGGCTGATAAACCATGTGACTATTGCCTCGGTATTGTCATTATGTCTGCCATGGATTCCCTTGCCATATATATAGGCCCCGGTTTGACCCAGATGTGCCAGCAGATTCTGATAAGCTTCAGAATCGTAATCATCTTCGATCATATAAGCTACGGCAAACTTTGTATTGTTCCAATTAGATTTATCAAATTTCATCCAGAATCTGTCATTTAAACGCCCTATAGACTTATCATCACAGGCTCCTGTCTGATACATTAGGACATCCAGAGATGTAGGAAATCCACCGGGACGTATCCTTTTCTCGTTATATGCCACGGTACCCAGACTGCAAAGAGGCTTACCAAGTATCAGGCTATGAGGTCTGAAATCAGCTCCATAATATAATGCCCCATGAGTTCCCATAGACAATCCGGACAATATAAGATCTGATTCGCAGAATTTAAGCTCATCCAGTGCATCTCTTATGATATTTCTCATAGAATCTTCATACTCATTATCACCGAGGTAAAATGCTCCACACTCTAATCTAGGCTCGCCTACCAGTAAAAATGGGCATCCGAATTTCTTCATAAGGTTATATCCTTCAAAGCCTTCCATTGTCTTATAACCCGAAAAATACACTGCCAACGGTGGTTTCATATCACCAAGATCCAGATAATGAAATATCTCTTCTCCAGAAGATGTAACTGTTCTTTTTCCACCTGGGATAAATACTCCATGTCCTCTTCTGGAAAATCTGTCATGAAGTGCGATTATTGATAATTTTCCTACTCCACAGGCCTTGACACTCAGAAACAGATTGCCATCATCTATTACTTCAAATGTCATGAGCTCCTGAAGCTTTTCACCGCTGTAGATAACATCTTCAACAACTTCCGATATACTTCCCTTCGCAAATTCTATAACCTCGAGACATATCTCCACATCCTTATCTTTGTCATATTCCAGCCAAAAATCCAACGCTTGACCCTTTTGTACCGGAATATTATATCTCCAGAAAATAATCTGTCGGTATTCCGTTCCAAATTCGCCTTTTAGATTCACACTGTAATTACCAGTCCAACTGACGCTACCATTAAAATTACGCGATACTTCTATATTCTTTGGCTTAAATTTCTCACCATAATCTTTGCCATAATAGTTTTTCAGTTCATTATTTAAGAATTCTTTTAACTCATCACTGGTAAGTTTTCTACCTCTTTTAGCTATAAACAGCCTATTCATGGCTGGAGTTTCCAGTACTGTGTCCATAACAAAATAAGTATAAGACCTGGCACTTTTTTGTAGTATATCTACCTCTTCATCCGACAATGTCTTATCAACAAATATCACATCATATGATCTGTCCGGAAGTTCTCGGATACTTTTTTTATATGTGAGATCTACTTCTTTTGAAATGTAATAAAGTTCTCTCCAATCTGAGTTTCCAAGTTGAAGCACATTTAAACTAATCTCATTCAATGGTGTTTAGGACCTCCTTCCACCTATTTATCAAAACCTGAGTAGTGAATTTTCTTCCTAGTTCATAAGAGCTTATAACCGCTTCATTCCAATTACTAAGATTATCCAGATAGTAGGATATCTTTTCACCTGCATCATCTATGTCTTCTATGATAAATCCATTTTTGCCATTTTCTATGAACTGGTTTCCGTTTAGAACTATCTGCGGTACACCAATGCTTATCGCAGTAACCTGTAGATATAGTTCCGGCATAGGACGAAGGTCCATAATGATCCTTTGTTTTCTCATGCACACTGTGACATCGATTTCATCCACACACTGCTCTACCCTAAACTTCACTTCTACAGTCTCTTCATATTCCAGTTTGTTTTCCGAAAAATTTCTTTCATTATCCTTTTCTGCCCAGCCAGGTTCATATCCCATACTTATGAGAATCTCTCTTGTATTTCCCAGTATTCGATCTTCTATGTCATAGGATGAATCCCTTGTAAAAAGCGATATTTCCGTATCGTCATGATCTGACAGGTATTTTCCTAACGTACCGATTATTTTGTTATATTGTTCTGCCTTTAGTCCATCCACCGGCACCATTATCTTTTTCACATGGAGATGTTGACTGATTCCCTTATCTACACGAGTATCGTATGGCGTGATATCGATAATATTGTATTTATCCTTATAGACATTAAAATCACATATTGACATCATATTCTCTCTGGAATCTGTTATTACATATGATGAGTGCTGGATCTGGCTTCTAATCTCCGTTATCTTGTCAATAGGATACCTATCCACGTAAAAAGATAAAATGTATTTTCTGTTTCTAAGGATCTCTCCTAACATTTCAACATGTCTTTCATGCATAGCAATGCAGAAAATATCTGATCTCGACGTATTAAAAAGATATCTCTCAGTAACCTCTCTGATAACCTCTTCCATAGAACTATAGTTAAGCTTACTAAAAGATATATTTTCCTCATTGCCATTGTATTCTATCCTGTAATCTGAGCTATCCTGGTTGATACTGACAGTTTTATCCAAGAGAGAGACTCTTAGCTTCCATATGCCGTTTTCCATCAAAAAATCCTGATTAACAGCCTGTCCATTTTCATAGATAATAGTGCTTGAAATAAACCCCCTATCATCATAGATATTCTTACGAATAGTCTCATCACCATTAAACATGGTGACTTCTATCATATTACCGTCTTCACCGAATTCTATTTCTGCGTACTTTGCACCATTTAGATACGCTATAACCACAAAGGGAGAATATACGAACTCAACTCCATCCGGCCATGCCAGATCATGATAAGAAAAGTTCATTACTCTCTTTCCTCTGATTTTTTGCATTGCATCAAAGCAAGACCAATATGGCGCATGATACATCGACTGTCTATGAAGAAAATGCCTAAAATTCGGTGTATATCCCAAGAGCATTATAGAATATTCATAGAATTGATTCCTATGGAACAGCTGAATATGCTTTACCGTATCATCAAACTCTGTACGTTGTCGTCTGGAATGCCATGCCTGTTCATTTTCTGACCACGATCCAGCCTTATACCATGCAGGTATAAAATAAATCATAAGCTTCCCCTTTTATTATTTTCTTTGCATTTTATGATCACAAAAATTCTCTGTATGAATCATAATTTCTAACTGCCTTCATCTCTTGCTGAAGATTACTCCATATACCGGTAAGCATCATAAAGGATGACGGAAGCATAGCTAGACCACTATCTATATTTATAAAAATCTGAAGGCTAAGAGACAGAGCCAGACACATTCCCATTATCAGTCCGCTGATCAAGCTACTCTTAAGTATCTCTTTTATCAGAAAATGAGTGGTTTCTTTTCCGGCACGGATCCCTACTATTCCGTCGCCGCTCTTTAGGAACTGCTCACTTATATCCTTGGGATTGATCATGATAAATGAAAAAAGTATGGTAAGGAACATAAACGCCGACAGATACAGCACGATTCCCGGCAACTTATCTAGTCCCAGGTTGACACTTAACCACTGTATATCAGAATTATCCCGATAGGTCCTAGACAACATTTCGATAATAGAAACCGGAACCATATATAACGCACTTGAAAACATAATTGGCATTACTCCCACCGGATTATTCTTGATAGCTAGATAGTTCTTATCTGCATGGATATTATGAATAGATATTCTCTGTAATGGAATTCTTTTCTCTGTATATTCCATGTAGGCGGTAATAGCAACAACTGCTGCTGATAATAAAATAGGGATAATCAGTTTACTAATATCGTACATCATAAATACTCGTACGATCCCATCTACGATGTTGATAAATATCAGTGCTGTCTGACCGCCTATTCCGTACTTTTTATTTCTCTCAGCAAGCCATAAGATGATCATGGCTCCTGTAATAAGTTCTATTATGGATGTTATAATTAAAAGAAATTGATCATTGGTACTATCTAGAAATTTGAAGTCCATTGATCTCTGAACTGCTTGGAATACGGTAATGACAAATGCCAACGCTACTGTGAGCCTGCTAGTAAATCTCGGTGAGACTTTGTTGTCCTTATCCATATTTTTAATGACTGAATAAAACATTACAAACAGACCGGCCAGCATATATGGCGAAATACCTAGGGCAAAAATCGAAGTCCTATAGACATCGCCTCCGATAGATTGAAGCAGCAGATTCTGTGTGCCTGCCAATTTAGACGCGTGGCTAGCTAAATCAACACCAAATACCGGGATGATTCGACCTATCAGATAAATAGCAATAATAAGTAGAGTAAATAAAAGCTTTTGCCCTAGCAAGTTATTGCTTTCAAAACGCTTTTTTGAATTTTTTATTTTCATGCCCTTTATAGTTCCCCATTATCTATTCCTATGTTTGATTTTATCATTTCAAGCATTGCGACTAAAGAATTTTTTTGGTTTTTAGAATAATGCTTTTTATAAAAAATAGGCGAAGGTACTTATTGCACCTTCGCCTATTTTATATATGCGGATTAGTTGAACATTGCCCTACATTTACTTATCCTTCTTGTCCTTATTGCCATCCTTTTCAGCGAAGAGATTCTTCTTGTGTTTCTTGTCATATGCTGTCTTACCTGTAACTGCTGCAACTATTGCAAGAATCCACCAAGGCCACATGCTGATATTATCATCCTTCTCCTTGACCTTTTCCTTGACTGCAAGAGGAGTCTTCTCATCCTTTACTGTCTCTGTTTTGTCTGTAGCTGTCGTATCTGTATCCCCAGCATCATTAGGATTGACTGCAAGTGGAACTTGATTGTCGTTAATGGTTGTTGCTCCATTTGTAGCTACATTACCGCCTGTTGTCGTTCCTGCTACAGGTGTCTGTGTTGCTGCTGCCGTTACGGTTGTTGCTGTAGGTGCGGTTGTTGCTGCCGCTGTTCCAATTGTTACTGTTGGAGTTGCTACTGCTCCTGCAACGCTTGTAGAAGTAGTTGCACTTGTGCTGACAGAAACTGAATCACTGGTGCTAACACTAGTGCTAGTTGATCCGCTTAAACTTGTACTCATTGAACCGCTTGTGCTGGTTGACGTACTCTGTGAACCGGCTACGCTGGCAGATTCACTAGTGCTCACTGATGTGCTAGTACTCCCTGACGTGCTGATGCTTGTTGACGTGCTGGTGCTTGTTGCTAAGCTTTCTGATGCAGAAGCACTTTCACTTCCAGATGCGCTAATACTATCAGATAATGATGTACTCTCACTTGTTGATGCTGATTCTGATGCATTTGCTGCGCTATTACTATTTACTATTGATTCACTTCCGCTTGTAGATGCAGACGTTGACTCTGATACTACTGCACTATTACTAATACTTGTTGATCCACTGGTGGAGTCTGCTATGCTCGTTGACTCACTATTTGAATCTGAAGTACTGGTCGACTCACTGGTGGAATCCGCTATGCTTGTTGATTCACTATTTGAATCTGAAGTACTGGTCGACTCACTGGTGGAATCTGCTAAACTCGTTGACTCACTATTTGAATCTGAAGTACTGGTCGACTCACTCGTGGAATCTGCTAAACTCGTTGACTCACTGGTGGAATCTGCTAAACTCGTTGACTCACTATTTGAATCTGAAGTACTGGTCGACTCGCTGGTGGAATCTGATCCACTCGTTGACTCACTCGTGGAATCTGATACACTCGTTGACTCACTATTTGAATCTGAAGTACTGGTCGACTCACTGGTGGAATCTGCTATGCTTGTTGACTCACTGGTGGAATCTG
>JAKPAB010000064.1 GCA_029779695.1 Bacillota bacterium | reverse complement strand
TGTCGAGTGCTGGATTGTCAGCCCGGGGATATTCTGTCCTACGAAGATACCCCTGACAGCAAAATGATCAAGTGAGGAGAAACCTTATGGATACTGATACTAATGCAAATATTGATATAAATACTAATATCAATGATAACAAACCAACAATTAATAATACTAAGGATAACAAACCCGCAATTAACAATATCAAGGCAACGATCCCTGACATAATATTTGCAATTGAGATATTGATCCTGGGATACTTATATTTTAGATTTCACGTATTCTCGGGCATAGGCGGATTCGGTGTGACCGCATATACCGTTCTATTAACAGTGGTCACTTATTTATATATGAAAAAGTCCGGTTATGATCAGACCGCCGATTCTCTTTTCTATATGGTGATTCTATTGATCTTTGGGATGGGCTTCTCAGTATTTTCCGGTGAAACCGAAAAAAGCATCGGAATAGTCTCCATTCACCTCATATATGTGTATTGGGTCGCCAAGACAACCGGGCGACTATTGAATAAGCGTCCTGATCAATATATCTATTCCGATATTATCTATCAGCTGATCTGTGTTCCCTTTGAGAAGTTTGCTTCTCTTGCAGAGATCCTATGCGATGGATATAAAAATGACAAAAAGAGAAAGAGCTTTATAATGATCCTTCTCGGGATCCTATGTGCGATTCCCGTTCTGGCTGTCGTGATACTACTGCTGTCATCTGCTGATGCAATATTCGGTCAGGTTTCCGATTCTATTTTCGGTAAAATAAGCAATAATGTTTTTGAAAAAATTATAATGCTGATATGTGGCGTTCCAACTGCATTTTATATATTTGCGCTTGTGTATAATGATCTGCATCCAGAGAGATTACACGAATATTCTGTCTCTGTTGTCGATGCGAAAAGAAGCAAGAAAAAGATCATCCCCTATGAGATCCTGACGACTATGGTCATGCTCTTAGACTTAATCTATATTTTATTCGCAGTTCTTCAGATTTCTAATCTATTTATGGCATTTTATGACAAGCTTCCCAGCGGCATGACATATGCAGAATATGCCAGAGGTGGATTCTTCCAGCTGGTATGGGTGTCTGTCATCAATCTGATCGTAACGGTTATAGCCATCACTCTGGTCCGAGAGAATAACGGAAAGCGCCCCACCATACTGAGCTGTGCTCTTTCGCTTCTGTCTATCCTGACAATATTCCTAGGGATGACAGCCCTTCGCAAGATGTACCTGTATATCTGTGTGTATGGCCTCACCAAGAATCGACTGATAACATCCATTTTTATGATATATCTGCTCCTAATATTTTTACTCCTCACCATCGGATACTTCCGTAAAATAAAATACAGAGAAGTGATACTTATGAATAGTGCGATAATAATCGCTGCCTTTATAATGTTTGGAAATACCGACGGTATCATCGCAAGATATAACATCAGCCGGATAAAAGATGGTACTCTGGAGGCTGATTGTATGTTTGACAGCAATAAACGCCCAGACCTCAGTATCGGGGCTCTGGACGCTTATAATGAAGTTCTAAATAAAAATGATATAGATGTTTCAGATGAAACCACCAAAAACATCATGAAAGAAATCTATTTCCGTGAAGTGGGATACGACAGGAAGAATATCCAGTGGTATGACCAAAGTATAGCAATAATAAGGGCGGGTAAAATGATTGGAAGGTAAAGAGGCGGCAGTTGTCGCAGATTTTGCGACAACTAAATCGTTAAGTTATTCCTTAAGCGCATTACTAATAAGTCCTTGAATCCCAGAATACAGATCCTGATAAGTGGTTTCAAAATCCCTTGTATACCATGGATCAGAAACGCTTTTATATTTATCCTTTTTATCCTTTTTATCCTCTTTATCCCCTTTGTCCCGCTGTCCGGCAAACGACATCATCATGTGTAATTTGCCATCGGGATCATTGGTGAAAATCCTATTCATGTCATGCATATTTTCATCATCCATGCCGATGATGTAATCATATAGGTTATAGTCAGCTGGACTGACTAATCTGGCACGATGATTGCCATAAGGAATGCCCTTTTCCTCTAATTTTCTCTTCGCAGGAGGATACATCTCATTCCCTATTTCCTCAGTAGTCGCAGCAGCAGAATCAATCTGGAACTGCGTTCCTATTCCCTGCTCCTGTACAAAATATCTCATCATGTATTCCGCCATTACCGAACGACAGATGTTGCCGTGGCAGACGAAAAGGATTTTTATCATGTTCAAAAATTACTCCCAAGCGGTGCCATTACTGAGCTTTCCGGCTTTTAAACAATTTCATCAGTTTCCATCAAAACTGGCATAAAATGACAGTTTTTAGTACATTTTGATGCCCTACCATCTGTTACAAATCATTTACACTATATAGATTCTTTATCCAAAATAAAAGACCAGCCATCCTTACCCATAAACGGAGCAATGCGAACAATCTCTTCTTCACAATCATGGCTGATCATATATCCTACAAGCTTTTTAATAGCAGACTTTGAAAGAAATGGAGCCAAATCCTCTATAGAATCAAAATCTGTTTTTTCTTCTGAAATCCATTTTTCTACATAAGCATCTAATGTATCCTTCTTTAGAAACGGTGCCAGATTGCAAAGCATATTTATATTAGTATCAGCCATCTTGCGAGCAAGTTTATCAAGGCTATCGTTATCCATAAAAGGTGCCAGTTCTAATAAAGTCTCAGAAGATATTTTCTTATTATTTGAAATAGCGTCATCAATTTTATTCTCGATCAAAGTCGGCTTTAATATCGGTGCTACTTCGGCAATATCATCCAGGCTTACATCCTCTTCTTCATTGGCCATTAACTTTCCGACGATTTCCGTCTGCTTATCCTTTTCTCCTACCAGTTCTTCTAAACTAATATCCAGAATATTGCATAATTCCTGCAATCTTGATATATCGGGCATGGAGTTGCCCCTCTCCCAGTTTGAAACTGCCTGATAGCTTACTCCCATTTGATCAGCAAGATCCATCTGTGTCATATTCTTTTTGTTTCGTGCTGTTTTTATGCTCTCAGCAACTTTCTTTGTATCAAACATTTTAATTACCTCTTTCATAATATGGTTTAATTTGCACCGGTGCTTACGTCTCTAACCATATAGGTAATACAATAAAAAATGAAGCAAGTATCACTTGAGTTTTGTATTAGTCTTTACTCAAGCACAAATTGAATCATCCATTCCATATAGAATCAGTATTCCTTGATGATATCTATAATTCAGTATGACTTCAAGAATTATCATTTAGGAAAACTTCTGGTTTTATTAACTCCTCCAACTTGTGGTTAACTGAACCATAAGCCAGTTTTCAAGCTGTGGTCAGATTGACCACAAGTTATAATCGCTCATATAATGTGCCAAAACACAAAACCAATTATAGCTACAATTAACAAAGCTATAATAACTCCAACTATAGTAACTTCTTCGCCTTCATCTTCATTTGATTCATGACGTGTATGATCATAATTAGAGGCTACTGACGAACTCTGCTTTAGACTTTTATTTTGACTATGTAATGCAATGGATAATGGATCTTTTACATTTAATAACTGACCATGAAAATTCTTTATTTCAGCCAAGTCATCCGGTGTAATCTCTGCTTGTTGTTCTCCATGAGCTATCTGATTTCGTATCCAGCGCAAATGCTTTAGCATCTTATACTTTTCATACCAACCCTTTACTTGCCTGCAAGCATATGATTCTATATCTTCCATCTGACGGATATATTCCGAAACACCTTGATCAGCAGATAGCATGTCACGACATATATTGTCCACTGCCTTATATTCATCAAAATATTCAACTTCTAATTGCTGCATAATACTATCCTATGAATACCTCTCTACTAAAGCTTCTTCAAAGCGCTCCAATGGTTCAATTTATTCCTTCTTCCCATTTATTGTCTGCGTACATATCCAGTAGATACATGGCAACGGCATATCCAACCGATTTAAGGTCATCTACCTTTACAGCAACCAGCACTACCATTCCAGGATAATGATTTCTTCCGTCGTTTTTATCTTATAGCGTTACATCGTTTGCTTTGTAGAATAAAAGATCACATTTAACCTAATTCCGCAACTTGTGGTTCAGTAGACCACAAGTTACTCTTCAGAAATCTTATGCTATTTCATTACTTTCCCAATCTCCACTCTTATTAGATTCCTCTTGCCTTATGCTGCCTTCTTTAATTAGTTTATCCCTACCGGTTTTGACCTGCTTTTCAGATATATTAAGGCTTTCAGCAATCTGTGGAAGCGTTAGCTCAGGATTAGATTTCATCAGCGCAATAATCAGTTCCATTCTCGTTTCCATATCCTGACCATTTATCTGCCCTTTTTTTGCACTTCTGCAGATACAGTTGCTTCTTCGAAAAACATCTTAAGGGTCAGCGTAACCTGATTCAGGCTAGTATCCTCATCCAGCGTTGGTTTTCGTCAACCCTGCATCCTTCCAAGCGTTATGAACCGCGGGGACAGGCCCCGCGGCTCATTTGTTCCATTTATTGTAGGGGCGATCAATGATCGGCCGCTGGCAGGCTGCAATACCGTTGCGTTACTCCGCGAAAACTGACCGGTAAAACCACAGACGATGTCACCATGGTATATTCTTTGATCATTTTCTTCAGTTTATACCCCAGCTCCAAATACCATATTCTGTCACGCAATATTCAAGCAATTTATGTTTTAACCCATCGTACCGGTCCCTGTGGCTTTCAATTTCTGCTTTTTCCAATAAGCATAATAGCATCCATCAAGTGTTGAAGGTGTATACATGCTGTCTCTTCCATTACATTCCTTACATGCAATTTTGCCCTCTACATATGCCGCTCTTATAAGCAGATACGCACTTTTTAAATCTTCATCTGAAGGACATTTTTTATACATTGAAATAAATGTGGTATCGTCCTTAAGATATTCCTCAATATCTACTTCATAGAAAGTCAGTTCATCATATTTGGATACTTTTAACTTCCCATACTTGTTATTCATGTTTTTAAGAAAAAAATCATAGATATCGCCTTTAATATCATGGCTTAGTAACCTTTCAAGATTTTTAGTTCTCCCAACCTGAAGCGTTGACTCATCAATTTTGTCTTTTCCTTTCAGTACCCAGACATTCGGATTATCTCCATCCAAAATACCTTTTCGATAATCCCTGTAGTGAGTATTCATGGTAGGCGGAAAGCGCTTCTTCCATGAGTAAGGATTGCCCAAGTTGTTGTTAGGGTTACAACAATCATACAGACTCCATGTATTGTTTTCCTTTTTTAAAGAACAAATTTTTATAAACATCAATCCACATATTCTCCTAACAAATTTTCATAAAACAAATAGTCAATACTTTTTATAATCTTAAGAATCCCCCGCATCCATCAGATAATCAGCATGAATAATCATATTTACAAAAGCTTCACAGACTGCCTTATGAATCGGCTTATTAAACCACAAGTACAGGACACGTGGCTCATTTTTTCCATTTATTGTAGGGAAGATCCCTGATCGCCCGCTGGCAAGCTGCAATACTGTTGCGTCACTCTGCGGTATCCGATCGGTAAAACCATAGACTATGCCACCAGGGTATACTCTGTGATCATTTTCATCCTGGATGAGCATAAAAAATAAAATCAACTTGTTGTCAATCGAGAGTGTGGACAAAATCTTGGACACTTTAGATGTACCCAAGACTTTGTCTGTATTACATTGGACCACAAGCTATTACTCAAATCAACGTCGTTAACAACATATGTTATTCTTTTAAATACTTGAAATCATACAACAACGCCAATCTTCGCAGCTCTGTTGCAACAGTAATTTCATTTAAGAGCTGTTTCTATTGAAATCTGGTCATTATCCTCCATTAAAACAGCCAACTGATACAAAACTTCCCACTCGGATATAACTCTTCTATCCGGATGTTTTCTGCTCCATGTTCCATCATTCTGTTTAATCAGACCTAATGCAACAAATGGAGAAGTATTCTTTTCCTCCGGATCCTCTTCACCCCGAGTTTTTCCATACATATTTAGTAGGACATCAACATCCGTCATAAGAGACTTCTCTGAGTACTTCCCTCCATGAACAATAGACTGCAATTCACGATTCATCACTTTAAAAATCTGCTCTTTGGAAAAATCAGCCGCATCACATTTGTTGAAGAACAAATACCATGATGTTGCCAATTCTTTATTTTTAGCGATAGAAGAGTGCAAAACCCATAAAGTAAAATTCTTTTCTAAATATTTGTCTTCTGCGTAAATTTTTTTACCAAGGTCCGTTAATTCAGTTCCATTATCTTCAAGAAGCCCATACGCTCTAAGCCAGTATCTCAAAGACTTAACCATATTATTTCCAATCCCTAATACATCTGGAGCTGGAATATCTTTTCTCGTAAAAACACTGGGATCATTTGAAACCGCATCCAAGCCTTTATTCAGCCAGCCTTCGCGTAAAGGGAATTTCTCATGTCCTTGTAATTTAAATTTTATTTTTGAATTTGCCATATTATGACCTCTTTATTCCAAGCACTTTTCGCATGTAACATCCCGCATTAAAATGACCAACACACTCCGTACACCTAACGCATCGAGCGTCATCTATTGAATATCTAATATTTCCTGTTCCATCATCTTTGACCGTTATAGCATCATGTTTGCAAACGCTTTCACATGCTTTACACCCAAGGCACATTTGATATTTTGTCAACTGACATTGAATCTTACCTTCAGCCGTTGCTAATGTCTTAGCCCCCGCAATATGAATATTCTTGATTGTAACCTTCAGCTTTGCACTACCAATCCTGCCTTGTATAACAAGATTTACCTTGCCAGTTTTACTAAGAATATATACTTCGCCAAGGCGCTTGTTACCCAACTCCTTATTGATGTATCCAAACGGTTTGAATAACTCATAAAGTTCTTCTGTAATTGGTCTCTGTAAGTCATAATTAAAGGCCTTTTCATCTGTAGCACAAGGCTCAAAACTTACAATTGATTTTTGCGCAGCCTCTAAGCCATTTCCACCTTGGCGTGCCTTCCAACCTCCGTCTGCCACATAATCTTCCGGATCCGGTTTACCAATCTTCTTAGCAAAATCCACCAGTTGTTCATGCCAATGACTGTATTGTTCATACATATGAACCTTAGACAAGAATTCTGACCAGGTGCCATTATTAGGGCAGCACCAGCATCCAACTCTCGTATAACCAAGTCTATACGCATAATTGAAGTCAATACCTGTTGTCAAGATATACAACCAAACGTCAAAATCAATCCAATCAATTATCGGAGACGCTACTGTTTGTTTCGAAATCTTAGGGCTTTCACTCTCTCTTTCATATTTTCTTCTGCTCGCAGACTCACTATGTCTAATTCCTTGAAATGATAAAATGCTCGTCTTATCTTTAAAAGCAGTCGAAATTGTCTTCTGAATAGCTCCAGTTTTAAATACCGTACAGCACCACCTCATAACCCTACTAGGCGGTCCAACCACTTCACACAAATCTTCGAAATTTTTCTCACGATTTTTTGCAGTTAATACGCGCACGCCCAAAGACTCCGGATTTCCATTAAATCTTTTTCGGTATTCCATGGTGTAAGGGAATTCCAGTGTTGTATCGCCAAATATATGCAACACCTTATTTGTTCCAAGCGCTCTATTCACAATATGCGAAGTAACTGTAGAATCCTTACCACCACTAAATGAAACCGTCATATCCTCAACCGGAACTCGATCTCTATATTGCTGTACAAAGGACACTGCCTCTTCGGTTATGTAGTTGTAGCGATCCTTATTTGCAATAATAAATTTCCTTATATTTTCATCAAAGCTTTCATAGCTTATTTGACCAGCATATCTATCATAGTTTTCTTTCAGTTCTTTGATCTTATCTAAATCCCACTTGTTAATTGTGGTAATTGCCAACTTTACTTTCTTTCCATCAACAATGTAGGAATTACTTCCATACCAAACCGACTTATCCTGATAATAAAAAGGATTTTTTCTCTTCAATAACGATAATAAAAGTCTTTCTTCAGGAAATACCGGTCTTATATCCGTTGCTATATACTCAGAATCATGCCCACATATTGAGCACTCTTTATCAAACAATGGTATGTTACATTCATTGCACCAATACATCGTCGAGGATGTTACTGTCGCATGACGACATTTGGGATTTATACACACTTCGCCCGACATTGGTACTTTGCATTTAGGGCAAATTCTTTCTATCATAGTTTTATCACCTTATTATTCTGTTTTGACTGCATCACATATATCACCTATATTACAGTCAAGATACTCACAAATTCTTAGCATAACGGACATAGATACCTCTTGTCCTTTATTAAGCTTTGTCATAGTGCCTGTTGCAAGCTGCATAATTTCTCTAAATTCCTGCTTGCTAATTTCTCTTTCTGCTAATAATACCCATAATTTTTTATAGCTTATTTTCATCGTCAACCTCATAAGACTACTAAAAGCAATACACTCATCTTTTAAATTTTACCATAAATCATATATTTTCGCATCATGAATATGCAGGTAAAATTCATGTTCTTGCGATTTTTCTTTGTCTGGATGAAGATTAACTAATTTTGCATATAATTATAATAAAGCCAGTTTTTAAGCTACTACTAGATTAACAAATATATTGTCCCATAAAACGTACTTCAGGTTGACCCCAACTCGCGTTAAATGAATTATTAACTGCTAGTTTTTCTTGTATACTACTCTTGCAAACTAGCAGTTACTATTGCAAAAGCTTATATTTACCTTAGTATTTGTTTGATTAGGGAGGTAATTATGTCTATGCAATTAACCCCACCTGAAAAAATTATTATTGAACGAATGATCTATCAAGACAATATCTTTGCTTCTATTGCATGTCATTTGGATCGTTCTGCTTCAACTGTTGCCCGAGAAGTCCTTCATTTAAACACTGATGATGTTGTACTTAGTCCGAAACTTATCAAACATTAATCGGTAAATATAGATCAATCAACGGCTTCTATTTTTCGATTTCAGAGTGGCCTCAGCTATTAATGCAAACCGATTAAGACCACTTGTCAATATTCCCTAGCGATCACTTTTGCATTAAAAGTGACCCTTAGTCTCTATCCCGAAACTTTTTCTATAAATCTTTTAACTATTAAACCTCTTTTATTTTGTAACGTATTTTATGTTACAAAATAAAAAGACTACCTTAGTTCTAAAAATCAAGCAAAAAAAGCATCAAAAAAGTGACGTCAAAACGACGCCACTCCTGCGTATCCTCTTAAATCATGTACTATTTATCTGAATTATCCAAAGTAAAACAATCTAACATTCTCATCCAATTTGTATTCCTGGTTTTCATCTAAGAACATTGTATATCCTAACTCATGTGGCATTACCATAAATCGATTATTTACATCTGACTTCTGAATATCGGCATTCAATTTAGCTGCCAGCACTTCATATTTTTCAGAATAGGCCTCTTTATATGTCTTACCGTTAGCTAATTTAAACCCTCCAATAACTGCATCAAAAACTATTTCTGCCAGATACACCTTAGCTCCAGCACGGATTAAATCTATTACTTCTTCCTGTTCCTTTTCTTCTTGTTCTGCAAAATTACAATTAAGATTATTTCTAATTCCAATATAATGTGAGATCATCTGCTTAATGCCACCAATATAAAATTCATCATCAGTACACAGATCAAAAGATCCATCTTCCACTTTAGTCTTACTTAGATTTAGTGAATCAAGGAACGCATCACTGTATATATCTTTACTATATTCATTTTCTAGATATCGTTCAGAAATATTATTTAATTTCTTTGAAACAGAGGTGTAATACTCTGAAAACTTAGATTCCAGAAATAATACTACATCTTCGCCATTGTCATTTTTTCCTATCAATACCACATCCATACAAGAATTATGAGTTTCATCAACGACAGGGCTCTTGAACTCAAATACAGATTTTGTAAATACACCTATCCCATCAATCTTTAGTGGATTCTTCTCTGTGACATTATAGAAAAACAATAAAGCGCACAATGACGATGAATGGATTGTAGTAATTCTTCTATATTCTTGACCGGATCCTGCACATGCCATTTTGAATTTTGTTTTGAAAATATCACGATTCTCTTCCGGAATATTAAAAATATCAATAAGTACTGATACCTTATCCTCGCCATCAAATGAAAACGAGTTTTCTGACTGTTTTTCTTTACTGGCATTACTTTTTACTATTGGGTTAGAATTTATAATAGGATTTCCTTCCCACATAGCGTTATAAAGGTTTCTTATCTTTGAATCTTTTATATCCTTAAACATATCTGAATTCATTATCACTACCTCCAAAAAATAATTTGTATATGCCTGGTGTCAAAGCCCTGTCATCTATATAATAATCACATCCAATCTTTCTACTGTTGCCGTATAACTTTTTTGTTTCTGGCAAATTATCATTTACAGCATCAAAGATCAGCCCTTGTTCCGCGCACCATTCTATCGCAATGTCCAATTCTTTATTTTCCCGACAGGTCCATAGAATCAACTTATCACCATGCTTCCTCCTTTGCAATAAGAATTTAAATAATTCTTCGTTTTCCGGTCCAACGCTAGGCCATTTTCCAAAACTTAGTGTACCATCAAAATCAACTGCAAAAACCATATTCACCTCATATCAATTTATTAACTCTAAACACATTGTAAAAAATTCCTGATATAGATTGTAAATAGCGAGTAGAACAGATCTGTTCAACATTTGTCATTCCGCAATCTACTAAATGCTGGCTTTGCTCTTCTGTTAATCTTTGTCCTCTGCGTATCCTTCTTGTTACTATTATCGCTTGAGGCAAAAACATTCCATGCCTTACAATATCTAATAGTAATTCCTCTCGATCATTATATGGGTAATCCGTTTGTTCTTTCTTATTAGGGTAATTATCATAGTAATCCTCTAAATCTTTTAATTCCCAATAATTACAAGGCTTATAAATCCTATTATTTATTGTTACGTTGCACGGATTATCAATAACATACTGAATTGCATATTCAAATGAATAAGTCCATACCCATGTAACAAATGGTACCAGTTCATTTATCATTTCAAGATACTTATCTGCGTTACCTTCCAACGAATCAACCAGTTTTAACCAATATGTTCCCGTGGATTTTATACTTACAGATCTATCTAGACGATATTTTTCCATAAATTCATAGTACTCTTTTGTTGACTTTACAAATGAATTGACACATTCTTTATAATCACATTCACTTACTGATTCAAATATTGCATCATACAATTCCAACATTGTTAGCTTTGCAGATTCAATTTCTACTTCATCCTTGATAACAATTTCATCAATTGCCTCCAGCATTGCATACTGAATAAGATTTTTTGCAATATCACGATTTAAGAATTTTGTTAATGCTTCTATAGACTGCTTATACCATATTGAAAAGTCTTTCGTCGTCTGATGTATACATATGATATCCTTCTCTGAAAGCATATGCTAATCCTCCTCCCAAATAGGTATATCATCAAACCAACCTTTTGCATTTCCGTGGCTGGCTTTTTCAAATATCTTTTTTTCAACGTATACATTCTCGATATTATCAAAGATCTCACACTCCTCCGTTAGGATAAGAGAAACCTCTGATGGCTCTATTTCCTTATAATATTCTGATAACGCAGTCTTCTCTTCCTCGTCTAGTCGATTAGGATTAACGATTAATAAGTCTGCTGGTATTGCTATCAAATCTGTTCCACAACCAGCTTTTTTAAATTCACATCCAGGAACTTTTTTCATAATGAAATCTTCTTGTTCTAATGCCAAGCCATAAGACATTACTGTATTATAAATTTCTTTCTTCATGATGCTTACCTCCATTCATTTAATTCTGTTTCCTTTAGTTTTCTCACAGTTCTTATTTATACATCTTATACTTGATGCTGTCCGAATTAACGTACTTATTAGCGCATTTGACTCGCATTTGATGCGTATTTGAGGCGTATTTGAACCGCATTTGAAGCGCATTTAAAGCGCATTTTTTAAATGCATCATACAAAAACAAAAACTCCACAAAAAACCTCCCCCTACTTATCCGACCCAAAAAAATCTATTGCAATTAAAAAATTTTAGTGCTATATTCTCCTTTATTAATGTATTACACGACAAAGACGTCAAAGCTCTCATTTGAGCTCTGACGTCTTTTTTTTATACAGTGTAATGCAAGAGGTCTAAGATTTCCGCGCGTAATGGCCTCTATGATTTTGATAGCATTATTTTATTATTGTGTTCTATTTAGGGAGGAGACCGATATGAATAAAAAAGTAAAAATATTTTCTTTGGTTGTTTTAATAGCCGCCTTTGCAATTGGTTTAGCTGTTGTTTTTATATCTCCCGGCAATTCAGATCCTACCGGCGCTAGTTATATTGCCACAAAAGGTTCTGAAACATTACGCGAAGTTACAGCAACAGCTAATAAGGCTTATTACGGATCTAATTTTATATGGGTAATGTTGACGGGATTTGCGGTTTTCTTTTTCCAATGCGGATTTGCTATGGTGGAAACGGGCTTCTGCAGAGGTAAAAATGCAGCACACGTCATGACAATGAATTTTATGGTTTTTTTGGTTGGTGCGATTGGCTATTTCCTGACAGGATTTGCCTTTCAGTTTGGCGGATCCGGCGGTGCTGCAGGTCTTGGCACTGGTGGTTCTGCACTAAACTCTTTGTTATCTATACATGGTCTTGGTGGCATAATGGGCTTAAAAGGATTTATGCTGAGTGGAAATGGTATTTATGATCCTGGGATCTATGCGTTATTTTTCTTTCAGATGGTATTTATGGATACTACCGTTACCATTCCAACCGGTGCTATGGCAGAACGTGTGAAATATTCAGCTTATATTATTATTGCCCTGTTTATTTCTATGTTTCTCTATCCAATATTTGGAAACTGGGTCTGGGGTGGTGGATGGCTATCAACGTTAGGTAAGAATTTTGGCCTAGGCCATGGTGTCGTTGATTTTGCTGGTTCGGCTGTGGTTCATAGCATGGGTGGTATGATAGCACTTGCCGGGGCAATTGTAATCGGTCCTAGAATTGGCAAGTTTAAAAAGGATGGATCAGCGAAGGCTTTTCCTGGTCATGACATTCCAATGGCAATCGTAGGAACTATCATTTTATTTTTCTGCTGGTTTTCATTTAATGCCGGTTCGACCTTAAACGCATCTGATTTTAGACTCTCTGTTGTTGCTACAAATACAATGATTGCCGGTGCTATAGGTGGTTTTGCGGCAATGTTCTATATGTGGGTGGTGTATGGTAAGCCTGATCCATCAATGACTGCAAACGGAACATTGGCAGGACTCGTAGCAATTACTGCACCCTGTGCTTTTGTTAATGCTTCCTCTTCTTTTGTAATAGGATTGGTTGCAGGTATTTTAGTTTGTATATCAGTTTCTTTTGTAGAAAATAAACTAAAAATTGATGATCCCGTTGGAGCGATCTCTGTACATTGTGTAAATGGTATTTGGGGCGTTTTAGCTTTAGGGATATTTGCCGATGGAACCTATGGAGATGGTCTGAATGGCGTTACCGGAAATGTAACCGGTTTACTATATGGTGATGCTTCTCAGTTCATTGCCCAGATCATTGCAATTATAGTTCTTATCATTTGGGGATTTGGTGTATCCTATGTATTTTTACTTGCGTTGAATAAAGTATGGGGACTGCGCGTAGAACCTGCAATTGAATTAGATGGGCTTGATATTCCTGAAATGGGAGTATCTGCTTATCCCGATATGCAATTAGTAAAAAGTGAATTGGATTACTATTCTGAAGATAATGCTCCTGTGCCTCAGATCCAAGACTTTAAAACCACGCCTATCGTAGTAACATCTGATAAACCGGTTTCAGAAACTATACCTGTTACCGATTTCAGTGTTAGCCCAGCTACTGATAAACCTGAAATGTCCAAAGTTGTTATTATCATGAAGCAGTCAAAATTTGAAGATTTAAAAATTGCTATGAATAAAATCGGCGTAGCAGGCATGACTGTAACAAATGTTCTAGGATGTGGCATCCAGAAAGGATTTACCGAATATTATCGTGGTGTTAGCTTTGAAATGAATCTTCTGCCTAAAATACAGGTTGATATTGTTGTCAGCAAAGTACCTGTCAGTGAGGTTGTTGAAACTGCACGAAAAGTTCTTTATACCGGAAATATTGGAGATGGCAAGATTTTTGTATACGATGTAAAGCATATCGTTAAGGTAAGAACCGGTGAAACGGATTTCGACGCGCTGCAAAACAATGAGGATTAATATAAAAATCATACTTTTCTAAATAGAATTAGTATCTTGATATCCGAAAAATGACATATAAATTATAAAAAAGTACTCACACCAGTATTTGTGTGAGTACTTTTTATTAAATTCATAGTACTAATATTATACCATCTGACCTTTTATCTTTTGTATCAGCTCAATATATCTCGGGTTATCTCTTATGAAATTCAATTCTTCTTGAGTATCTATGTTTTTAACTAGCATGGCTTTCATATCCTCAATTCCATCATTCTTCTTGAATTCCATGTGTGTATATAATCTGGATTTTTTAGCATCGCGCATTGAATAAAATCCGCTGAACATTTTTTCAAGATATTCTATAGTTTTATCAGCGTTTTTCATTTCCATATAGATCAGAAAATATGTGGAATCACCAATATAACTACCAAGTTCAAAGGTATTTGACACTTGATCTGCAGTTATTTATCAGTTAAAAATAATAACCATGAATCATGTCTATTTACCTATAAATACAGAAAAAAAATGCAACGTATCTTTACGTTGCATTTTCAAATTTATTATAGTCTTTAATTTTAATTAATTCTGCTTTTCCAGATTATTATACTTCTGACTCATTACGATAAAATCTATACGCCTGTTTTTGGCACGACCTTCAGGAGTTTCATTACTATCCACTGGTTTATATTCTCCATATCCGACTGCTGATAATCTCTCTGGCGATACATTACCCTTATCAATGAGTAATCGTACTACACTTGATGCTCTGGCAGTAGACAATTCCCAATTAGATGCATATATTTTTGAACTAATTGGAATATCGTCAGTATGCCCTTCAATACGGATATAATTTTCAGTGGTATTAACCATAGCAGCAACTTCCAATAAGGCCTTTTCATTTTCTTCTTTGACTTTTGCATTTCCAGAATCAAATAAAATCGCATTATTAAAGCTGATTACAAGTCCACGCATATCAATACTAGTTGTAACTGATGATGCGACATTTTCGCTCTGAAGCTCTGAATCAATCTCAGCTTTCAATGCCTCCATGTCCTTCATCTCATTGTCACCTAGAAACTGCTGTACATCTTTCTCAGTTGTAGCCTCATTTTTTGCTTGTGCAGCTTGTGCATTTTCTTGGGAATAATTCTTACTATTTATAACGGGATATCCACCATCAGGAAAGATTCCAATCTCTTTGCTATCACCGGAAAATATTCCGGCTCCTCCTGTCATCATAATTTCTTTGAAGGCACCCGACATCTTTTCTACTTTTCCCTTATCAACATTACTAACAGCAAACAATACAATAAACACTGCTAATAATAAGGTCATCAAATCAGAGTAGGGTAACAGCCAAGCTTCTCCACCCTCTTCTTCCTCCGGATGTTGATGTTTTTTCATCTTCGCCATAAAGCAATCCTCCCTAAACTGGTTTTAACTCCTTAAGCACTTCTTCTCGCTTCTTTGGCGGTAATACGGCCAGTAACTTTTCTTGAATCATAACTGGAGAATCACCCTTCTGAATTGACAGTACACCCTCTACTATCATGCTCTTTAATACAACTTCAGAATGGCTTTTTACCTTCAGTTTTTTAGCAAAAGGGTTCCACAAAACATATCCGGTAAAAATACCAAGAATGGTTGCTACAAATGCTGCAGCAATTGCTTCAGCCATGGCTGCAGTATCATTGATATGTGACATTGCGGCGATCAAGCCAAACACAGCTCCGAGAACACCCAGTGTAGGTGCATATGTTCCAGCTGATGAGAATATACTAGCATTTGTCGCATGTCTCTCTTCCATTGCAGATATTTCAGTGCCCAGGATGTCCGCAATCGTTTCATCAGAAGTTCCATCGACTATCATACGAATACCCTTTTTAATAAAGGGATCATTAATTTCTTGAATCTTGGACTCTAATGCCAAAGTTCCTTCTTTTCTGGCGGTAGATGACATCTCGACCATCGTCTGGATGATTTCGACTTCACTTTGACCCTTACTCTTAGTAAACAAAACTTTAAATAGGGCACCTAAACATTTTAGATTCTCACCTGGAAATGAATTTAGAATCGTTGCAATCGTGCCTACAATAATTACAAAAAAAGCTGCAGGATTTATCAAAACCGTAAAACTGATTTTCTTAAAAATCATTGCACCAACAACGGCAACTACTCCTGCAATAATTCCAAAGACTGTTGTTAACTCCATATAATCCTCCAAATGTCAGACTAAAATCTACTTAATATAGAACAGTATGTTATCACTTTTTTTGATTTTCAACAACGAGTATTTAAGTTAAATGCAAATATAAGCTTTATGTTTCATTTCTAATCACTACCTGTCCTAAACATTCCATAACCGGATTATCATGTATGATCGTTCCTACACTATCCACTGTGATCGTTCCTGATTTCGGATTTTTAATGGACTCTACATTTCCAATAATATCAGCTGTTACATCAGAATATTCAAAAGCCAGATCCGTATCCTGCATTGTACAGTTAATGAGTTTCAGATCCTTACAGTAACATAACGGCTGGGTTCCTATAATCTTGCAGTTGATCAATGTTAACCCTTCCGAAAACCATGCCAAGTATTCTCCCTTTACTACGCTGTCTCTTACAGTTATATCTTTACTATGCCAAAACGCATCCTTTGTATCCAGATCACAATTATTGATCTCCAGGTTTTCTATATATTGAAAAGAATACTTTCCATTCATTTTCACATTATCTAATCTGATATTTTTACTATCCAGAAAAATATACTCTGAAGTAACACTTGAATCTGTAAGAATGATATTATTGCATTTCCAACCGAATTCTGGGGAATCGATCTGGCAATTTTCCATTTGAATATCATCACATTCTCTGACTGCTTTTATTCCACCCAGGGTACAATCATTTATTTTACCGTGGTCAGCATACCATAATGCCGCACGTGTCAATTCATCCATTGTGCTTCCAGTCATTGTAAATTCCTTTACATGCCACATGGGATAGCGTAGTGAGAACCGGCTCTGATCCACCTCGATATTCCTGGCTTCTTTTAATACAGACTCTCCATCTGCCGGTCCTGCAAATATGCAATTGCTTACCCTTGTATCTTCCAGATGATAAAGTGCTCTTTCTATATCGAATTGTTTATCTGCAATTATCTGTTTCATAAGTACCATTCACCTTTCCTTACATATCATTATAGCTTTCTAATTTCATATTTCTAATTTCATATTTTCTATTTCCTATATTATGCATCATACAACATAAATCTAACTTTATGTCTAAAATTATTATTAAGTTTATAGTTTACATAAAAAAAAGAACATTAGATACAAATCTAACGTTCCCTTATATTCAATATTTTTAGTCTAAAAATATCGCAGCACTAGATATTTTTAATCAAAAAAATATCACAGCACTATATATTTTTCATTTCTGTGTAAACAAAAAATGCTACCCGGGTATCTTCACCCACCGTTTGGAACTTTCCAATAACATGCATTTTACGATATACTTTCCGAAACCTAGCCCGATAGATCACATCGTATTCACCTTGCTCTTTTGATAAAGCTGCCTGCAAATTTGATAAACGCTCCACATCATCAGGATGCACATTCTGAAACATGTCACTGTCAAAATGTTTCATTAGGTCAATTCTTCCTAATTCAAACATCTCGCATAGTCCATCCGATACCGCTAATGTAACGATTCTATCATTCACCACTTGATAAACCCCTATTGGGATTAACAGCCTTTCATATAACTCTTGTTGCTGTTTTGAAAAAATAAATCTTTTATCTGTTTGCCTTATATTGGCTATATTTTCAAGATCATCTTCTCCCAAAGCTCTATTTCGTCCGTTTTTTTTCGCTTCATATAAAATATCATCCGCACGTTTGATCAGAGCATCAACGGATACATCAATTGTTGGGATTATAGTAGCAAAACCAATACTAACTGTCAGGTAATGATACAATTTAGATTTAATATGCTCAATTCTGTGTTTTTCAACTGTTGAGCAAATATCTCTAGTTATTTTTTTTGCTTCTTTCGCACTCACATCCGGCATGACGATTACAAATTCTTCTCCGCCATACCTTGCGACAAAACCACCCGGACATGATACATTGAATTTCAAAATATCTGAAATTGTTTTAATGCAGATATTTCCCTCTTGATGTCCATAATAATCATTGTATTGTTTAAAGAAATCAATATCGACAATTGCTAATGAAATCTCAGACTGACTCTCGATCCTCTTTGACCACATTTCCTGTAACTGATACCGGAAATAACGATAATTATATAGTCCACTGAGTTCATCTAACATGGATTTACGAAATAACAGCTGATTAATCTTTTCTAATTCATTCGTTTTTACTGTGAGTTTTTTCTTAATCACACCCGTTACAATAATCATAAATAAAAATGCAATTAAAATAATAATTATTTTATACAAATTCTGATCAGAATAATGGAAAAATCTATGCTTATCCGAGAAAAAATAAGCACTGTAAATAAGAGTCATCGCTGCATTTAATACACCGCTGACATATCCTCCATAAAACATCGAAAAAACAACAACTATCATGCATATAATGGTAGGATTGGGAACCTTAAAATAATCAATGATCAATATACAGATTCCCATTAATAAGAGTAATAAAACCCACGAAAACTTATTTTTTTCACGAGGATTCTCATGAACAAATTCTAAGTTGTTCGTTTCCACAACACATCTATTCCTTCCTATTTGTCCTACTTTCAAATCTTCTATACAGTAAACTTACCTACTGCATCTTTTAGTCTCTTAGCATTCTCAGCGCTCTTTTTGGATTGAGCATCAACTTCTTCTGAGATCTGAGCTATTTCAGAAACCTGTACTGCAACCTCTTGTGTCCCTGTTGCGCCTTGGTTCATTGCAACTGTTACATCTTCAATTGCACTCATGATTCCTTCAATGGTAGCAGTTAATTCTTCAGATGTTGCACTGATCTCTGTTACAAGTTCATCAACAAAATTAGCATCTTTACCGTATGCATCACCTACGTTAACGAAACTATTATAATCATTTATAACAGTACCGTCCATGAATTCGATCAAATTGATCGTTCCACTTGAAAGCTCTCTTACCGCATCTACCACATCTGTTGTAATCTTTTGAATTTCCGTAACTGTTGTCTTGGAATTATCTGCAAGATTGCCGATTTCAGTTGCAACAACAGCAAATCCTCTTCCTGACTCCCCGGCTCTGGCTGCTTCAATTGATGCATTCAGTGCCAATAGATTGGTCTGATTCGATATTTCCATGATACTGTTAGACAATAAATTGATCTGTTCAATTGCCTCAGCTCTCTTAATTGCAATCTCTAATTCTTTTTTTGAATTTTCATAGGTGCCAACTGCTACCGTTCTTGAATTACCTGCATTTTGTTTTAATTCAGTAGCTCGCTTATTAATGTCAACTACCATATTTGCACCTTGCGTTGCTCTCTCTGCAAGAGAAGCTACGGAATCAGTGATTTCTACTGATGAACTATTAACCTCTTCAGCAGATGCAGCTGTTTCTTCCATTCCAGCTGATAATTCCTCTATTGTAGCTGATGAATCACTGATATTTCCATTTAATGACTGAATTTTGCTCTGAACAATTCCTGAACTTTCCATAACAATATTTGCGCTTTTATTAACCTCTAAAATAATTTCTCTAAGGTTCTCCAGGAATGTATTCAAAGCCTTTGCCATACTTCCCATTTCATCTTTGGAGTTCACATCTATCTTCTTGGTCAGATCTCCTCCACTTGATGCCAGTATAGTAAGCTCTGTTTGGAATTTATTTAACGGCCTTAATATGGATTTCAATAATACAATGCCAGAGATAAATGCCATGCCGACAGCCACTAAACAGATTACTATCAACAAGAAAAATGACTTAGAATACTGTTGATCACCAAGTGCACTGGCTGTTGAGGCATTATCTTTATTGATTTTTACTTCCTTATCAGCAAGTGTTGATATTTTATCATACTGTGGCTTCATAACCCCCATAAGCAAAGTTATGCTGCCTTTTTTATCCATATTTTTACTTAACTTTACAAAAATTTCATGAGCACTTTTATATGACTCCCATTCTTTGCTCATTTCATCAGCTCCCGGTTCTCCTGCTGATTTCATTTTTTTCAGTTGCTTATCTATCAAAGCCTGTGTACTATCCATCTGTTTTTCGGTAGTAGCCATGTCATATGTATTAGTTAGTGCTGTGTGCTTGTATTCAAAGCTCCTAAATCTTGCAACATTAAAATTCAAATCCTGTGCGTCATCCATTTTAGGAATTATCTTATTTGCGATAACTGTTGATTGTTCATTTACTTTCGACAGCATAACTAGCGAGAAGCCACCCATAACAATCATGATGGCAATTAATATACCTAACGTCATTATTATTCTCTTTTTTATACTCATTCCTGCAATCCTCCGTTGTAGTTTTTTGATACACATAGCATTATCCATTTACCAATTGTGTATCATCCAGTTATATTCTCCTTGATTAGTATCTACTAAAAGTATTAATTATCTTCCAGTAAATGACTAGTATTGCGTTGGTTACAATATTTCTCCATTGCCCTTGATTATTTATTTCACAATATAAGCTGTATCATGTAATTGCATCATAATTAACTCCAGCTATATATATATATTGTGATTGCATCAGAATTAACTCTATCTATCTATATATATTGTGATTTTATAAAGGAATTCCTTATTTTGGCAGATTCTTTACAAAGTATACTCTTTTTTGTAAGTATACACAATAATTTTTGGTAAAAATGAATATTTTATTTGATTAACTTGCAATTTAGTGAACTCAAAATTAAAAATATGTAAAAAAAACAGTGCCAATTTGTGACCAATTTGATCATAAATGACACTACTAACAACAATCTATTTACTTATCTGACATAAAGACCAAAATAAAATCATAACATTTATAAAATTTCATCAATACTATATTTTCTCTTTTTATTGAAGAAAAAAATATTATAGATCTCTCTTGATTTTTTTTATAAGAGTAACATCCGCCGGTAGCCAATCTACACTATCAATTGATTCCTTATCCAACCATTTAGCATCCTCATGTTCTTTTAATACCAAATCCCCTCTTAGCACCTCACACCAAAAGCAATCCATCGATAGATGGAATGTAGGATAATCATATTCGATAGTATCGATTATCTCACCTACAGCGATTTCCGTATCAAGCTCTTCTTTGATCTCACGCTTAAGTGCCTGCTGTGGTGTTTCGCC
>JAKPAB010000063.1 GCA_029779695.1 Bacillota bacterium | reverse complement strand
ACTTCATTAGACGCTGAGAGGTTCAGTATAACATTAGCTCCCTCCTTGGCCAGCCTGATGCTGGGAGGTTCTGCTACCCACAAGTCCTCACATAGTTCAACTCCGATTTTCAATTCCGCTACATCACTGGACGAGAATATCTGATCAGATCCGAAATAAAAACTCTGGTTCTCTGTCTGAACCAATACCGGTTCCACAAATCCTGGTTTAAACTGCCTCATCTCATAGAATTCATGATCATTGGGCAGATTTAATTTAGGAACTGCTCCCAGTATCTTGCCTCTGTTTAAAATCGCTGCGCAGTTATATAACTTTCCATTAAATAATAATGGCAATCCTACCGCAAAAAGTCCGTCCATCTTGGTAGTTTCTCTTGCCAGTCTGTCTAACCCGGCCAATGCTTTTTTTAATAATATATTCTGAAAAAAGAGATCTCCACATGTGTATCCTGTGAGACATAGCTCCGGAAAAACAGTAATCTTGGCGCCTGATTTCTCTGCTTCTCTCATCAGTCTCAGTATGTCCTCACAGTTCTTATCCACATCTGCCACTGTAACTCTTGGAGTAGCACAGGCTACCTTTAAAAATCCATCTAACATGGTTTCCTTCTTTCGTAGTTTTTTGATCATGATCACAAAAATCATCTTTATGATCACTATTTATGATTTTATTCTTTTACATATAATATTAACAGCTTTGTTCCTTGATAAATTGCGCAAATAATCATATAATTTCAGCATGATTACACAATTCGAACACCACATAACAAAGAGCCTTAGAAGCTATTATAAAAGAAAGCTTCGTTTTCCGACAGTCTTTCTTGCATTTATTGCCGTAGTTTCACTTATATTTCCAATCAGATCACTGCTGTTTCCTAATGATATTTCAAACAGCTCGGTAGAACATGCCGTTAAAAACCAGAATATCTACTTTTCAACTGAATATAAGAATCTATATTTTTCAGGTTATACCAGAAGGTTTATGGGCAGAATCGACGGCTATTATTATTATACTATGCAAAACGGCAAGTGTCTCATTATAATTTTATCTCCTAATTCCTGCGATATGGGCATTCCTCATATTGATAAAATACACTTTACCGGCAAGATAATTAAGAATTCTGTTTCTCTTCAGACCCTTTATACAAATCTATCAAGAGATATGTCTCTTAATGAGGCCGGGATCAGTGAAGTATTCTCCCCCTATGTACTTAGCGAACCTGACGCAAATGGTATCACCAGCGTATTACTAAAGTGGGGGATCATCATATCAACGATCATAGCACTGCTTGATATTCTATATTCTCTGTTTGCTATAGCTTATCCTGTTCTATCCCATCCTATCAGGAGGTTGATTGCCTATGGCAATCCAAAAGAGATTCTAGAAAAGGCCGAGGAAGAACTTTCTACTTTGCCTCAGCTTGCCACCGAGGATATGTATATTACTCAGCATTATTTCATAGAAAATTCCAAATACGGCGTAGCCGTTGTTCC
>JAKPAB010000061.1 GCA_029779695.1 Bacillota bacterium | reverse complement strand
CTGAAAATTTAATATCAATGGGAGGATAGCCAGCCTTCATCAGCTCCAAGTTGACCAAGAGCCGTCCAGTTCGACCTTTGCCATCGACAATAGGACATCTCTCCTCCTAACCAAAACAGTCCTTTTTCCTAACACTATTATAGCACAGTTCGGAAGGATAGACGACAAGCGGAAGGGGGGTTAGCAGTTTTTCGGAAGGATCGAAGATGTTTTTACTCACCCCTATATTCTAAAGTACTCAATTATCTGAATTTCATCATTAGAAATTGTGTCAGGCAGCCTTTCAATTTCTTCAATATTAATAAACTTCTTCAAATCAATTTTCTTTCCTTCAATCAACCATTCTTCGTTAAATAAATTAGGTAACTCTTCTGTCATTAGTACCTTATTAGCTAATTCAACAAGTGGATTATGACTATATGATACATACTCCTTCAAAGAATCCGTATCCATTCCTCTTTCTGAAGCTACGGCCTTTATCAACATTCTATGAAGCCAAATATCTAAATATTGATTTTCTCCTATTGATTCAAATTTTCTTCTAATCTGAGAAATAATTTTGAATTTTTTTCTAATCTTCTCGATTTCATCATCAACTTCAGCATTAAATGATATTTCAATCTTTGACAATAAATTAGACAGTAGTTGAACTCCAATATTTGTAACCTTTGGGTTCTTACAGATAATATCAACTAAAATTGCAACCAAAACCTCAATATCCGTCCCATTATTATAAAAATCTTCTTGACTAATATCTTTAATTCGATTTTGAAATTCTACAAGTGCCCCTATCAATTGTCCACTATTCGGATACTTGTCAGAGAAAGCTTTAATAATTAACAAATGCTTTTGAATAGTTGCAGTATAGATACGATTATCAAGATATTTTATAAATCTTTTTTCTGCTCTACCTGTATTTTTTGAAAACCTTAAATACCTTGAGAGTTTTACAAATAATTTTTTTGGTTTTTTATAAATACTATCCCCCGCTATTTTAATAACTGGATTATTGCTTAACCAAAAGCGTTTATCTTCTTTTAAGGAGTCCCTAACTATATCAGTAGAATTGCTTGATTTTGATTCTCCTAAAGCAAGCTTATGTCTCTGCAAAATAATAATCAACTCTTTTTTTATTCTTCCAATGTCATCCAAGCTATTTGTATAAATCCGATAATCATCTCTATATCGTAAAATATAATAATCACATATCCCTAATTCTTGAAGTCTTAAAAAGAGTAGATTATCTATATATGCAAGTAATAATTCTGAAACAAAATCTGAAACTGCATTACCCTGTGGAATACTTACAGTCTCTGAAAAATTTAACCATTGAAATCTGTTATCTAACCAACTACCGAAGCTTTTATGATTTCGTTTTGCCTCTTCCTCACCTATAAGTGCCCAATGTAAACTATGTGTATAGATACTCCCATAAAAATTACTAATGTCTACTTGCAACATATTATTATAATTCAGACTAAGTTTAATACTCTCTTGCTCAATTTCTTCCCAAAACTGAAGAGCCTTTTCCTTTTTATCATCCATTGTTTTTAATTCAAGAGATTCAAATGGTAGACTCTCGCACCGAATTTTGCTTGATACAATCTCCCTAAGCTCATCAAATCGATTAATTATATTCTCCCAATTTTGAGAATTAGTAATTTGATTTACCAAATCAACATATAGATACGGATGTATTAAGGTAATTGGTCGATATGAACTCACTGTTTTATTTGTTTGAATAACAAAATTAATATTTGGAAAATTTGAATATGATTTAACATTACTAACGTGTACTTCTGTTGAGGGATTACTCTTTCCAATGACTTTATTTCCCATTAGCTCAATTGCTTGATTCAGTATCCCTTCAAGATTAAAATAAGGTGGTAAATTCAAAGAAAAGTAATTTTCAGGTTTTAAAAAATATTTCCTAGCTTCCTCACTACTCATTTCAATAATAAATTTCTTATGTCGTTTCATCCATAACTCCAAGTTATTATTTATACATACTAGAATAATTCACTCGCTAAATAAAGAAAGCTGTCCAACAACCACTTTATTCTTGGTATTTCTACTAGTATTATGCTTAAAAATATGTTCCTCATCTGTACCATAATTAGTTACTTCAGAAATATCCCATATTATTTTCTCTTTTCCATCAGTTATATTTGTTATCTTTCGAATTTCACAAATGATAAAGAATCCTGTATTAAATGAAATTACTTTATTTTGAGATTTTTCAAGAAATTCTTTATCCTTCACATAGAACCTAATATTTTCTCCTTCATATTCGCCAGTCCACTTCTTTTGAATACCGGCAACTAGAACAGGTGAAATAATGTAAACCTTCGCATTTTGAATAATAGTATCATTATTCTGTTTTTGAAAAATGTAATTATCAAAATCTTCACTTGGAATTGTAGCAGTTACTGTCACCTCCTGCTTAACCTCAATTCCTGAAACTTCTTTATCGGCTTTATTTGCTTTAAAAAAAGCAGTTTGATACTTACTTATACTAGAAAAATTTTCAAAATAGGTCTCAACTTGTTCCTGAGTCAATGTGCCATTATTAACTTTTTCTTGTAGCTCAATAACAAATTTTTCTCGTTCAAGATCCGTAGACTTTGGCTCTTGAAGTTGTGAAAAAAAAGCAGTTAACACTATTGCAATTACACTTGGGATTGTACTGATTAAAATTTTGTCCTTATTTTTTTGCCAAAATATTTTAAAGCTAGACTTTAATCTGCCCTCTTCTCGAGCAGAAACTTTTATTTCCAGAGAAAATTCAAATTGTTTTGCAATATCATAGATAAAACTAATCAAAGCCTACTCAGATTTTAATAATGTTTTAGCATTTAACTAATGCTGCTCATCATCATCAAAAATCCATCGAAGAGAGTAACTATACTCTTCCAATTCAGCTGTTACCATCTAAACCCTCCTTTTCCCTGTCACATAATCATAAATCAATGTTTGGCGTTGTTTGTTGATATTTTCAATCTGTTCTTTTTTGATAGCAATCATTTGATTGATTTGTTCCGTCTTTTTATCAAGGAAGGTGGCGATTTGCTGTTGTTCATACAAACTTGGCAGTATCAAACAAGTTTCTTGCAATATTGATTGTGTAATACTATAGACTTTAATTCCACTCACCTTATTTTGAACTTGTTTTCTAAATGCCAAAGAGTCAAAGTAGTGCATAAAATATCTAAAGTCATGTTCTAAAGCATTTTTGAGTTTGGCTTTAATTGTATGATAACCAGCAAATAGTTCTCCGTTATCATCAATTCTTGTCGAAAAATTTCCCGAACCATCAATATCTTCCGACGTATCTGCAAAAACAAAGTCACCTGGTTTTAGAAGTGATTGCTTGAATTTTAGATAATTAGCCGAAACTTGTGGTAATTCATCTCTATCCGTATTTACTGACTTGCCATATTTCGAATGAATTTGACCATAGTTAATAACTGGTATTCCATCTTCAATTAAACTCTCTTTGGTGATGGTTAAACCTTTATTCGTATCTAAAAAATACTTAAACTTCGTAATCCCCCACCCCTCTGGTATCTGTCCTATCCAGTCAACACCTGAGTCTATTAGGGGAACGGTTTTGTCCAGTCCTTTTGTGACTGTTTCGTAAATGAGGCTTTGGCGGTAGTCTTCCAAGGTCTTAACTTGCTCTTCTAGAAGGCTTTTGACACTATCTAGTTGAGCGACTTTTTTGTCAAGAAAGTTAGCAATTTGGGTTTGCTCATCTAACGGAGGAACCACCAGTTTAATTTTCTCAATGACTCCCATTCCAATATTTTGTTGTGTTCCAAAAGACCATTTGTTTTGAATTTGTTTAGTAAACGCATCTGACAACATAAAGTAATATACAAACTTTTGATTTGCCAAATCGCTCCTCGTCCTTACCAATGCAAGAGGAGACCAAATATCAAAAATTTCATCAGTAGTGACTATACCAACATTACCAGTTGTTGCTCCTGATTTGACAATGAAAATATCATTTTTTTGAGGACTTACTTTCCTACTAAAAATCTTGTGAGCAGTCTCAGATATATATCCCCTTTTGTAACGAGAATCTAAAATACCATTTTTCACAGATTCTGCAGACAAAAACGGGATTCCTTCATCATAAAGGGTGGGGGTTTCATGAGGTCCATCCGTAACAGGAGTAGAAACTAAATATTTTATAGGTTTCAGCCCCCACTCCTCCGGCACTTCCCCAATCCACTCGATACCACTATCTTTCATCCTAGTCATGTTTGAGAACCTCCAAGAGTGCTTGTAGTTGGTCTTCTAGGTCATAGAATTGTTTGAGCAGGGCTTCTGCCTTTTCTGGGGCTTGGTATTGGTAGAAATAGCGGGTAAAGGGGATTTCTGCTCCCAGCTTGTTTTCTTCCCACCAGTAGTGAGCATCTGGCACATGGGGATAGACTTCCCGTTCAAAATAAGTCTCCACTTCTTCCGAAAGCTTGACAATCTCAGAATCCTTAGTAGTCTTGTCATAGACGATACCGTCCGCAATCTCACCCAGCTTGTCTTTCTTCTTAGTTGTGATAACCTCGGCAGTCTTGTCCATCTCACTCATAGCAAGGGCTATGGCATTGAGATTGGCTGGGGTCAGCTTGACTTCTGACAAGAGGTCTTTCAGTACGGCTGTAAAGGTCTCAAAGTTTGGATAGGTAGCTTCCGACAGACCTTGACGGAGGGCTTGGAGGATTTCCTCTTGCTTTTTTCTACCTTCTTCTAACTTTTGCAGTTCCTTATCTTGCTTGGCTGTGCGTGGCTCCATTTCCAGCAATTCTTGGTACTTGTACTCATCAAAGAGCTTGGCAAAAAACTGGACCGACTGGACACTTTCCAGACTTTTCTCTGTAATTTCTCCACGGCGTTGTAAAGGCTGCATGACCAGGTATTCTTTATAAAGAAATTCCTTGCTGTCAAAGATTTTCACACGATCGTTTTCCGCAAAGTCATGGTACCGCTTGAGAATATCCTTGATATTGTCCTGTGACAGCTCACGGCGTTTTTGTCCCAGCGACTTTCGCAAGGGAACAAATTCATTGGTCGCATCGATAAACTGTACCTTCCCCTGTCTTTCTAGACTCTTATCCTTATTATAAAGCCAGATATAGATACCGATTCCAGTATTATAGAAAAATTGACCTGAGAGGGCAACAATGGCCTCCAGCAAATCATTTTCTAAGATATACCGTCGGATTTGGCTTTCCCCAGATGTCGTTCCACCTGAGAATAGGGGCGAACCGTTTGAAATGATAGCAGCTCTGCCATTTTCCTCCAACTTCGCCAAAGCATGTAGATGGAAGAGCAACTGTGCATCGCCTGTCGTGGGCGTATTGACGAAACGACCTTCCCTGCCGTCTGTTGACTCAAAGAGTGCCTGATCAGCCTTGACCGCCTGCTCTACTCCGTCATCCGCATCCTTACCTCCCCAAGACTGACCAAAAGGTGGATTGGCAATAACAAAGTTCATCTTCTTATCGTGAAATGGGTCTGAATCCTTGAGCGTATCCGTCTTGACAAAGTAATCCGACTCTTCCTGACGAATCAGCATATCCGCCTTGCCAATACCATAGGTTTCAGCTAGGTACTCCTGACCAAACAAGCGAACGTTGACCTTGGGATTGAGCTGTTGAATATAGCTTTTGGCAGTTGCCAGCATACCGCCTGTACCTGCCGCCATATCTAAAACCTTAATCTCTTTATTGTCAACAAAAAGCTCTTCATCTGCCTCCATCAAGAGCAGGTTGACCATAAGAGCGATGACTTCCCTCGGTGTATAATGAGAACCCGCCTCCTCGTTTTCAGAAAAGCGGCGGATAATATCCTCAAACATATAGCCCATCCGCATAGAGTCAACGGTGCTAGGGGACAAATCAAGTTCCGAGAATTTCTTAACTACTGTAAAGAGACGCCCTGTACTTGCCAAGGTATCCACCTGCTCCTTAAATTTCAAATTCTCGATAATATCCTTAACTCGTTTGGAATACCCATCTAGGTAATCCAAAAAATTATCCTTGATGGCATCGGGTTCGTTCAACAAGTTCTTAAGTGTATGCTTGCTGGTATTGTAATATTTATAACCCGTGATAGACTCAAAGATTTTCTCTGGCGTTGAAGGATTTGATTGGTACTGAGCCAATACTTTTTCTTTAGTAGGCAATAAAGCCGCCTCCAAGCGAGCCAATACAAACATGGGAATAATGACATCACGGTATTTATCCGCTCGGTAAGCACCTCGTAAAGTATTGGCAATTGACCAGACCAAACTGACATCCTTGCTGATGTTGACATCATTTGCTTGAAACAGAGGGAGTTTCCTTCTTAGATCGATCATAATTTCTCCTAGAATAATCAAAAATTTACTACTATTGTACCAAAAAATAGGACCCCACATTCAAATGCAGGGTCACTTTCATCCTAATAATATTTTTGTCATTTATCCTAGTTATTATAGATATAAGTAATCTCTCCGGCTGTATCCGTTGGATAGAACCATCCGCGGAAATTATCCACCCACTGTTGACCATGGTAGTTGGCCTCCAAGACTTGGATTTGTCCTAATTCATTAACAGCGGTGACGTAGGCAACGTGCCCAAGATTACCGTCATTCCAAGAGATAATGGCACCGACTTCCGGTGTCGTTCCAGTTCGGAAACCATCACGCGCCGCATTGGCTCCCCAAGAAGCCGCATCGCCCCACCAGTCACCTGCCCAAGGGGCAACTTTCTGTACTCCCCATGTACATTGACCAACAGGGTAGTTAATACCTGGCTCATACTCATAGCCTGGTAGATAATAGCTACTTCCGCTTGTATCAGCTGATTGGGTCCATAGGGTCTGTCTTAACGTCAAAATCTGTCCTGGATGGATTGTTTCTCCAATTGACAGTTGATTTTGAGTTAAAAATTCATTGAGATCCAACGAAAAAGTGTCCACTATTCCATAGAAGGAATCACCTTCTTGAACAACATACTCTGAAAATTTGCTTGTACTCACTTGGCTTGTTGATGAAGTCATTTCTTGAAATATTCCTGGAACTTCTAAGGTTTGACCAGGCAAAATCAATCCATTAATATCCATAGTGTTTGCCTCTGCTAGCTGATATGGATCAACCCCATATTGCTCCGCAATAGAGAACATGGAATCCCCTTCCACTACTACATGACTAGCAGCCTCTACACTCGATGAAACTGTTAGCGCAACAAGGACTCCTCCTAAAGACAAAATAGATTTGAAGCAAAACTTTTTCATATGACACCTCCTCGTCATTGCTTATATTTTACCAATAATTGCAAATAGAAAGATGTCAAGAGCGTTACAAATCAGTGACGTTTTAGTATTTTTTTTTAGTATTCAAATAGTTTGATATTGCTGAAAATGTTTTTGAATTTCGTATGGTTACCTGCTTGTAAAAAGGTGACTTAGCCAACTGCTTGTGGTAGGCCGTTTGTAAATAGCTATCTTCGGAGTATTTGCCCTAATAGATTGCATAAGCAGAAATAAACACAATTTCGTCGCCTAACATTAAGGATTGAATATAGTCAATCATAGTCTGCTTTTCCAAACCTTCGGTGAAAAAGAGAACATCCTTTCTCGCCAATTCTTCTTGCCACCAAGCTGGAAGTTGATCGATTTCTGCTTGATAATCTTGGGCATCTAACAGAGCAAATTATTTCACAAAAGGGTAGGTTGTTGCAAAAAAAGTTTGAAAATCGGCAACAATCTCCCTCCTATCCTTTGTAGAATCGAAGAAAAGATTGCCACTATTAAAGTAGGTCTCAACATTGTCATAACCTAAATCAGCCACTGCTTGACGCAAATCTGCCATCACTATTTTATTACGTCCACCGACATTGATTCCTCTCAGTAGAAGAACATATCTCATTTCACTTCACCCTCTAAAACCTGCCGAATTAGAGTCATCACTTGGTTTCGATCCAACTTCCATTGGGCACGCTCATCCTTTTCAAAGGTACGATTCGAGAGAAAAATAACCGCTTTTTGCAAGGGTCGATTGTACATGATAAAGGTTCCCGTATAGCCTGTATGCGACAGCCAATCCCCCTTTTTATCCCAGGCCAGCGACCGCTTGCGCTTGACATCAAAACCATAGTCCTGGGTCAAATCTGCCGCAAAATCCTCTGTCAGGTAATGTTCCAAAAAGATTTCCAAATCCTTAATCGTCGAAAAAAGACCTGCACTTCCCGCGTGGACACCCAATACACGCGCCTTGGGATCATGCACCACACCAGACGGCACACCACGCACTGTCGGCACTGCCTGACTCACTGGGCCAAAGGAGGTTTGGGACATGCCAAAGGGCTCTAGAACGTCTCGTCTGATAAGCTGGTCCAGACTGTCTCCACTTAATTCCTCCAACAAAAAGCCCAATAGAAGAAAATTGAGGTCTGTATAGAGAAAATCCTTATTATCTGTGACCCTGAT
>JAKPAB010000060.1 GCA_029779695.1 Bacillota bacterium | reverse complement strand
AAATTTATTTTTTTAATGCGCTTTCTATATCACGGATAAGCTCTTCTCTGCTCGGGATGATTGATTCCCATTTCGGCTCTCCATTGATATAGATGGAAGGTAGCGCATTCACTCCCATTTTCTTCATTCTTGCGATGTTCTCTTTATCTGTGTACTTATATTCAACATAATCTGCGATATCTTTGATTTCATCATAGATATCGGTGACGCTTTTTAGCATGTATGTGCATGCCGCACAAGTATCCGAGTCTAATGTGAATACTTCAATAAGAACCTTATCCAGATTTTCATAATCAGGGATTTCTACTTCAATATCTTCTTCAGCCGCCTCGTAGTTTTCAACCATTTTTCGCGCCTGTTCAGGACGTTTTACTGCCTGCCCTGCTGCAATCGTATTCTCAATTGGCGTATCATATGGCATATCGCAACCTGGGCTTATGATAAAATTCCGATGATCCTTTACACTGTCTATCAGCTTAATAACCTCGACCATATTATCTTGTTGGTTTCCAAGAAGCATTGTAGTAGTAAGCGGAAGATTTCCTCCGATTGTTATATTGTATTTATCTGTGATTTCTTTTGCTTTGGCAAGGTCTACGTTTTCATCGATGGAGATGCTGTCAGGATTTGTTCTGCACATGGCATCGATTTGTCTCGTAGCATTTCCGCATACAAAGAATGATGAGAATACGCCTTTGCTTCTTATGAAATCAAATACTGCTGTAAATGCAGGAGCTAACATCTTGTCAATATGTGCCGGGGAAACTTGGCTGACAAGCGGATCCACTACTGCAACAACATCTACGCCTGCATCGATATAGTATTCTGCCATTTTACATGCGACTTCCGCACAATAGTCTACTAACGCTGTTACATATTCTTGATCTTTTATCATATCCATAAATATCTCGCTTCCTCTTAAATGGGAAGCCAGTGTGAATGGTCCGCAGATGAGGCCATATAGCGCCACTTCATCTCCAATTTCACGCTTCACTCTTCTTGTTGCATCCAGAATCAACGGAATCCTTCCCGAGTCAGGAGTGGGAATCTCGCATTTGCAAGGGATTTTTTTCTCCCCTGAAAGTGGATGGGAACGAACGGAAGGCGGATTGTCTTTCGCCCATAAAAGTTCGCAGCCAAATATCTCTGCTTCTACCTGCAAATCAAATGTGATTGGCATCCCATCCGGTTCATAGATTCTTTTGACTTCCAATAAGGATTCTACAAGTTTATCGGCATCCGTTAGTACCTCTTCTGCAGTATATCCTTTCAATTTCCCTGCATGAACACCTGCAAAAGGAACCCATGGGATTTCATTTGTTTTTTCATGCCTTAGTGTCTTGAAAATCAATTCTTT
>JAKPAB010000026.1 GCA_029779695.1 Bacillota bacterium | reverse complement strand
TCCTCTGGTCTGCTCACAAACGTTGTAGCACCGTGGTTTATCAGAAAGACTTTATCACGGAATCCCCATAGCACACTGATGCAGGGGATTCCACAATTTTTCGCAGTATCCACATCCACGTCACTGTCACCAATATAGACAGCACTAGATTGAGTTGCGCCCAATTGCCTGAGTGCCGCTATCACCGTATCGGGAGCCGGCTTCTTACGAATATCTTCCCGCTCCCCTATGGCTACTTCAACCAAATCTCCAAAGAAATGGTGGCACAATTCCTGAGTGGCAGCATAGAATTTATTACTCACCACAGCAATACGCTTACCTCTTCCTTTTAATTGGGTAAGCATCTCCGTCACACCGTCAGAAGGTTTGGTTGTATCCAAACTGTGTAACATATAATGTTTTCTGAAAGCAGCATATACCTCATCAAAATCCGGATTTTTGAGCCCACCTGGCACAGCTCGTTCCATCAGTTTCTTCACGCCATTACCTACGTACATTCTCACCTCCTCCACGGTATGTTCCGGCATACAATAAGATCGCAACGCATGATTAACGCTGTCGGCTAAATCCTGAAGTGTAGCTAGCAACGTACCGTCTAAATCAAAAATATAAGTATCGTAATCTTTCATTTTCTTCTATATCCTAATACAGGTGCAAAGGTAAAACTAAAAATTCGAATTCACAAATAAGGTAACCATTATTTTGAATAGGATTGAGAATGATAATTGAAAACTACAGATAGCAAGTAGGAATGTCTGACAATCGGTACGATTGATTTAACGCATAATATGTCCAAAAAATCAGATTTCAGTCAATACCTTATTTCCGCAGGTGAATCTCTTGCATAAATTAAAATGATTTTGAGAGCTGTTTTTTGCCACCATTTATAGTAACGGTAAAATTATTATACTTTATATTGTTCTTTTGGTGTGGCTTGTATACAAAATCCCCCACCCAAATGGATGGGACTCAACGATAACCCGCGAAAAAGGAACGCCTACTCCCTGAAAATGTCTGAATAATAGTCTTTTGTTGTATATAGGTTCAGTACATGGCTTCTTCCTGTCTTTATCCATTTTGCGGGTACACAGATAAAGTGCAGCAGAAAATTCTTCAGTCTGCTAGCCTTGTTCAGAGCCTTTATCTTGTCTGCCAAAGTTCCTATCAGATAAAGATAGAAATTCTTCAGCATGGCTGTGACAAGCATAAAGACGGTGTTTTCCTCAAGAAAGGAAAATGGCAGATGTGCCCATCCAAAATCATTGTTTTGCACATCGAAGTTCTTCTCGCTTTCACCACGCTTATTGTAAAAGGTGACAATCGCTTTTTCGGATGATTTCCAGTCATTGGTGATAATACAACGATATACATAGACTATACCAAACATGTCTTTCTCTATTTTACCGTCACTGTCTCTTTTAGGAGTGCGCTGAGCCACAAGTCGATAAGTCTTTCCCTCGATGAAATCCTTGAAGTCAAAAGAAGCCAAATCACATTTTTCATAACCGATTTCCACGCTATTCCAATCTGTATGATGATGAAACTCCTCATATCTGTCTGCACAATTGTTGGCTCTGATATAAAACAAATCACAATGTTTCTCCACTGTCTGGATGATTTCTTTAGAGAAAGAACCGCAGTCAGCACGGAAACGGTTTATGGTCACTTTCAAAGTATCCTTCAGTCTTGTCATGATTCGGTCCAGTGTATCTGCCTGATGAAATTTCACATTGGTGTTTCCATCCCGGTTTTCTCCACCGACAAAGACTCCGCCGACTGTCGCCCATCCCGGAAAATATCCGTGGTCACCCTTATAGGAGTATTTCGCGTCATACTTATGTGCAGGTATGAACTGGTGATCGAAATCCAGGTCAACAGCTGATCCTTCCTTTATCAGTCCCAGATGGTTTATCATCCTCAGAAGCAATTGGTTGAGCTTTTCTGCGGTATTGAACTTGTATTCCTTGCCGGAAATTTCGCTGGTATAAATCTCATTATCCGTTCTAAGCTCCTTCAGACCACGTCCCACCGTGTCTGAACTCGGATGAACAGTACCTGGTGCCATGGAGAACTGAGGAGCAAGCGTGTTGATGTCTTCCAGGCAGTCTGCGCCACAAAGATAACTGTAGAAAACGGATGATAGTATATCGCTATACTGGAAAGCCTTACCCGTATTTCCACGTTGACCCAAGGTGGATTCTATCAGTTTTCCAAGACCAAGTTTGGAAAATGTGTCCATTACGTGAAAAATTCCTCCATAAGGAGTGATATTCTCAGATTTTATTGCTACCTTTGCCATGTCAGATGATTTCTATATTGGTTTGTTTCCAAGCACTAAGATAGGTGAATTTTCTGACATAGCCAAGTGTTTGTAGACTTTTGTTTATCAAACACTTGCGCTATTTAAAAATAATAACGCTGCGGAATTAAGGTTTTACTTTATTTTCGCAATATTAATTACCTCTTGCGATAAAACCATTCATATTGATAAAAATATGGCAGTATTACCGGATATATTTCCTGATTATAAAAATATAACGATACCGCCAGACTTTGCTCCTTTGCATTTTGAACTAAAAGATACTGCTCAATATGATGACGTCTGTGCCATATTCAAATCAGGAAATCTGAGT
>JAKPAB010000017.1 GCA_029779695.1 Bacillota bacterium | reverse complement strand
TTAAAGTTGCTCTCTTCATGTTATTGTATTTAAATATATTTTCGTGCTAACAAAAGTATAATATCTAATTTGTTAGAATTTTATACTATGTATAATTTGTCCATTGCAAAGATAGTCCAAATCTTACAGAGAACAAAATGAATTTATTTATTTGTTATACGATGATTCATATAATCTAATAATATTGAAATCATTATACTTGAAAAAAGATATATTTGTTATTTTTGTCGTTTTTATCTTATTCAATAGTCCGTTAAATAATTAGTTAACTATCTCATTATCAATGGAATATATTAACAATACTTAGTATGTAAAATTTGGTTAAGTGACTGATTTTCAGTAACTTTATGTTATCAACGCATAAGTTAGACATGGAAATATCAGGAGCACTTAACCAATATATGAATATCTGCAGAGATGCCTTTGCGGGATCTGCGGCAAAGTTAAACATAAGTTTTAAATCTGTCATCATCGAAACCCTACTTTTATTTATGGTTATACCAAGAAAGATAAATTTCACTCAGTTGGAGCGCTACGGAAAACGTTGCGAACAGTGTTATCGGCAAACTTTCACAAAAGAGTTTGACTGGATACGCTATAACATGGAATTGATGAATACGCTTTTTGACAGAAATGACAGGAAAGCAATAGCCATTGATCCCAGTTATATTTCCAAATCAGGGAAGCATACTCCATGGATAGGTTACTTCTGGTCTGGGTGTGCAGGTCAGGCAAAGCGCGGTCTTGAAATTCTTGGAGTTGGAGCAATTGACATAGACAAGCGTGACTGTGTGATGCTCAAAGCAGAACAAACCCCTGATACTATTACATTGGATAACGTAGGTTGTACTTTGATAGACTGGTATCTTAAAGTGCTGGAACGAATCAAAGACAGACTACTTGAAGTATCCAACTATGTAGTGGCCGATGCTTATTTTTCAAAGGCTACTTTCACCAAAGGGCTAGATTCGATGGGATTTCATCTTGTAAGCAGATTTCGTGACGATGCAAACCTGATGTACATCCATGACGGACAACCAACAGGGAAAAGAGGTCGACCAAAAGTTCACGGAGATAAAATTGACTTCAAACATCTTGATTACACTAAAATTCAAGAGATTGAAACTAATAATGAAGATGGTAAACTATATACTCTTATTGCGTATTCACAAGCCATGAAAAGAAAAATCAGACTTGTCATATGGATAAACAAGAAAGGTAAGCACAAACTTTATTTCTCTACTGATATAAATATGTC
>JAKPAB010000364.1 GCA_029779695.1 Bacillota bacterium | reverse complement strand
ATTACCGCCTTTGTGCTGGTGTTTCCACCGCTTGATGAATCTGACAAATATCAGATTCTACCTTTTTTCTGGATACCGGAGGAGAATATTGATCAGCGTGTGCGGAGAGATCATGTACCTTATGATGTCTGGGAGAGGCAGGGCTTTTTATATACCACTGAGGGTAACGTCGTGCATTATGGTTTTATCGAGACCTTTATTGAGGAACTTGGATTGAAATATAACATTAAGGAAATAGCCTTTGACCGCTGGGGCGCAATTCAGATGACGCAAAACCTCGAGGCTTTGGGTTTTACGGTTGTTCCATTCGGTCAGGGATTCAAGGATATGTCCCCGCCTACAAAAGAGTTGATGAAGCTGACATTGGAAGAACGCATCGCCCATGGCGGTAATCCAGTACTGCGGTGGATGATGGACAATATCTATGTCAAAACCGACCCCGCTGGAAACATTAAGCCAGACAAAGAAAAGTCCACCGAGAGAATAGATGGTGCGGTAGCGTTAATTATGGCGCTTGACCGCGCGTTAAGGCATGACGGGGAGAGTCTTGGTTCGGTTTATGATAAGCGAGGTATATTAATACTATAACATTTTTACTAGCAATGATATAATAATTGTATGACTGCATGATATTGCCAATAAATTTATATTCTATGGGTGATTTATGTGGAATATAGAATAGATAATACTTTTGAGCTACTGTCTCAAGAAGAATGGGATAAATATTTAGACTCTTATTTATTCAAAAATATGTATATTGACCCCGATTCATTTTCTGTAGCTGAAGATTTTATGTCGAAAATAGTATTTGATAATCATATCAAAAACTATATTAGACAACACAACAATAAAGTTGGTACATTAAACGTATCTTATGCATTATGTAGGCATTATTTTGATAAAGGCATTCCTGATGATCCATGGTTTATTTCACCAGGAGAACATGGCGAATCGATTCAATATATGCCCAAATTTAAGCCAAAAGATTGGCTTGTAAGATATTGGTTCTCATACTTTTCCGAAGCAGTATATTTTAAATTGTTTTCTATATGGGATTCTGTTGTAGGATTACTTAATGAATTCTATCAGATGGGACATGAAGAAGACTTAAGATTTAGATCAGAAGTTATGAAAACACTAAAATCTCAGCGTAATGATATCTATCAATACATGATTGATATTCTTAATGAACCACTATATAAAGAAGCTAATATGTATCGTACAAGAATTATCCATGGAACTACTCCGAATGATGTTAGTTCTGGATTGCGAATTAAGAGAAATGTTGATACTGAAGTTTATGATTTTGATAATGATGGAAAGATTACCAAGAAAAAAGTAAAAGCTTCATTACAAATAACTGATAGTGTAGGTGAGTATACAAATACTCGAACAATTATGGATAACATAGAGAAGTTTAGCATATTTTCAGGGGAAAAAATCAGTAAGATAATTGATATGATTAAAACAGATACTTTTCATATTAAATACTAAATTACAATCTTATAAAACAAAATGGCATCTGGTAACAACAGGTGCTTTTTTTATGTTCATTTTTAGGAGTGATGCCTATGAGAATATTTTCCCGCTTGTTCAAAGCAAGGGACAAGCCGAAAAACAGCCTGTTCGGTAATGCATATAGCTTTTTCTTCGGCGGCACATCCAGCGGAAAGGCTGTCAATGAGCGGACTGCTATGCAGACAACTGCAGTGTATGCCTGTGTAAGGATACTTGCAGAAGCCATCGCCGGGCTTCCGCTTCATGTATACCGATACAAAGAAGATGGTGGCAAAGAAAAAGCGTTGACTCACCCGCTATATTACCTGCTCCATGACGAGCCAAACCCTGAGATGACTTCATTCGTGTTCCGGGAAACACTGATGAGTCATCTTCTTTTATGGGGAAATGCTTACGCTCAGATTATCAGGGACGGTTCCGGACGAGCGCTGGCGCTTTATCCCCTTTTGCCAAACAAGATGACGGTAGACAGGGCTCCAAACGGAGAGTTGTTTTACACTTATCGACGCGACAGTGATGAAAGCAGGACAAATCCGAAGGCAGGCCTTATATACCTGCGAAGTGAAGAAGTGCTGCATATTCCAGGACTCGGTTTTGACGGGTTGATCGGATATTCTCCTATTGCTATGGCCAAAAATGCCATAGGCATGGCTATTGCCTGTGAAGAGTACGGAGCGTCCTTTTTTGCCAACGGTGCAAATCCGGGCGGCGTTCTGGAACATCCCGGTGTACTAAAGGATCCGGCAAAGGTGCGGGAAAGCTGGAACGCAGTTTATCAAGGAAGTGCCAATGCTCATCGCATTGCAGTTCTGGAAGAGGGAATGAAGTTTCAACCAATCGGCATTCCACCTGAACAGGCACAGTTTTTAGAGACAAGAAAGTTCCAGATAAATGAAATTGCTCGGATATTCCGAGTACCTCCCCATATGGTTGGAGATCTTGAAAAGTCAAGCTTTTCAAACATCGAACAGCAATCTCTGGAATTTGTTAAATACACGCTTGACCCGTGGGTGGTGCGTTGGGAACAGGCTCTCCAAAAAGCGCTGCTTTTACCATCAGAGAAGCGGGCATACTTTGTCAAATT
>JAKPAB010000219.1 GCA_029779695.1 Bacillota bacterium | reverse complement strand
GAAATAATGCAATCAATCGAATGGTTGATGAAAATATGGGTGGAGTCGAACTGATAGGAGTTAATACCGATAGACAGGTACTTAATCTCTGCAAGGCTCCAACGACGATTCAGATTGGTGAGAAGCTTACAAGAGGACTTGGAGCAGGCGGCAATCCTGAAATCGGCGAAAAGGCCGCAGAAGAATCAATAGAAGATATATCTTCCGCAATTAAGGGTGCTGATATGGTATTCGTAACATGTGGAATGGGTGGCGGTACAGGAACAGGTGCTGCTCCTGTAATTGCAAAATGTGCTAAAGAGCAGGGAATACTTACGATCGGCGTAGTTACGAAACCTTTTTCTTTCGAAAATAAGAATCGTTCTATTAACGCAAAGTCCGGTATTGAAAGACTTAAGTCAACTGTAGATTCTCTTGTTGTTATCCCTAATGACAAGCTTCTTGCAATTTCAGACAAGAAGATGGGTATTCAGGAGGCTCTTAATTTTGCAGATGGAGTGCTTCATCAGTCAGTACAGGGTATAACAGATCTTATTAACGTTCCCGGACTTATCAATCTGGATTTTGCAGATGTCAAGACGGTCATGGAAAATAAAGGTCTTGCTCACATTGGAATCGGACATGGTAAGGGTGATGAGAAAGCTCTTGAGGCCGTTAAGATGGCAGTTGAGAGCCCTCTTCTTGAGACAACCATTACCGGAGCATCTCATGTCATTGTTAATATTACAGGTGACATCATGTTGCAGGATACATCAGAGACAGTTGAGTATGTCAACTCACTTATCGGTGGCGATGGAGATAACGTATTTGTAGGTATCGTTCCGGATGAGTCTATGTCTGATGAGGTCCGTGTAACTGTCATCGCTACAGGTATGGTAGAAGAAGGCGATGAGACTCCTTCTTATGGCGGATTCAAGCCTAGCTATTATGATGTTAACAAGACCAAGACTACTCAGGCTTCCAGACCGGGATTTGGCCAGGCAGGTGCAGGATATGTTCAGCAGGCTCCTACATACGGAACTGCTCCTTCCAAGCAGGTAGCTCCGGCTGCTCCACAGCAGAATATGAACACATCTTCACTTAATAAACCGGTTCAGCCCAAACCTACTGTTAAATCAGCAGACATTAATGTTCCGGATTTCTTGAAGAATAAAAGGTAATTATAATCATACAGAACTTTCAAACCTCCATAAGTTAATCTTATGGAGGTTTTTTAGTGGGATAGGAGTGCAACAGGTCAGGCAAATTTGTAAAAAAAATATATATGTAACCACAACATGTGGTAAAATAATCAATAACTATATACATGAAAAGGGGGCCTAGGTATGAAACTTGAATTTATCGGTGCTTGTCATGAAGTAACAGGTAGTTGTCATTATGTAGAGTGTGCTGGACACAAGATAATTATTGATTGTGGTATGGAACAAGGAGCGGATCTGTATGTTAATCAGACGATTCCGGTCAATGCTGCAGAGATAGAAGCTGTTCTGATAACTCATGCACATATAGACCATTCAGGACTATTGCCTATGCTTTATAATCATGGATTTCGTGGGACTATTTATTCTACAGAAGCAACCAGACAGTTATGTGACATCATGCTTCGAGACAGTGCACATATCCAGGAATCAGAAGTTGAATGGAAGAATCGTAAGGCACGTCGTTCCGGAGAACAGAAAGTTGAATCCTTATATTCTATGAAGGATGCATATAGTGTTATTCAGAAGTTTAAGGGAATTCCTTATCATAAGGTATTTGATGTTACGGATGGAATTACTGCTCGATTCGTGGACGCCGGTCACTTGCTTGGCTCTTCATCTATAGAAGTGTGGCTAACAGAGGGTGATGAGACCAGAAAGATAGTTTTCTCAGGGGATATCGGTAATGCTAATAGACCCCTTATCAAGGATCCTGAATATATATCAGAGGCTGACTATGTTCTGGAGGAATCCACATATGGAACAAGAGAACATGGAGATGATAATGGAGTTCCTGAGGACTTTGCCCAGCGTCTGGCTGAGGAAATAGAGCGTACACTTAATGGCGGAGGCAATGTAGTTATACCGGCATTTTCTGTAGGACGTACTCAGGAGATGCTGTATTATATCCGTAAGATAAAAGAAGATCATATGATACCTGGCATGGATAATTTCCCTGTTTATATGGATAGCCCTTTAGCGGTTGAAGCCACAAATGTATTTAATGAAAATATCAAGGAATGTTTTGATGATAATGCACTAGAAATGGTGAATAAAGGTATCAACCCAATAGGATTCAGAGGTCTTAGGATCGCCGTCACACCGGACGAGTCCAAAGCTATCAATATGAATGATGATCCCAAGGTCATCATATCAGCATCTGGAATGTGTGAGGCAGGACGTATCAGGCATCATTTGAAACATAACCTTTGGAGAAAAGAAAGTACAATTTTGTTTGTAGGATATCAGGTTCCGGGGACACTTGGATTCAACCTTTTGCATGGGGCTAAAACAGTCAAACTGTTTCAAGAAGATATTATTGTCAATGCTACTATAAAAGAGCTTCCGGGAATCAGCGGACATGCGGATATGAATCAGTTGTTATCATGGATCAAGGCATTTAATAAACCGAAAATGGTGTTTATTGTTCATGGTGACGATGATGTATGCGATGCGTATGCAAAAAATGTAACCGAAACAACAGGTTTTCCGGCTTATGCGCCATATTCAGGAGATGCTTTTGATCTGATAACCGGTCAGCAGATCGCGTTTGGTAGTCGTGAAAAAGTACAGAAAAAGGCAACGTCCAGAGGAGGACGTTCCGCAATTGCGATCTATGAGAGACTGATGGGTGCCGGACAGAGACTTGTTAAAGTCATAAGGAATAATCAAGGCTTGGCTAATAAGGATATGGCAAAATTTGCCGATCAGGTCAATAACCTCTGCGATAAATGGGATCGATGATAATTTTGTAACCAATTGAATCTTACATTCAATAAAAATATGTAAGTAAGCATAGTATATGGTAATACTGAAAGGAAAAGCAAGATGAGTAATATTGTAACGGAAAGAGTCAATAAACTTAGAAAAATGATGAGTGATAGGAATATGTCTGTTTATATGATAACTATGGCAGATTTTCATCATTCAGAATATGTAGGTGATTATTTTATGGAAGTCCGATTCATGTCGGGATTTTCAGGCACCAATGCGACAGTTGTCGTTACACCTGACAAGGCAGGACTGTGGACAGATGGAAGATATTTTATACAGGCCAAGAGAGAGATTGATGGTTCATGTGTAGAACTCTATCCAATGGGTGAGGACGGAGTACCTTCTGTTCTGGATTTTATCAGAGAAGAGATGAAAGATGGCACCGGAATTGGATTCGATGGAAGATGCATAACTGTAAAAGAGTCTGAGGACTTATCTGAAATTGCAAAGGATAAGAACGGAAGCCTGATGGGAAGCGAGGATTTGGTAGATACTATATGGACCGAAAGGCCTGAACTGTCTTCCCAAAAAGTATGGGAACTAGAGGATGATTTTTCCGGTGAAACAAGAGCCAAGAAGCTGTCGTGGCTTAGACTTACCATCAAGGAACAGGAGCAGGAAGGCTATCTGCTGAATGATCTCTGCTCAATAGCATGGCTTCTCAATCTAAGAGGAGATGATATTGAATCTGTACCTGTATTTTTATCATATTTTTATATTTCAAAAAGTCAGGCAATACTTTTTACAGATCCGAAAATCATCAGTAATAAACTTATGGAGTCTCTGTATTCTGACGGCATAAGAGTACTTCCTTATGAATCGGTATTTGAACTTACAGGCAATATTCCGGATCCGGTTACCGAGAAAAAAATATGGATAGATCATGAATGCGTTACACTTGCACTTAAGAATGCATTTCCAAAAGAAACAGAATTCTATTATGATGCCAATCCGATAGAGGAAAGAAAATCTATCAGGAATCCTGTAGAGATCAAGAATACAAGACTGGCACATATTAAGGACGGAACAGCCCTTACCCACTTTATATATTGGTTAAAAAATCAGGATGTTTCCAAACTTTCAGAAGTAGATTGTTCTGACAGACTTCTGGAATATAGAAAGAGTCAGAAGAACTTTCTGGATGTAAGCTTTGATACGATTGCAGCTTATGGACCTAATGCAGCTATGATGCATTACAGTGCTACACCTGAAAAATATTCCATGCTTGAACCGAAGAGCTTTATATTGGTAGACTCAGGCGGTCATTATCTCGAGGGAACAACGGATGTGACCAGAACGATTGTAGTCGGATCCCTCACTGATGAAGAGAAGGAGGACTATACAACAGTCCTTAGATGTCATCTTAGATTAATGGCAGCTCATTTTCTAAAGGGATGTACCGGACAGAATCTTGATATATTATCAAGAGAACCTGTTTGGGAGAGAGGACTTGACTATAGATGTGGAACAGGCCACGGAGTAGGACATATATCAAATGTTCATGAGGGACCTAATTCATTCCGTTGGAGAATAACAGATAAGGGAAGAGCGTGGACGCTTAAACCTGGACAGATCACTACTGATGAACCGGGTCTCTACATTGAGGATGGCTATGGTATCAGAATAGAGAATGAGCTTCTGTGCCATGAAGATGTCAAGACAGAGTATGGTCAGTTCTATAGCTTTGAGACAATAACCTATGCACCGATTGACCTCGAACCTGTCATACCTGAGATGCTTACACAGTATGAGAGAGCGACATTAAATGCATATCACAAGATGGTATTTGACAAGATATCTTCTGATTTTACCGGTAAGGAACTAGAGTGGTTAAAAGCTGCTACAAGAGAGATCTGATAGTAATTTATTAGATTAAATAAATGCAAATAGCAAAAGAAAATAAGGAAATATATGAAATTATTACTGATAGATGGTCACAGCATACTTAACAGAGCCTATTATGGACTTCCTGATCTTACAAACAGTGAGGGAGTTCATACTGGAGCAGTCTATGGATTCTTAAATATGATGTTCTCTTTTTTAGACTCTGAGAAACCAGAATATCTGGCAGTGGCATTTGATTGCTCAGCTCCAACCTTTAGACACGAAAAATACAGTGAATATAAGGGTAATCGGAAGCCTATGGATCCTGAGCTTCGACAGCAGGTGCCAATGATCCAGGAGATTCTGGAGGCTATGAATATCCCGGTTGTAAAGAGGGAAGGTATCGAAGGAGACGATATTCTGGGTACGCTGTCACGGGTAGGTGAAAAGGCCGGGATGGATGTCACCATAGTGTCAGGAGATCGTGATACACTTCAGCTTCCTACGGAAAAGATCAAGGTCAGTATACCTAGAACCAAGAAAACAGGCACTATAATTGAGAATTATTATGCCAAGGATGTAATGGATGTTATCGGTGTTACACCTATGGAATTCATTGATGTCAAGGCACTTATGGGTGATTCCTCTGATAATATCCCGGGAGTTCCGTCTATTGGAGAAAAAACAGCAACCAAGATAATACAAGAATATCATTCTATAGAAAATGCTTATTCAAATGTTGAAGTGATCAAACCTCCGAGAGCTTCGCAGAATCTTAAAGAATACTATGAACAGGCGATCCTAAGCAAAGATCTTGCCACTATAAGAGTTGATCTGGATATCGATTTTTCCATAGAAGCTGCAAAATTTGAGAATGTATATACCGATACAGCTTACCTTCTTTGTAAAAAATGGGATCTGAAGAATATCCTAAAGAAGTTTGAGGCTCCAAAAGAGATTGCCAACGAAAATGATCCTAGAGAATCCTTTACAAGAGTTGAAAATGGACAGGAAGAGAATGTGATCAAATCTCTTACAGAGGCCGATGATAGAGTTGGAGTATATATCCTAAGCGAAGGAAAAAGAGAAGATAATGTTATTCACGGACTTTTCCTTAGTAACGGAGCTAATACATATTTCCTGAGCAATAAGAATCATATAGATAATAAAAAAATCGATTATAACGAGCTTTTGGTTTCTTTTTTGGAAAAAGGGATCAGATTGTTATTCTCAGATCTGAAATCAGAACTCTATGCTTTTCCTGAGGGGGCTGATTACAGAAATAAAAATATGGATAAGGATCTCTTCTTTGACACGTCTGTTGCAGCCTATATTTTAGATCCATTAGCTAATGATTATCCAATGGATCAGGTGCTAAAAGATGAGAATGGCATGATACTTCCATCCCAGGCAGAACTTCTAAAGAAGCAGTCTATGACGGATGTTATCACTCAGTATGAATTAACAGGTAATCTATCTGATGAAGCATTTTTATTCGGATGTATCCAGTCATATGTGCCGTTTGAAGTCGAAAAAGAAATGACAGATAAGCTGGAAGAGACAGGCATGTTAGATCTGTATAAAAATATAGAGCTTCCGCTTATATTTACTCTATTTGATATGGAGATCTGTGGCATGACCATGGAAAGAGATGCGCTCAGAGCCTATGGCGAGGAACTTTCCAAAACAGAAAAGGAAATTGAACAAAGGATCTACGATGCCACAGGAGAAAAATTTAACATTAATTCTCCTAAACAGATGGGAATAATCCTTTTTGAAAAAATGGGACTTCAAGGTGGCAAAAAAACCAAAAGCGGATATTCTACTGCGGCTGATGTTCTTAAAAAATTGGCGGCAGAGAATCCTGTGATATCAGATATAATGACCTATAGGAAATATTCCAAGCTCATGTCTACGTATGTAGAGGGACTGGGCAAGGCCGTATCATCTGATAATAAGGTCCATTCCACATTTCAGCAAAAGGTCACAGCTACAGGCCGTATCAGCAGTACAGAACCTAATCTGCAGAACATTCCCATCAGGCTGGAGCTTGGACGTAAGATCAGAAAAGTATTTCACCCTGATGAGGGATATATATATCTGGATGCCGATTACTCACAGATCGAGCTTAGAGTTCTGGCACATATGTCCGGAGATAAGAACCTGATCGAAGCATATAAGGAAGGAAAAGACATCCATAGAAGCACGGCTTCGCTTGTATTCCATACTCCCTTTGATGAGGTAACTTCCCTTCAGAGAAGCAGAGCGAAGGCTGTCAACTTTGGAATAGTCTATGGGATAAGTGCTTTTGGATTATCAGAGGATCTGGGAATCTCAAGAGGCGAAGCTAAGGATTATATAGAAGGATATTATGAAGCTTATCCGGATCTGAAAAAATATCTGGAGGGACTGGTGGAAGAGGCTCGTGATAAAGGATATGCAGTCACTCTTCTAGGTAGGAGACGACCTCTTCCTGAGCTAAAGTCAAGTAACTTTATGCAGAGATCATTTGGTGAACGTGTGGCCAAGAATTCGCCAATTCAGGGAACGGCTGCGGATATAATAAAGATTGCCATGGTAAGAGTCCATGACAGGCTTAAAATGGAGAATCTGGAGTCCAGACTGGTACTTCAGGTCCACGATGAACTGCTTATAGAAACAAAAAAAGAAGAATTTACAAAAGTAAGTGCCATTCTAAAAGAAGAAATGGAAAGTGCAGTTACATTATCAGTTCCACTTGAGGTTGACGTCGAGACCGGCGAGACATGGTACGATGCCAAATAATTGTTGTAATTTTTGTGATTGATACCGGAAATAAACAGGAGAGAATTATCTTAATGCACTTTATAGGAATCACGGGTGGCGTAGGAGCCGGCAAGTCCAAGATACTTCAGTATCTTAATGATAGGTACGGGGCATATATAATTGAATCAGATAAGCTGGCCAAAAAACTAATGGAACCCGGAACAGAATTATATAACAAAGTTCGGGATGCCTTTTATCAGTACAGCGTTTATGACGAAAATGGTGATCTGATAAGGGAAAAAATGGCGGAGATGATTTTTAAAGATCCGGTCAAAATGGAACTTTTGAATTCTATTGTTCATCCTGCGGTTAAAAGAGAAATAAAAGATATAAGTGATAAGCTTCGGACAGATGGCAAGGAAAAATTATTAGTAGTTGAAGCTGCTCTTTTGATCGAAGATAATTACGATGAAATCTGCGACGAACTTTGGTATATCTATGCAGGATGCGATACCAGAAGAGTAAGATTGATATCTACAAGGGGATATTCGGACGATAAGGTATCTGATATGATGGAAAAACAAAATTCAGATCTTGAGTTTAGAAATAAATGCAAGAGATACATAGATAATAATGGCGATATCGAAACAGCATACAGTGATATTGATATTGCAGTCAATGAATTGGAATATCACGATTTTGGAGGAAACAAACGTGATTGAAGTGATCGAAAACGGAGGACAGAAAATGGAAGATAAGAGATACAATACTGAAAAAAGAGATGGAATAGTATTTGGTCTCGATATCGGTACCAGAAATGTCGTCGGAACTGTCGGATGTATGATCGATGGCGAATTTCACGTAGTTGCCGAAGTCATGAAACAGCATAAGACCCGGGCGATGCTAGATGGTCAGATCCATAATATCAGT
>JAKPAB010000217.1 GCA_029779695.1 Bacillota bacterium | reverse complement strand
CCTGTTGTTACACCATTTAAAAGATCTGCTTCCTGTGATTCCTGAAGTGTCAGATGCTTGATCTTAGGTGCTGCCTTATAATAAGAACTATTTGAGTCATATGTAACACGTCCGTTCTTGTATCCCTTGAATACATAAGGGCCTGCGCCAAGAGGCTTAGTTGTTACGGAACGTACATGTGCGAGATCACCCTTTTTAAATCCGAACTGATTCTTAGCATAATTATATTTGGATGTTTCACCATAATAATGCATAGGAGCAATAGTAACTGCCAAGTTGTAAATAGCTGTAGCATCAACCTTGGTCATATGTACCGAAACTTCTGTTGCGCTCTTCTTAACAATACCCTTGATGTTATTAACTGCGTTTCCAGTAGAAACACCTTCCTTATAGGAATCAGGCAAGCAATCAACAAATGCCAAATCTGCTTTTTCTGTATCAAGAGCTTCTGTTGCTGATTTATATTTAGGATTAGCAAGAATAGCATTTACAAAATCAACTGCTGTAGCGCCATCTGCAAGTGTATAACCCCAGTTAGCTGCACAAGCTGCGATACTGTCGCCCTTCTTGTTGGTACCGCCTGAAATAAGCTTATCCTGAATAGACTTAACATATTTCTCTGATGCTGCTGCGAAGTCTGTATCCCAGAACTTCTTAGCTGTTGCTTCGTCGAATTTTGAGAAATCTGTATTGTCCTTACCTGCTGTCATCAACAGCTTGTAAAGGGTATCCATTCCTGATCTGTACTCTGCCATTCCTTCGATAGGAAGTGAGAAGAATGTTGCACTACCATCATATGTAGGATCTGCAAGAACGTACATACTAAAGATAACATCATCAGCTGTAAGCTTCTTACCATCAGAGAACTTGATATCATCACGGATCTTGAAGTCATAATCAACTGATCCGTCTTTATTCTCTTTAACCTTTAGATCAGCAGGACCTGTGTACTTGTAGTTCTTACCATTGTACTTTGTCTTCTGACCCTTGATGCCCTTAGTGATGATCTGTCCCATACGGTCAAGGTTAAGTAAGTTAGTCTGTGTAAGGCTAGTTGCATCAATATCATAAGATGTTGTTGCAAAGAACGGTGAGAACTTCTGGTTGAACTGCGAATATCCGACAACCAATGTATCAGACTTACTAGAACTACCATTCTTACTTCCTGACGAAGAACCGCATCCAACTAACATTGTTGCGGCAGCCAGGACAGAAACGACCTGTTTCCACTTTTTCGTCTTTTTCATGTTTCCCTCCCATGAGTCCTTGTACGAATCATTTCGTACATCCTTAAATTAAATACATAAGCTTTTTTATAAAAACTTAAGATGTATTTTATAGTATCGAGAAATGAAATGCAAGTATATGATGAATAATATGCAAGTATTAATTTTATTTTCTTCATATGCCTCTCAAAACTATTGTTTTATTATATCATTTTTGCAATGTATGTCCATACAAAATTCATAAATTACGTTTTTTTACTCTTTCATACCTATTTTTTGAATAAATATCCATTTTTTCATTCAAAATTCAATCTGTACATATCAGTATTAGCTTTTATCTATATAATATCATAGGTATATTCAAATTCACTTTATTGCATTAACCGATTAATTCAGCGCACTTTTCTGCTTCATCAAGAACTCTGGCGAACTTTTCAAGAGCTCTGTCTACAGGTTCCGGTGTATTAAAATCAACGCCTGCATGCCTTAATTCATCTACAGGATCAAGACTCGAACCCATTGACAGGAATTCAATGTACTTCTTGATATTGCCTGAAGCCTCGCCGGCTGCCTCTTTTCTGATACCCTCTGATAGAGCAACAGATGCGCAGTAGCTCGTAGCATATTTGTACACATAAAATGGTCTGTAAAAATGAGGTATTCTGGCCCACTCATATCTGATCTCGTCATCAATAACCATGTCAGGTCCAAAGTAATCTTCATTTAGTTTGCCATATATATCACATAGTTTCTGTGGTGTAAGTGCCTCTCCGTTTTTAGATGCTTCGTGAGCTTTCTTTTCAAATTCAGCAAACATTGTCTGTCTGTATACAGTTCCCTTAAAGTTCTCAAGGTACTGATTCAGAAGTTCAAGTCTTGCCTTGGGATCCTTTTCATCTGCCAAAAGATTCTCTATAAGAAGATTCTCGTTACATGTAGATGCAACCTCAGCTACGAAAAGAGTATAGTCTGAGTATTGTGCAGGCTGGGTAGTGCATGAATAATGTGTATGCATGGAATGACCCATCTCATGAACCAATGTGGACACTGAATCCAGTGTTCCGGTGAAATTCATCATTATATACGGATCGGTCAGGAAAGAACCTGATGAATAAGCACCACCCTCTTTCCCCTTGTTTGGAAAAGCATCGATCCATCCATCTCCTACTCCTTTTTTAACTGTATCCAGATAATCTCCGCCATAAACGGATACCGTCTTATATAGAAGCTCTTTTGCTTCCTCAAATGTATACATCTTAGGTTCTTCATGAAGAAGCGGAGCATAAACATCATAAAAATGAAGCTTATCAACACCCAATAGTTTCTTTCTCAGTCTCACATATCTATGCATATCCGGCATATGTCGTCTGACTGCATCTATCAGGTTGTCATAGACCTGCTCCGGTACTCTCTCTTCTGCCATTGACATCTGTCTGGCTGAATCAAATTTGCGAAGATCAGATGTCACAACATCTCTTGTAACATTAGCAGACATTGTAGCTGCAAATGTATTGATATGATTCTTGTAGCCTGCATAATATTTCTCGTATGCATTTTTACGAAGTACTCTGTCTGTAGATGCTTCAAGGGTAGTAAAATTAGCTCCATTAAGTTCATGCTCTTCGCCCTTTTCATCCTGAACAGATTCAAAGGTCATATCAGCATCATCAAGATTTCTAAAAATATTTCCCGGAGACTCCAATACCTCACCATAAGCTGCAGCGATTCTCTCCTCTGCTTCCGAAAGTGTATGCTTCTTCTTATCAAAGATTCTCTCAAGAATAGTCTTATACTCAGCCACTTTGGTGTCATCTATAATATTTCGAAGTTCTTCTTCTGAATGGGATAGTAGTTCAGGCTCTGCAAATGACAGCTGTGTAAACACACTGTACATAAAGTTCTCAGCTCGCATAGATATGCTCTTAGCCTCGTCAGCTCTTGTATCCTCACTCTTTCTGAGTTCAGAATATATAACCATTCTACTTAGTCGATTGTTAAAGTCTGTCTGCCAATCCAGAAATGATCTGACTCCGTCTGCGTCCTTAAGGGTTCCTTTAAAACTTCCAATTTTCTCAGCATCTTTTTTCAAGGTTTTGAACTCTTCTTCAAATCCGTTATCATCCTTGTAGATCTTGGTAAGATTCCACATATATGCGGGATCCATATCCTTTCTCTCCAATAATTTCTCTGCCATTGTCTTTTTCCTCCATATATCAGTATATTTGCACATTGATGAACATTTTTTCCTCCCAAAACGTAAAAAACTATCATCAATATTCTGTGTGCTAATCAGCAGTTTAGCATTTATCATGTGTATCTGCAAATTTATTCACTTATTTGATATATACACTTTTTTTTCATATTTATGTATATTTATTCAGTTACATGTATATATTTTATAGGTGGAAATCCATCTCGGTTTCGTATATCATAAATAAGTGATCTATGGTAACAATTCAATAAAAAGGGGAATGGAACATGAATGATTCGACAAATAAAATAATTAAGGTAAGTAAAACAAATAAGAATAAGCCTACCTTCACTGCACATGATATGACTATAACCGCTGTACTCTTATCAATCATTTTGATCAGTCAGCTGTTTAAGACAACCAACCAGTTCATAACGGGTCCTATGGTTAATACTTGTATCATACTGGCCGTTCTGTCCAGTGGTATGTTAAGCGGGCTCATCCTGTCTATAATTGCTCCGGTCACATCGTTTATAATTACAGCGAGTCCGATTATGGCGGCTGTTCCGATCATTATTCCATTTATCATGATTGGGAATGTTATACTGGCTGTATCCGTCTGGTTATTTACGAGAGGACATGATACGAAAGCCAGAGAGCTCATAGGCTTTGGTATCGGCAGTGCCGTAAAAGCAAGTTTTATGGCAATCTTTATTTCTTATTTGATATTGCCACTACTCATGCCTGCTCCAATGCAGTCAAAAATAATTTCTAATGGTATAACAATGCTTCAGACTTCACAGACAATGTTCTCATTATTCCAGTTAATAACTGCACTGATAGGAAGTGCCTATGCATTCATTCTCTGGATACCATTAAAAAAAGTTCTAAAGGAAAATAAATAAAAACTACAAATCATTAAATAAATAATAACAATTAACAGATAGCTAATAATCATGCATGATCTAAAAGAAACGAGGTAATCTATGTTTCAGAAATATCCTATTATTTTATCATCCGGTTCCCCCCGCAGAAAGGAGCTTTTAGAGACCTCCGGTCTTATATTTGCTACGCATCCCACTGATACGGACGAGTCCATAGATGTAACTATCCCTCAGGATGTAGTTACTGAGCTTGCTCACAGAAAGGCCTATGCATCCTATGAAGATATTTTTAAGGATCATCCTGAATATCTAAATGAGATAAATGATTCAATGATCGTAACTGATCATTCTGCTTCTCTTTTAGATTCTGATCTGAGTTCACCAAACGCGTATATCATAATAGGTTCTGATACTGTTGTCGCTATGGATGATCAGATCCTGGGCAAGCCCCATACCGATGAAAATGCCCTTAAGATGCTTAACACCCTTTCCGATCATATGCATACTGTATATACAGGCTTATGTTTCATGGTGGTGTCAAGAGATGGTACTATCATGGATCAATATTCTTCATATGAGAAATCAGATGTCTACATGAGAGATTTCTCTGAAAAGGAAGCCATTGACTATGTCAAGTCCGGCGAACCTCTGGATAAGGCCGGAGCTTATGGCATTCAGGGTATCGGTACCAGACTCATCACTCACATCAATGGAGATTACAATACTATCGTTGGTTTTCCTATCAGTAGACTGATAAGAGAACTCATGAATAAGGAATTGGTTAGTTTTTAAAACTAGGATATTTGTCTCAGATTTTAATAAAAATAAAATTGGCACCTATATTTAATCTTAATTAAATACAGGTGCCATAATTTTAGTTATTTATATATCATATCCATATTATACGTTGATATTTCTGTATATATATGTTTTTACTTCTATTTTTTAGATTACATATCCATATCATCAAAAGCTTCCAACCCTTTTTTGCCCTTTGTGACAACGGTATCTCCATGTTTTACGAACTGCATTGTTATAAATGCCAGTACCATGAAAACTGCACAGTACGGGAATAGAACATTATAGTTTATCCTGTTCATAAGTGTTCCCGCTACGATAGGTGTAATGATCTGTGCTGCCATGCTGAATGTGTAGTAGTATCCGGTGAATTTTCCGGTATCGGAGCCCTTACACATCTCTACAACCATTGGAAGTGAATTGACATTGATCGCTGCCCATCCCATTCCTACCAACGCAAATACAACAAACAGGATCGGGCTAAACGTTCCGATCGTCAAAGTATAGATAAAGCAGAATATGAAGCATGCTGTCATATCTATTATTCCACAGTAAATAGACTTCTTTCTGCCGATTTTTTCAGCAATCCATCCAATCGGCACATAAGAAAGTATCGCACCACCTGTAGCTATCATAAGACAAGTATTGGCCTGTCCAAGAGCCATCCCCCATACCTTACTGGCATAGGTAGTAAACCATGTCTCAATTCCGTTATAGGATATAAACCAAAGTGAGATTGAAATAAGAAGAAAAAGCAATGACCTTTTAACAGGAGCCGGAAGTTCCTCCTTACCTGTCTCATCTATTTCTATCAGATTTTCCTCAGGATGAGCAGCTTCGTATTCTTCTAGCTCGCCATGCAGCTTATTCTCATCTATGGTTATCATTACTATTATCAGTGCCAAGAGCATTATCCCACCTACTATGATAAATATAGGAAGATAATTAATATGGTCTAGCCCCTGTGTCCTACTTTTGCTAAATAAAACCGATGAAATTCCCAAGTATATGATTCCGCCTAATGCTCCCATCAGGTTTATTATGGCATTTGCCATACTCCTATATGGTTTAGGAGTACAGTCCGGCATAAGTGCCACTGCAGGACTCCTATATGTTCCCATTACTATCAGAAGTGCTCCCAGTATCCCTATGAAAATTGCCAGCTTTGCTGTTGATCCATTTTCAAAATAACTGTTATCTATGATCGGAAGAAGCATCATAAGTATGATCGCTGCAATCGTTCCAAATAGGATAAATGGCTTTCTTCGTCCCATCTTGCTCTTACATTTATCAGAAACTGTTCCAAAAAACGGCAGTAGAAATAATGCAAGAATATTATCCAGTGCCATGATAAATCCACTAATAGATTCATTCATGTGAAAAGTTCTGGTAAGTACTAATGGAATGATCGTGTTATACATCTGCCAGAATGCACAGATAGATAAAAATGCAAATCCTATCCTGATAGTTTGACCTGCCTTGTACTTCATATTATAGTTGTCCTCCCTCGTATATCCATTCTTTAACTGTTTTTAAAAACTGTTATTTTCTAAAAATTTTAACCTATTCTATTTTAAATTATTTTCATATGCTTTTATATAATTTTTTATAAAAAAGGATGCCAAAAATGAAATTCATTTTCAGCATCCTTTTTGGGTTCAATTTACTACGAGGGATTTGTGATTCTCCGATTCACTTTCTGTTGATAATATTTACCGATATTACAATCAGTAAATGAAGCAAATAATTGGCATACTGCTTATGCAAACTTCTTGGTTTTCTTAAGTTCATAGCCTGCAAGTGTGATGATTGCCATAAGGGCAACTGCTGCTGCCGCACTATTTGTTCCTGTCTTAGGAGAAGTTGATGTAGTCTCTGCCTTTAACTGAGTATCTGTTACTACATAATCTGAGCAATGTGTCATCGTAAATGTTGCCTTACCAGCTGAAACTATTGAAGATGTTATCATCTCAAGCTTGTCTGTTGTAGGATTGTAGTAATACAGATAAACTGTTGTACCATCTGCGATTCCTGATGATGAGAGATCGATCGTAACCTGAGCCTCACCGGGAAGATCTCCGCTGTATGCAAAATCAATCTCGATAGCCTTCGCCTTATCAGATCCCTTAAGTGCCGCATATTTTGCTGCAAGTCTGGCATTTGTTCCAACTGCTCCGATCTTTACTGTCGGGTCAAAATCTGCCATCTTGGCAATCTTGTTCGGATCGAGCTTCGATGCGGCAAAGTCAAATGTTGCCTTGCCATCATTAGACTTGATCATAAGATCCTTGCCTGCTGTTTTAGCTGCAGTAAATACATCGCTCTTAACCTTCTCACCTGCTGCAGGTGTAACTGTCTGTCCAATAGTTACTCTTCCCTGACCCTTAGCATTGCTATAGTCAGCAGGAATAACTCCCTTGAGGTTCTCAGAAATATATTTTTTAAGAACTTCAAAGTCTCCCATTACATTTTTCTTGACAACAGTACCGTTCTTCTTGAACATTGAGAATCCATCACCACCATTGATCAGGGTATAGTCAAATCCACCAATTGTATACTGCTTGTTAAGATCGATTGCCTTGCCACCGATCATGATATTTCTGACACGATATTCCTTGGTATTATCAAAACTTACGAATTCACTCTTGTTATTTACTACAACTCCACTCTTACCACCATTAACGGTAGGATCGATTGTGTATGTAGCACCTGATACATGGAGAAATCCTCCATTTTCTTCAGGATATAGCCTAGCACCCATCTCAAGTGCATATTTAATTGTCTGTCCCGATGCGCTTATTACACAGAGATTATTGCCAAAAGGATACGTGGTCATTAGTCCGCCTAATGTAATATCACCCTTTGCGATAGTTGCTCTGACACCACCACCATTTATAATACCTATGTCTACAGGGGTACCAAGTGCGAGACGGTTAGCATCAGCACAGAGATCTGACAGATTTGTATCTGCATTTCTAACAGCTCTCTTTCCTGTGTCAGTATTATTAACTGTAAGTTCATATGGTGTTGTTCCTACAACCTTGGCAAGTTCAGCCTGAAAAGAACTTTTAATGCCGTCTACATATGACTTAATAGCTGCATCCTGTGTTGAATAGGCTGTATAGGTCAGTGTATCCTTATCACTTGTTTTCTCGCCTGTACCATTGTATAAGCATGATGTAATGACATCATCTGACTTATCAACAGTATTTTTTGTATCGATAACGACTTCACCTATTGAGCTAAGTGCGGTTCCAGCCATAACATGGAGAACCTTGTTACCATCTTTATTAACGTAATCCTTGTCCTGTAGCTGTTCATGAGAATGACCATCTATCATAACGTCGATTCCGTCAGTATTTTTAATAACCGCATCGCCCTTCCATTCAGGCGTCGAACCTTCCTCACCTAGATGTGCTACTGCTATTACATAGTCAGCTCCGGCTGTCTTGGCTGCGTCAACGGATGTCTGAACTGATTTGTACAGATCAGCTCCATTATTGCCCTCTGCAAAGCTATAGATGTAGTTACCCTTTTCATCCTGAAAATATGCCGGTGTGGACTTGGTAAAAGACTCCGGTGTCGTAATTCCTACATATGCAACCTTGATATCACCATATGTAAACATTTTATATGGCTCAATTGTCTTATTACCACTGGCACTCTTTACTGCAGATCCATCAATATTGGTAAAATTACAGCTTAAATATGGGTAGTTTGCCCTGTCTACAAGTGACCTAAACTGAGGCATTCCGTAATCAAACTCGTGGTTACCAGGAACTGCTACGTCATATCCGACACTATTCATAATGTCGACAAGATTTACTCCTCTTGAAATAGTTCCAATAGGAGCACCCTGTATATGATCTCCGGCATCAACAAGTGTTACATTGCCAGGGCCATACTTGGCTGCATCATCATTCCTAAGAGCTGCAACACTTGCATATCCTAGTCCTTTGATCTTGCCTGTATCTTTGTTGGTTGTCTGAGATACAGCGCAATGTACATCATTGGTGTGAATAATGGCGATTTTGCCTGTTTCCGGAGTTGTCCCTTCCGCATGTACATTCCCATTGGAAGTGCAGTTAGGCCCATTGTTACAGCAAGAGCTGCTGCTGACAGGCTTTTGAATTTCGTATTTTTCAAATCGTGTTCCCCCTTTATGAAAAACTATCAATAAGTCGTACTATGCAAATAGGTCATAAGGGTTCCCTCATCATTGAACCTTATTAATTGAGAAATTTTACCTTTTATATGCTGAATATCTACGAAAAATAAAGCACTTAAAGAGAAACTGAAATCTCAGAATAAAATTAACTCTTAATCCCCTTTTTTGACATCTTTGCCAGTGCTTAAACATTATCATTTCGATTTATTTTTTACAAGTAAATATGGCACAAAAAACGAACTTTTATTAGACAATATTTTAACTGAGAGTTTCCTATTATTTTATTATCATGAAAATATCATTCTTTGAATTCTACATCCAATCCGAACTCTTCCGGAAGGAATCTAGGACATACATTTTCCTTGGTGGCGATTACTGAGGCTGCAAGCTTGGTTCCTATTTCGCAGGCCTGCTTCAGTGTCTTGCCATAAGTCAGTCCGATAGCAACTCCGGCGAAGAATCCATCGCCTGCTCCGGTGGTATCTAGAACTGTTACGTTAAATGCAGGGCATATTCCGGACTTACCATTTCGCTCTGCATAGACCGCTCCCTGATCACCTAGAGTGACTACCATCTTCTTGACTCTTGAGGTCTTTAGTTTGGTCCTAAGAGTCTCTTTCATCTGTTCAGGGGTATAATCCTCATAGTCAGCTGTAAATAACATTCCGGCTTCCTGTTTGTTACATACTACGCAGGCAGTATTGGATAACAGATCTCGTCTCTCCATTGCAATAGACATGTTGGATACTACTGCGTAGACATCCTTGTTATATTTTTCCGCCAAGGCAAAGATCATCTTTAATATATCGGAATCCATATCGATCTCAACTACTACGCTGTCGGCATTTTTAATTATCTCATCGCCGTACTCTTCCATTACTCCCTTGATCGGAGACAGATCCGGGCGCTGTGAAATAGAAGCAACCACATCACCATCATTGTCAAATATCGCCAGCCATGTACCCAGGCCGCCTGTGACCTTGCTTATATACTTCGTATTGATACGATGACGTTCTAATTTTTGTATAACGCTTTCACCAGTTCCATTGTCATCAACAACGGTTATAAATGTAGGACGAAGTTCAACATTGGCAATATCCTCCGCAACATTTCTGGATACTCCTCCGTGAACCTGCATTACTTTTCCTACATTACGTCCATCCGGAACATATTTTGTAAGAGGATGTCCCTTAATATCTACAAATGTCGCACCAAATACTACTATTCCCATATTGCTCCTATCCGATCTGTTCATGTTAATTTTAATCTATTACATCTTTTATGTTATTTTATATACTTCTATAATTTTATATTATAACTGTATATTAATTGACTATAATCATTCCTCATAGTCAAAACACATACGTACCTGCATATATGGTCTTATATAATTATCAGCCACATATACATGCTTGGGGTTCACTGAATAATTATTCATATCCTCTTCAGAGTCATACGTTCCATCCAACATCAGATCTCCATTTGAGCTTTTAAGTCCCTCAGTTCTTATAATGAGACTGCTCATTCCCTGGATCTGTCCGTTCAATCCTTCAAGCTTTTCTTTTGCTGCTGCCTTGATCTCATCAGCTCTGTCTCTATATTCATCCTTGATCTGCCATATTATAATGTGCTTAGTCATAATCATTCTCCATTTCCAGTTAGACATTAAAAAATCATGTACCATACTGCACTGCAAATAGCTATTCTAGTTTATTTTTAAGAAAAAAACCACCCATATCAATTTATATCTTCAGCTCATTAGATCCTCTGAACTCTATATATTTCTGATAAAGTTAGTTCTTTCAGATTGTTCTCTGACCGGATATTCCACTCCCGCCTCTTTCGCTGCTATTTTGCTCTTGATCATCCACGCCATATTATCTGCCAGCGTCCTCATGGTCTGTAGACCTTCTTTATCCTGTTCCACCTCTTGTGGTGTATTACCATGAACCTGATTCCAGTACTGAGATGCCGGGATCATACAATTCGTCATTCCAAAATAATTGTTTATCCTGTCGTAGGCCGCTGATGCCCCACCTCTTCTACAAGAAACGACACACGCCGCAGCCATACCATCTAGTCTACTGCCCGCTGAATAGCACAATCTGTCTAAAAAAGAACATACTCTGCCATTTGGTCCTCCGTAATAAACCGGCGATCCAACCACTATACCATCTGCCTCATCCAGCTTAATTGCCGTTTCATTAACTATATCATCAAATACGCACTTTCCTGTACTCATACATTTTCCGCAGGCAATGCAGTCTTGCATCGAAGCAGTGCCAAGCCATATAGTTTCGCTGCTGATATTGTTTTTTTCCAGTTGAATAGCTACTTCCCCCAACGCTCTGTTTGTACATCCCTCTCGTTTTGGGCTTCCATTTATCAATAAAACTTTCATTGGCTTCTATGTCCCTTCTGACGCAATATCTATATTTATATTTTTCATCGTATCATTTAAATTTAAAATTCTCAATAATGTTCTGCTAATCACATCCAGATCAGTTGCACAAAAAAAGGACTTTGAATACCAAAAGGTAATCCAATGTCCTTTTTATAATTCATAGCTAGTCCACTCAAGATTTAAGGGAATAAGAATACTCCGTCGCTCAAACTAATTATTCCACATCACTTTGAATTGCCGCAACAGGACAGCCATCTACAGCTGAATCTACCAATGTTGCGCCTGTATCATCATACTCAGCATAAGCCTCAGCCTTGCCGTCATCATTCATCTGAAAGACCTCAGGTGCGACACCCGTACACATTCCGCATCCAATACACAGGTCCTGATCTACATTTGCTTTCATGATTAATGCCTCCATTTACTATTATTAATTAAAAATAAAACTACGCTTAAATAAAAATATTATTTTAAAAAGCTCCCATTCCCGGGTACACTGCTCCATATCCCAGCTCTTCTTCGATCCTAAGCAGCTGATTATATTTTGCCACACGCTCTGACCTGGATGGTGCTCCTGTCTTGATCCGACCGGCATTCAATGCAACTGCCAGATCTGCTATTGTTGTATCCTCAGTCTCACCTGAACGATGGGATATGATTGCCGTATATCCAGCCTTTTGTGCCATTTTTATCGCTGCAAGAGTCTCCGAAACTGATCCGATCTGATTAAGCTTGATCAGAATAGAATTGGCGCATCCAAGCTCGATTCCCTTGCTCAAACGCTCTGTATTGGTTACGAAAAGATCATCTCCTACCAATTGAACCCTGTCTCCGAGCTCCCTCGTGATCTTCTGCCATCCGGCCCAGTCTTCCTCATCAAGCGGATCTTCGATGGAAACTATCGGATATTTATCCACTAGCTTCTTCCAGTGCTGTATCAGCTCTTCCGATGTATATTTTTTTCCTGCCTTTGGCAGATCATACGTACCTATCTCACCGCTCTTCCATTCCGAAGATGCTGCATCCATAGCTATCATAAAATCTCTCTTTGGCTCATATCCAGCTCTCTTAACAGCTTCAAGTATGATCTCAATTGCCTCTTCATCAGACGATAATGCCGGTGCGAACCCACCCTCATCGCCTACAGATGTTGCAAGGCCTCGTTCCTTCAGTATATCGGCCAGCGTATGAAAAACCTCTGTACACCAGCGAAGTCCCTGATGAAAAGATTTAGCTCCCACTGGCATTATCATAAATTCCTGAACATCCAGCCCTGACGAAAGAGCATGTACTCCTCCATTTACTATATTCATCATTGGTACTGGAAGCGTAGTTGCATTGACTCCACCGAAGAAACGATACAGCGGCATGCCAAGAGCAATCGATGCTGCACGACAGCTGGCAATCGATACTGCCAGTATCGCATTAGCTCCCAATTTTGATTTATCATCTGTTCCATCGCAATCCATCATGATCTTATCTATCATATAAAGATTAGAAGGATCTATTCCATGAAGCAGTGGATCGATGATCTCATTGATATTAGAGACAGCAACGCTGACTCCCTTCCCTTGGTATCTGCTCTTGTCGCCATCTCGTAGTTCAAGTGCCTCAAACTCGCCTGTAGATGCACCGGAAGGTACACTTCCTCTTCCTATGGTTCCATCACTCAGCGTCACTTCTGCTTCAACCGTAGGATTGCCTCTTGAATCCATGATCTGTCTTCCATATACCTTTTCAATTTTCAATTCCTTCATGTTGTTATCTCCCTTTATAAAAATTCAACAGTGTGTAATCAAGTGATTATATTAGTATATGTCCTTATTTTTTAAAAATCTGCTTTTATTTCAATGTCAAAAGCAAAGCCATCTTGAACTTCCCATCTGCTGTCACAGAATGCAATCCATTTTTTTCAAACCTAAATGTCTGACCGGCTTCTATAGGATAATCCTGACCCTCATATCCGATGATCGCCTTGCCCTCCAGGGCAAAAACCAAAGCATCTCCCGGTGCTCTATGCGCCGATAGTCCTGTTCCCTGATCAAATGACATCAATACAAACTTCATGGCATCATTCGATGCAACATCCATATTCACAATGCTTCCATCTTCGTATGGTAATAATCCTGCTAGATTAAATACTTCACCTGGTTTAACTAAATTATTCATATTAATTGCCTCCATCGGCATTATCTCGCCGTACACAAATCCATCTTCCGTCTCAGTTCCTGATAATGTTCCAGGCTGTATTATCAACACATCCCCGGTACCTAATATCTTTCCTGTTTCTTCATTTGATACTTCATTGGATACTTCATTGGATACTTTATTGGATACATTACTGACTCCAACCTTTTTACATGTGTTTTTATTAGAAGTTACAAATCTACCATTTCCACCCATTCCAATATATATGACAGGTGTGTCATAGGTCTCTGCGCTAATATCTGTTCCAGCCCCAAGTGAGAACCATGTTATCCTGGTCTCAGATGTAATCCCCGCTGATGTAGATACTGTCAGTCCTTCCTTGGGTTTATGTATCTTAGCAACTGAAAATGCACCATTCATAAAATCACGCCTCCTTTTCAAATTCGAAGTAGTTTTAAAATGATATTGCTTTTTTCTTTTTCAAAAAGAGATTAATACTATTGTCGTGGGTTTTACGTGGTTATAACAACATTTATTTAAAGTTTACAGATATTTAATAAATCAAAATATCTAAAAATAAAACTCTTTTTACTCTGCCCAAAATATCCTATTAGGCTTCCTCTGGGCTGCCTTAGGCTCATCACCATCCGGATATCCCAATATGCAATGTCCGATTCCTTCGAACTCCCCCTCGATGCCAAGGCTTGTCAACCATTTCTGCCACTTAGGCATCTCGAATTCTTCCTTTGCTCTATGTACCCAGCAACTTCCCAGACCTTCATCATGCGCTGCCAGCATAAGGTTCTCCATTACACAGCTACCATCGTATATTCCTGTTGGCATATTTTTATCTGCCAATACGATGATCACTGTTGAAGCGCCATAGAATGGGTCAAATCCCTCATTCCATCCAGCGATCTTCCTATTATCCTCTGCAAGCTCATCTCTGATTTTTTTATCAGTTACAGCAATCATGATTGGGCTCTGCTTACCCATGCCGCTTGCGGCAAACTCACCAGCCTCTAGGATTTTATCAATCATATCCTTTGGTACTGTCTCAGACTTATACTTTCTTACGCTTCGTCTGGTTAGAATGTTTTTCATTGCCTCACTCATGGTAGTTCCTCCTTTTGAATATAATGTGAATCTGTGCTTGTTTAAATTATAGAAATTGCATTGCCATAAATCTTACATTTTCAAAAAAGACTCACTTGGGATAATAATACTTCGTTTCACTCTTTCAATCTACTTATTTTAGATTTTTTCATAACATAATTTTATTATAACTATAAAAAACCCAGAAAGTCTTGTTCAGGCCTCCCGGGTTAAAATATTAAAGATTATATTTTATTGTTATAAATTATTTCTCATCTTTGATAGCTGCCTGTGCTGCTGCAAGACGAGCTACAGGTACACGGAAAGGTGAGCATGATACATAGTCAAGACCGATCTTGTGACAGAACTCAACTGATGTAGGATCACCACCGTGCTCTCCACAGATTCCGCAATGAAGCTTAGGATTAACAGGACGACCTGACTTAACAGCGTAGTCCATGAGCTTGCCAACGCCTTCCTGATCGAGCTTAGCAAACGGATCCGACTCGAAGATCTTCTCATCATAGTAAGATCCAAGGAACTTACCAGCGTCATCACGTGAGAATCCGAATGTCATCTGAGTAAGATCATTAGTACCGAAGCAGAAGAAATCAGCTTCCTTAGCGATCTCATCAGCAAGAAGAGCTGCTCTAGGGATCTCGATCATAGTACCAACTTCATACTTGAGATCGATTCCTGCTGCCTTGATCTCAGCATCAGCTGTCTCAACAACGATATTTTTGACAAACTTAAACTCTTTGATCTCACAGATAAGAGGGATCATGATCTCAGGAACAACCTTCCAACCAGCATGCTTCTTCTGTACATTGATAGCTGCACGGATAACAGCCTTAGTCTGCATAACTGCGATTTCAGGGAATGTAACTGTGAGACGACATCCTCTGTGACCCATCATAGGATTAAATTCTTTCAGTCCTGCAATAATGTTCTTGATTGTCTCTACTGACTTACCCTGAGCATCTGCAAGCTTCTTAATATCTTCCTCAGTCTGAGGTACGAATTCATGAAGAGGAGGATCAAGGAATCTGATAGTGGTAGGGTCACCCTCCATAGCTTCGAAGAGTCCTTCGAAGTCTCCCTGCTGATAAGGAAGGATCTTGTCAAGAGCTACTTCTCTTTCTTCCTTGGTATCAGCACAGATCATCTCACGGAAAGCAGCGATACGTGTCTCGTCAAAGAACATGTGCTCTGTACGGCAAAGACCGATTCCCTCTGCTCCTAATTCTCTTGCCTTCTTAGCATCATTAGGAGTATCAGCATTAGTTCTAACCTTAAGTTTTCTATATTTGTCAGCCCATCCCATGATACGTCCGAATTCACCGGCGATAGTAGCATCAACTGTCTTGATAACTCCATCATAGATGTTTCCTGTAGTACCATCAATAGAAATGAAATCTCCCTCGTGGAATTCTTTTCCATCGAGTGTAAACTTCTTATTTTCTTCGTCCATCTTGATGTCGCCACATCCAGATACACAGCACTCGCCCATACCACGGGCAACAACTGCAGCATGTGATGTCATACCACCACGAACTGTCAAGATACCTTCAGCAGACTTCATTCCTGTAATATCCTCAGGAGATGTCTCGAGACGAACAAGGATTATCTTTTCACCCTTAGCATCCCATTCAACAGCATCATCTGCTGTAAATACGACCTTACCGCAAGCAGCTCCCGGAGAAGCGCCAAGACCTTTTCCAATAGGTGTTGCAGCCTTAAGAGCAACAGTATCGAACTGAGGATGAAGAAGTGTATCAAGGTTACGAGGATCGATCATCGCAACAGCTTCCTTCTCTGTCTTCATTCCCTCATCAACGAGGTCACAAGCGATCTTAAGAGCAGCCTGAGCTGTTCTCTTACCATTACGGCACTGAAGCATATAGAGCTTCTTGTTCTCTACAGTGAACTCCATATCCTGCATGTCATGATAGTGATTCTCAAGTGTATCACATACCTTTACGAATTCTTTGAATGCTTCAGGGAATTCCTGTTCCATCTTTGCTATAGGCATAGGTGTACGAACTCCGGCAACAACGTCCTCGCCCTGTGCGTTCTTGAGGAACTCACCCATGAGTTTCTTCTCGCCTGTTGCAGGATCACGTGTGAATGCAACACCGGTACCGGACTCATCATTAAGGTTACCAAATACCATAGGCATTACGCTTACAGCTGTTCCCCATGAATAAGGAATATCATTATCTCTTCTATATACATTGGCACGAGGATTATCCCATGATCTGAATACAGCCTCTACAGCAAGCTGTAACTGCTCAACAGGGTCTGAAGGGAAGTCCTGACCTAGCTGTTTCTTATACTCTGCCTTAAATTCAGTTGCAAGTTCCTTAAGGTCTGCTGCAGTAAGATCTACGTCAAACTGAACACCCTTCTTCTCTTTCATAGCGTCGATAAGCTGTTCGAAATATTTCTTACCAACTTCCATTACTACGTCTGAGAACATCTGAATAAATCTTCTATATGAATCATATACAAATCTCTCGAACTTAGGATCAGGGTTGCCTGCGATCATAGCAGCAACTACATCATCATTGAGTCCAAGATTGAGGATTGTATCCATCATACCAGGCATAGAAGCTCTTGCTCCTGAACGTACTGATACGAGAAGAGGATTTTCAAGGTCGCCAAAAGTCTTACCGTTGACCCCTTCCATCTTCTTAACACCTTCCATAACCTGAGCCATGATTTCGTCACTGATCTTACGACCATCCTCATAATACTGAGTACAAGCCTCAGTTGTAATAATGAAACCCTGTGGTACAGGTAGACCGATATTTGTCATCTCGGCAAGGTTAGCACCTTTTCCTCCAAGAAGCTCACGCATGCTTGCGTTTCCTTCTGTGAACATATAGACCCATTTGTTAGCCATTTTGCTCTTCCTCCTAAATCAATCATTAAATATTACATATTACACCCAATGTGTGAGTAAAAAATTATCATTTTCTTACAACAGCACCGTTAATATTCTAACATATTTATTCTCCGATTCAATAATAAAGTTGGGTGGTTTCGAATTAAAAACATACTGAACTAAAATAAAAAAGAACCTTGAAGCTTGTTTTAACTTCAAGGTTCCCTTTATATGTGATATTTAAAATAACTATTTTATATTTATAAACTTACTTTTCCTTACGCATAAGCATAAATCCAACAAATGCGAGACCCATCATTGCTGCTATTACATAGAATCCATTAACTACAACTCCGGTCTTGGGTGCCTTTTTAAGGTACTGAACAGGAAGTACTGCATTGGATGCAACATATTCCGAGCAATGAGTCATTGTAAATGTTGCTTTTCCGGCAGTGATAGTCGCTGCGTCTGTAAGTGAGAACAGATTGTCTGAAGGATCGAAATAATATAAGTAGATCAGTGATCCATCAGTGAATCCGGCTGCAGCCAAGTCAAGTGTTACCTCAGCCTCTCCCGGAAGCTTGCCGCTATATACAAATGATACATCGATCTTTTTGGTCTTTGGATCGAGATTCTTCAATATATCGTCAATGCTCTTAATTGATGTTCCGATCGAAACTGTAGGATCAAATGATGCCATGTCTTTAATGATCGAACTATCAAGCTTATCAGCTGCAAATGCGAATGTTGCCTTGGCATCACTTGACTTAAGAGTTATATTGATACCTTTTGCCTTAGCTTCTGCGAATACTGCCTTTTCAACTTTGACACCTGCAGGAACTGTTGCCGTGATCGTGCTACCAGGTAAAAGTGATGTGTCATCAAGTGCAGAAATTAGATTCTTGGTAAGCTCTGCATCAGTCACATCCCCATTTGTATTGATGGTAACATCCTTTTTAGCTGATGTTGCTGTTGCCTGGTAAGAACCTGACAGCATGTTTGAGAAAATAAAGTTGCTTATAAATGCATACTCATCTCTCTGATGACCCTTATTGGTAAGTGAGTTGGCAAAAAGAGTTACGTTGATGTTATTTCCATCAGGATCTTTTCCCTTATACTCAAATCCCTGAACAGAACCGTTTATGTACTTGTCGTATCCGGCCTTGAACTCAGGTGTATATGTCTGGATAAATCCTTCCTGAGGTGTCTTGGTCCCGTCCATTTTCACGAGAACCTTGGCTCCATCAGGGATCTTGGAGAAATATCCCATTCCAAGGTCTGAATATCCATACATAACGTTATCATTTTCATTGATATATGTAGCGTTTGTAAGTGTCTTCTCAGGATATGTAACATATCCAAGGCAGTCCTGGAATGCAGCTGCATCAGTTGTCATATCCCTGGATACCATATTTCCAAAAAGAGCTGTATCTGCAGTTCCGCCACATCCATATATATCATTTGCTGCTGAGCCATAACCGATATATGGTGTTCCAGATTTGATCTTGGTCAGTGCTCCATCATCAATGGAACATGCTCCGGCAATAACATCTGCTTTTGATGGATCTGTGGTAACGTTAAAGTTCATAAGCTTCATTGCAAGCTTATCATAACCATACTGCTCTTCATAGGCATTCCATGTTACATGGTTTGTGCCGATATATCCTGTTGATGAAGGTTCCAGTGCTCCTGTTGTATTTATATATACTGTTGGTGCTTTTGAAATGTAGTTAGCAGAAATTGTTCTTCCGTCTACGCCTCTTGCTGTCAATACATATTTTGCAGAAACTGTTTTGTATGTATCAAATGAGCAAATAAAATCCCCCATATTATCTCCGGAGGTTATCATAGCGATCTTGCCACCGTTTTTCAGTATATAATTGATAGCTGATGTGGAGTCTTCTGATACATTTTTAATTATTACATCTTCGCCTTCGATCCCTGAGAATGTAGAGGTAACAGCCTCAAGTGTCTTGGTTGTCTCTGCGTAATTCTGTCCCTTACCCATTGATGATGCAATGGTTCTGTAAGCAACCGGTTTGGTTACTGTCTCCATATCAAAGCCACGAGCTTCATTGAAGCATGTGATTCCCTCTGAATAGAGAACAGTCCAGTTATTGATAAATGTGCCGTTATACAGCAGTCCGTTTGCAACCGATCTCTTGGCCTGATACATAGAGATTATAGCTGTCCCAGCTGGATATGCCTTGCCATTATATGTGAATGTCTTTTCAGCAAAATTTACTTTTACATCATTTCTGGAAAGCATCTGAAGCATATCTCTTGCTGCCGGTAGATTCTTCTGGTTGTTCTTGTCCATAGGAATTATGTAGCACTCAGGGTAGAAGTTACCGTTTTCATCTTGTCCTGTATATTCAGGTCTGAAAACTGAGCTCTCTGCTCCCTCCGCATCTGTCTGATCACAGAGCCACTGTCCTACTTCCTGCATTGAATCTGAGTTATGGTTGCTGACTGCTCTCTCAAAGATCTTGGTCTGTGATGTGAGATATCCAAGCTTTTCTCCTGCTATATAATCAGCCTGACCAAGTATTCCATAGCTTACTGCTATTGTAGCATCCGTATTATATGCCGGAAGCTCCACAGTATATGCACAGGTTCCCTGAAGCATAGCAAACTGTGGTGTATAGCTTGTTGACATATCATCCCATGGTGAGTCCCAATATGTTCCTGTTTTCTTGGAAGAATCTACTTTTAGATAATCTCTTTCAGGAATCACATAGCTGTTATAACTCTTGTTATTTGCTACTGCTGCAGCTCCTAATTCCTCGCCGCCCTTTATCAGATGATCCGACAAAAGATCATACTCAAAGTTAGGCTCATGAGGCGGATCACAAGGTTCACACTGGAACTGGTTGATCCTTCCATGAAATTCTGTCAGTGAAACAGGGTTATATGTTCCGATGAGCTTCTGCATAGCAGCAGTCTCACTGGTGGTCTGGAATGAATTATCTCTGTTCAGATCATATCCGCCCTCTGGATAACGTGATAAAAATGTACGTCCGTCCGGGTTCTCTGATGGAACGATGATAAAGAATACATCATCTAACAGATCATTAACTTTTACAGTTTTGTTACTGTATGTATAATAATCATCCATCTTGACCTTACCGGATACACTCTGGTCATCATTTATCGCACCGAGGAATGAGATCTTGTCTTTAACAAGATCAGCAACTGCCTGATTATTATCAGATCTCTCCTTATTGAGCTGAGTCTGACCTGCATCGGTAAGTCCGGTCAGTTTTTTATAGGAAATGTCCTTGTTATCGGCCAGTGTCTTGGCAAAGTCCATAATACCGTCTGTAGCAGCTGTCTCATTGGAATGGACATTGGAGTACATAACCGGCACACGAATATCATTATATGATCCGCTCTGGATCTTCTTTAATGTTCCGCTTGGATCTGTTTCTGCCTCGTCAGTAAAATCAAGCCATTTATCTACACTTGATTTGTTATCTGAAATTATCAGATAAGGAATATTTCTTCCGCCTGTAGATGTCCCAACGCTGGCTTCCTTGGCATAGAGTCCATTAGCTGTTGCCTTGGCTGCTATGTCAGAAACATTAGAATAGACCTCTGTCATGGTGTGGAATCCTACATACGGAACCACTTTGACATCAGACTTGCCAAGTGTATTGGTTCCATCTGATACTGAGAAATTAAAATATCCGGTATAGTCCATATAGTATCCGCCACAAGTATGGGGAACACTGTAATCTGCAGTATATGTACTATCTTTATTTTTTTTGTAAAAGAAATTGCCCATATCGAATGTTACGTCGAGATATACTTTGCCATCTTTTTCTGATGAAGCATAATTAACATTCTTAAAAATAGGCTGCTGGTTTTCTGCTACCAGAGTAGATAGATCTCCGCCTGCCTTCTGATTAGGATATAATGCAGGATCTAGGTACACTCTGTCAGCATTCCTGTCAAGAGAGGCCTTAATCTGACTACCTGATATAAGTGCATCCAGGTCTGCCTTGGTCTTATCGACAGGAATAGATAGTTTTGCATTTGTAAGTCCTTCTGCCAGCGGAAGCTCAAGGTCTACAGGATATTCAGTCTTAACTGCCTGCGGTACTTCTACGCCGGTTCCTGTGACAACAGTCGCCGATACATGGGACATCGGTAGAGCTGCTGTCATTGCAGCTGCCATTGCAAGGCTGATAACCTTTGGCACTATGCTGCTTTTCCATTTTTTCATTTTTATCCCCCTTCTCGATGATAAAAAATTAAATCAGCATGTGTGAGAATCCCCTCTTTTTTTCTGATAATCACACTATCAATAAAAAAAATATCATTTACTATATTTCATGTCAATTAGTGATTTTTTTTTATTCAACAGAAAAACACGTTAATTAATAAATACTGCTATATTTATTGATTTTTAGTTTATTTTTTAATTGTGCACTTTGTATAAATTACCTTTTTGTATCATCGTAGTGAAATTATAAAATCCGTATGTTGAAACTTTTTCATATATATGCAAAAATAACCTTTCAGTTCGCCCTAAATTAGAGCTAACCAAAAGGTTATTTAAATCCCTTTATAATTATTTAAATATTATATTTCAGTATCATCAGACTCTTTTTGCGACTACAGATCTCCATTCACCCATTTCTCTTACTTCCACAATGGACAATCCAACATTTTCCAGAGCATCCTCTATATCAGAGGCTCTGAAATCAATTATTCCTGATGTTATCAGAATCCCGCCAGGTCTAACCAGAGAAAACAGTCGGTCTGTCATCCCCAATATAATGTCAGCTAACAGATTAGCCAGGACCAGATCATAACCGCCTTCTATATCTGTCTGAGACATAGGCTGATGATCATATATCGTATGAGACATCATATATTTAAATAATTCAATATCGTCAGTAATATCACCGATCTTAAACTTATCTGTATCTAGGCCTAATCCATTGATTGAAAAATTGCTCTCTGCAGACTCCAGTGCATCATCGGCAATATCTGTTCCGCATACAAGAGAAGCTCCTCTTTTAAATGCTGCTACAGACAATATTCCACTACCAAAACCCACATCGAATACCTTGTCTCCTGGGCTTATATATTTTTCCAACCCTTCGATACAGAGCATTGTAGATTCATGCTTACCAGTTCCAAAGGCAGTTCCCGGATCTATGAGTATGGTATTGTCATGGTCAGTCACATCTCCGGCTTCCCATGCAGGTCGAATATCAAAATTTCCGACCTTAAACTCATGAAAGAATTCTTTCCACTTGTCTCTCCACTCAGACTCGTCTGTCACGGTTTTCAAAATATCACAAGAGCCAATATTCATAATGTCTATATATAGTGAAAGCGCATTCTGGATGTCGGTTATTATTTCATCCCGATCTGATTCAGCAATGTCAGAATCCAGATAGAATCTGACTCTTGCTGTTCCATCATCAGCTTTCATACCTTCCGGTAAAAGCTCTTTGTATTCTCTACCCTGGGTAAGATCCTCCTCATGAATATTGTCCATAAGCTGAACATTGGTTATCCCCAGCTCTGACAATTCATAGGCTACGATCTCTTCGCCCTCGGTTGTTGTTTCTATTGTATATTCATACCATTTCAAAATAAGGTCTACCTCAAATTAAAACTCAAACTTCTCTTCAAAGTATGCGCCAAGCTCTGAAATAGGCAATCTAACCTGTTCCATTGTGTCTCTGTCACGAACTGTTACTGCATGATCTTCCTCTGAGTCAAAATCATATGTTACGCAGAACGGAGTTCCGATTTCATCCTGTCTTCTGTAACGCTTGCCGATTGCTCCACGATCATCATACTCACAGTTATATTTCTTGGAAAGTTCTTGATAGACCTCTGTTGCAGCATCACCCAATTTCTTGGAAAGAGGCAATACTCCAATCTTTACAGGAGCAAGTGCCGGATGGAAATGAAGCACTGTTCTCATATCAGGCTTCTCTTCTGTTCCGATATTTTCCTCATCATATGCTTCGCATAAGAATGCCAGAACAACTCTGTCAGCACCAAGTGATGGTTCGATTACATAAGGTAGATACTTTTCATTTTTCTGATCATCAAAATATGTAAGATCCTCGCCTGATACTTCCTGATGACGGCCAAGGTCATAATCAGTTCTATCTGCGATGCCCCACAATTCTCCCCAACCAAACGGGAAAGTAAATTCAATATCGGTTGTTCCCTTTGAATAAAAAGCAAGCTCAGCAGGATCATGATCTCTTAGTCTCATATGATCTTCCTTGATTCCAAGAGACAGTAACCAGTCACGGCAGAATGATCTCCAGTACTGGAACCACTCAAGATCAGTTCCAGGTTCACAGAAAAATTCCATTTCCATCTGTTCAAATTCTCTCGTACGGAATGTGAAGTTACCCGGTGTGATCTCATTTCTAAATGACTTACCGATCTGTCCGATTCCAAAAGGAATCTTCTTTCTGGATGTTCTCTGAACATTTTTAAAATTGACAAATATACCCTGAGCTGTCTCAGGACGAAGATATACTGTATTTTTAGCATCCTCAGTAACACCCTGAAATGTCTTGAACATCAGGTTAAACTGACGGATATCCGTAAAATTATGCTTGCCGCATGTAGGACAAGGAATGTTATTTTCCTTGATATAATCCATCATCTCATCATTGGTCCATCCGTCTACTGATGTCTCAAGTGTAAGACCATTTGCTTCTGCAAAATCATCAATTATCTTATCTGCTCTAAATCTCTCATGGCATTCCTTACAATCCATAAGAGGGTCTGAAAATCCACCAAGATGACCTGATGCTACCCAAGTCTGTGTGTTCATGAGAATAGCACAGTCTACGCCTACGTTATATGGGCTTTCCTGAATAAATTTCTTCCACCATGCTTTTTTTACATTGTTCTTAAGCTCAACTCCAAGATTACCATAGTCCCAGGTATTAGCAAGTCCACCATAGATGTCAGAACCCGGATATACAAATCCTCTTGATTTGGCAAGAGCTACGATTTTTTCCATTGTCTTTTCCATTTATACAATCCTCTTTCTTATAATATATACAATCAAGCTTATATAAAGCCTATTTACATTTGTATTACTGATATTTGTATCATTGCTTTTTATTATTATTGTTTTGTATTATTACTTTTCACTACTTTTATCGTTTCACAGTTTAATTGCCATTTTATTTGTAGATAATATATGTAACTGCGGCCGAATCAGCATTTCCGTCCTGAGACGTGATCTTTACCTTGTCCGTATCCTGAACCTTGGTATTATCTCCTGAGACAGCACATATATCTCCGGGAACCTTAACTACAATATTCTCATCTATAGTAATGATATTACCGGATAGTTTCTTGACCTTATCCACAGATAAAGCACTTTTTTTCTTGCCATCTTTTACAGATGAAAACGAAGCATTAAAATCCGGTCCCTTTTTTACTGCCTTCTTCATAGTATTAGTGTACAGATTGTACTCAGTATATTTATTATATGTACTGACATTTTTATATGTAGTCTCTAGATACGTCTTATCATCTTTGGTGGACATTCTAACGAACTCTACATGGCCTGTTTTTGACTTGTTATTATATGCCTCGATCTCGTTTAAAACAGATTTCTTAATATCATGTTTTGAGATATTGTATTCTTTTAGATCAATTACTTCTTCTAGTCTTATACTTCCATCATTTCTAAGAGTAAGCGTGGATTCGGATGCCTTGGGTCTAAATGCAATATAAGCACTTCTTATCAAGAATATTACTAGTACAAGTATCAATATCATGACAATGATAAGTGCTGCACGTTTCATCTTGAGAACTCTTATCCTATCCGCTCTCGATGCAGATCTTCCACCATTTCTCTTGACTGCAGAAGTACCTGATGTAGCACTTTTACTTTTTGTTCTATTTTCACTTACTGCAGAATTTTTATTACTATTGTCCCAATTTCTTTTTTTAGAACCTCTGGAACCTCTGTATTGAGCCGAAGGCCCTTTTCTGCCTATAGTCATCTTGCTTTCTCCCACGTCCATGACGTAAAATTTTTTTAAAAATAACACTGAAAAAAGATTATACATAAAAATGCAGTTATGGTCAAAAATATATTCAGGAATTTCAACAAAATCAAATAAGGAACTTTTCTGTTTTAAATATATGCATAACATTTTTCTGGATATAATCCTGGACAAAATCAATAAATCTATTCTGTAGATTGGACTCCAGCTTAAAAGAATATAGCTTATTGAGAGGTGCCGATATCACGTATTGAATTACATATAATAGATCATCATTGATACTGATCAATCCATTTTTATTACTATTATTATTATTTTTATTATTGCTGCTCTTATTACTATTTTTTTCACTGATTTTTTTCATGCACTCTTCGCATATCATTATACAGTTTTCCCGGTCATAGAACCTTAGATGATCACTTTCTTCACATTCTGCGCAGGAAAACACATTTGGATATTCACCGTTTATGCCCATAGTCCGAAGCTCATATATCCTTCGAACCAGTTCATCCGGAATCGCAGAATTATTAAGTGCCTTTATAGTAATGTATAGAAGATTTAGTCTCTCAGTTTCATCTAGGTTTTCCTGAGCATAATAATCTGCCACTTCCAGAAAATAATACCCCATATAGACCTTTTCGAGGTCTCGTGTGATCTCATCAAAGCTCTGGCTGATCTCAGCCCCCACTACCGTGATGCTGTTACGGCCTTCAAACCCTTCAAACATACCAAACGTAAAGGCATTTGAAGCAGCAGAAAGTTCACTTTTGGCTCGCCTCGCTCCTCGAAAAAAAGCAGACACTTTCCCACGCTCCTGCGTGAGAAGCACTACTCTTCTGTCATTTTCACCAATGGGAACAGATGAAAGCACCATTCCGTGCATAAAAAACTTATCTGCCATAAAATTGGATCATTCCTTATTCTCTGTATATCCTAAGCTCTTGAGAAGTCCTACGTTGTCACGCCAGTCCTTTCTGACCTTGACATGTAGCTGAAGATTCACCGGTTCCTCCAGCATCTTCTCGATTTCATATCGTGCATTGGTTCCTATCTTCTTGAGCATAGAACCGCCCTTACCAATTATGATCCCCTTGTGAGAGTCCTTCTCACAATAGATCGTTGCATCAATATCCATTACATGAGTGCTGTTTATCTCTCGCTCTCTAGGATTTATAGATTCTGCCCTATCATCTGACTTGCCGGACTTATTGCCATTTTTGCTGCCCTTATCTTTATTTGCAGGCATCGCCGGGTAATCCCTCTTGGACTTCTTTCTCTCCTTCATGGATTCAACTGTAACTGCAATTCCATGAGGTATCTCATCCCTAAGGGCATGTAACGATTTCTCCCTTATGATCTCGCTGACTAGCTGCTTCTCTGTCTGGTCGGTATATTCATCAGGATCATAGAAAAAAGGTCCTACAGAAAGATTATCAAACACACATTTTAAAAGTTCATCGCAACCCATACCATTTCTGGCAGAAAATGGGAATATCCCTTCAAAATCCATCAGTTCTTCATAAGCAGCTATGATTGGAAGGACCTGTTCCTTTTTGATCATATCAATTTTGTTGATACCAAGGACAACAGGTTTGCCAACTGCCTTAAGCGTCTCGATAATCTTTTTATCGCTTAACTTGATGGGGAATGAAGTATCTACCAGATAGATGATCACATCCACGTCTCCAATTGACTCCTTAACTATGCTATACATATACTCGCCTAGTTTATTAACGGCCTTGTGTATACCAGGAGTATCCAAAAATACGATCTGTCCACGGTTCTCCTCTGTAAGCACCGCTCTGATCCTGTTTCTGGTAGTCTGTGGTTTATTGGATGTAATAGCAAGTTTCTGGCCCATAAGTTCATTAAGCAATGTTGATTTCCCAACATTTGGTCTGCCAATTATTGTTGCATAACCTGATTTGAGGGTGTTTTCTTCCATTTATTATCTCTTTCTTAAAATTATATAAGGCTCTCTACAGACTCGAAAAGATCTGCTGATTCCTTGAGTTTCTCTTCATTTCCGATTGTGCATATATAGCCCTGTTTCATGGTTTCTGCCACAATCGGTGCCAATGCCCTTATGTCAGAAGGCTGACAGTTCAAAATAGCATCTCTTTCCTTTTGAAGATCCTGGATATTATATCCACACATATACATCAGGAAGTTTCTAATTCCCTGCTGATTAGGTGTAAGAGGCGTATCCATAGCACTTATAGTTCCGATTATATACTTTGTCATCGTCCTGTCATTAGGATTGAATTCTTCCAGGTATTTGTCTGTAGTCTCAAATATATCAACTGTATTCTGAAGGTTAGGGTCTCTGTAAGATACAAAATGCATTATACCAGACTTGGAGAAACCGCTCATACATCCATAAGCACCTCCCTTGACACGAACATTGATCCAGAAGTAATCATATCCTAGAATAACCTTTAATAATAGCATGGTTCCGTTGAATTTATATCCTGCATTATGGAAATTACCAGCACGACATACATACTGGATCTGCCCTGCTGTTTTAAATCCTTCATTTATAGGTCTCTTACCCTCGAATTCTCCTGGATTGGCACCTATTATTGAGCCAGCCTTATTATCTGAATTATCAGAGATTATATTTTTATCCTTGACTTTTTCCCTATATTTTAATATTTCATCTTTAAGCTCAGGTACAAATTCTTCGATATTTGAAGTTGCCTCTTTTCTACCAATATTATTGATATATAGATTTGATGGTTCAAATACGCATGCTCTGCACTTTTCTATTATTGCCAGAAGCTTATCATATTCATTATCAAAATCAGCCTCGAACTTCTGGAGGTACCTAAAATAGGTGATACCTGAACTGTGATCGCCTATCAGAGCAGCACTGGAGAAATAGGATCCAGCCCTAAGAGATGCAGCAGAATGTCCTGATGATATCAGATATCCCTCCATCTGAACCTTCTCCTGCTGGATTATCTCTAAAATCCTCTTCTTATCATCGAACTTCGAATGAAACAGGATCTCTGTCATGAGTTTTTCTGCTTCAGCAGAATTCTCATATAGCATCTTGGCCTTCATACTGAACCAAAACAGGCTGGTATCATTCATAAGTCCATGAGTCCTTACATCTGTGCTTATGCCTCCGGAGCACACATTGATCCTAGTAGTAAGCTCTCCATAAGAATAATTCTCTGTATCCACCATTCCGATTATTTTGGAATATAGAGATACTGCCGGTACATCCTCTATGGTAAGTCCCTTTGGCAGGAAAGTAAGTTCTACATACTGGATCCCATTGGTTTCAATATCATTATTCATAACATTGATCCCATTTATCAAACTGTTTTTGCCTGTAAGCGGTCTAGCCTCTCTTCTCAGATCCTCTCTCTTCAGCATGGGGATCTTTCGTAGATCTTCCTCCGGAGTAGGTTCCTCCTGAAATCTCTTCAGATCAGACGTATCCTTGATCAGTTCTTTTATTTCCTTTTCTGACAAGGTGCTCTTGTATTTTCTTAATTCTTCTTTTAATTTTTCGTCTTTTTTGTTTGTAAGTCCGGGTTCCGGAGAAATACTTACAACAGAATAATGGTTGTTGTTGATCAGATATTTTTCAATCAAAGCTTCGAAATATCCATCCTCCAGATGATCTCTAAATCCATCCAGATATTTAACAGTTTCCAATGTATCAAAAGGCATATTCTTGTCATAGAGCCATGTATCCAGAATCCCAAGACCATATATAAGTCCCTTAGGGAAGCTTCCAAAATCAGATTCCAGGAAACGGAATTTATTGATCTCGATCCCTGCTAGGAGAACATTCTTATCTATTCCTTTTTTTACAACATCTTTTAATGTGTCACAAATGATATTTTCAAATTCTTTTTTTCTGTTTAGATCAGTATTTTTGGCAATTATAGAAAATACCGGCTGAATAGTTCCGCTATCAAATCCACCAGAGATGTCCTCGCCTATCCCTGCTTCATGAAGAGCTCTTTCAAGAGGTGCTCCAGGTGAGGAAAGAAGGGCGTAGTCCAAAATACTAAATGCAGATATAAGTTCCATGTCATCATACTTACCAATAGAATAGTTCATGGACAGGTAGCTCTTGTCTGCTGTATCATCGTCAGAATTAACTGAATATTTTACATCAGTATCTACCGGAGTATCAAAGGCCGGCTGAGCATGTACTGTGGAATCTATTTCAAGCTTGTCATATTTTGACAGATACTCCTTGTCGAGATAATCCAGTCTCTCCTCCATATCCATATCTCCATACAGATATATAAAAGAATTGCTTGGATGATAATATTTTCTATGAAAATCCAGATAAGCCTCTCTTGTCAATGTAGGGATCACATCCGGGTCGCCACCTGATTCGATAGCATATGTGGTATCAGGGAAAAGAGATGCCATTATCTGTCTCTCTAATACATCATCCGGAGATGAAAATGCACCCTTCATCTCATTATAGACAACACCATTTATCGTGATTTCTCCGTCAGGTTCTGTCATTTCATAATGCCAGCCCTCCTGCTTAAAAACTTCAGGATATTTATAGATATTTGGATTAAATACCGCATCCATATAGACATCCATAAGATTATTGAAATCCTTTTCATTTGTGCTGGCTACTGGATAAACTGTTTTATCAGGATATGTCATTGCATTGATAAAAGTATTCATGCTGCCTTTAACCAGCTCTACAAACGGATCCTTAAGAGGATACTTATCAGAGCCGCACAGAACTGTGTGTTCAATGATATGTGCCACACCTGTGGAGTCTGTAGGCGGAGTCCTGAATCCTATATAGAAAACCTTGTTATCATCATCATTGGATACAAGCGCTACTGTTGCTCCTGTTTTTTTATGTCTAAGTAAGTATCCATTGGCATGTATCACCTCTAGATCCTGCTCTTTTATAGTCTCAAATGCTGAGTGAAATTGTCTCATGTTTTTCCCTTCGTGTTGAAATAAGCCGTTTATAAGTTCTAAATTTTATTTGATTTAAAATCATTTGTTATCTTATTTTTAAAAATACTACCCATAATGCTGATAATAATTCTGACCATAATGCTAATCGTAAAACTGATCATAAATCTTATCATAAGAAAAAAGGGACCAAGATAAGGTCCCTTTTGATTCTAATCGTTTTTATTATGTATATCAAGCTGAGGAAACGGAATTGATACCCCTGCTTTGTCAAAAGCATATTTTGCATTTTCAAGCATATCGTATCGGACACTCCAGTAGTTTTCCTGTGGTATTTCCATCCTGAGTCCCAGAACCACATAAGACCGCTCGATCCGCTTGACAAATACTGATATTTCAGAGTCCTCTTTTCTCCTGTCTTCCTTCTCCGCCAGTTTTCTAAGTACCTCTTTAGAATTTTTTATGTCATCCTTATATCCAATATAGAACTCCAGATCCAAAAGCCTGTGCTCGGAATCTGTAACATTGGTAAGAGATGAATTGGCAAGGGCTCCGTTTGGAACTATGATTACTTTTCTATCCGTTGTCAAAAGCTTGGTATAGAAGATTGATATCTCCGTAACAGTTCCCTCATTCTTATGGGTGTCTTCTATGATATAGTCTCCCACCTTAAAGGTATGGAGTACCAGTATCAGTATTCCACCTGCCAGATTAGATAAGCTTCCCTGAAAGGCCAGACCTATGGTTACACCAACAGAGGCTATTGCTGCAGCAAATGAAGATGTCTCGATTCCAAAAAGGTTCAGAATAACCACAATCAATGCAATATATAGAACTGCCTTTAGCATTCCATCCGTAAACTGTTGAACGCCTATCTCCACATTCCGGCGTTCCATTGTCTTTTTAATTATCTTTCTGGCAAGGTTAATAATCCTTGCACCTATAAACCATACTATCAGTGCAAGAACTACACACCAGAAGAAACTAAGTGCTTTCGGGATCATACTGTCCAGCCATTGCTGAAATGCTCCTGTTTTGATATCAGTCTGAATCTTATTTGTAGTATCAGACACATCCTTTATGGTTGTTCCTGATACGGCAAAAAATTTTACAGCATATATAACGTTACTTAGCAAAGGTTATTCCTCCTGTTTTATCGATTTTATGATCATTCCCTAATTCTTGCCTGATCAATTCTTTTCGATTGATTTAATCTTTACTTGAAACATTATACCCATTCCGGATTGATTTTCCAACGAAAGCGTATACCTTTATTATATTACTTGATAACTCTTACCTTATATACTTCAGAAATTGCTTCCAGGCTATTAACCACTTCAGGTGTCACCGGACTGTCCAGATCCAAAAGTGCGTAGGCATATTCTCCGTGGGCCTTATTTGTCATATCTGATATATTGATCCCTGCATCGCCTATGATCGTTGAGTACTTGGCTATCAATCCCTTGACATTATGGTGAAGTACAGCGATTCGGCCAGCACTTCTACATATTCCCATAGAGCAATCCGGATAATTAACGGAATGTGTTATATTGCCATTTTCCATATAATCCATTAGTTCATTCACTGCCATAACGGCACAGTTTTCTTCAGATTCCTCTGTTGATGCTCCGAGATGAGGTGTACATATAACACCAGGTTTTCCTGCAACTGCAGGATTGGGAAAATCTGTTACATACTTTCTGATCTTGCCGGATGCTATGCCATCCATAACCGCCTGTTCATCCACAATAACATCTCTGGAATAATTTAACAGGATAATATCTTTCTTCATTTTTTCTATGCAGTTTCTGTCTATCATGTTTTTAGTAGAATCCAAAAGCGGCACATGAACAGTAATAAAATCACTATCTTTGTATACATCCTCGGCTGAAGCTGCATGAACTACCCTGTTTGAAAGGTTCCAGGCCGCACCTACTGAGATATACGGGTCATATCCCAATACATTCATTCCGAGATTAACAGCAGCATTGGCAACCAACTGTCCGATGGCTCCCAGTCCTATAACTCCAAGAGTCTTGCCATACAGCTCTGTTCCTCTGAATTCCTTTTTTGCTTTTTCCATATTCTTTGCAATATCAGGGTCTTCAGAATTGTTTCTGCACCATTCCACACCGCCTACAATATCTCTGGACGATATGAGCATACCTGCAAAAACCATTTCTTTTACGCCATTAGCGTTGGCTCCGGGAGTATTAAAGACTACAATGCCCTTTCGTCCCAACTCATCAACAGGTATATTATTGACGCCTGCGCCCGCTCTTGCTACCATTGATAGCCTGCCCGGTATATCCATGTCATGCATTTTGGCAGATCTGACCAGAATAGCATCAGCTTCCTTTGGATCATCAGTATTTTTATAATTTGTGGTAAAAATATCCAATCCCTTTTTAGAAAGGGGATTAAGACAATTATATGTAAACATGGTTCCTCCTTATACTTCATTTATTTATAGTATAAAATCATCCATTTTTCTTTTCGAACTCACTCATGAAATCTACTAATTTCTCAATTCCTTCTCTTGGCATCGCATTATAGATAGACGCTCTCATGCCACCTACGCTTCTATGTCCTTTTAAGTTGACCATGCCATTAGCAGTAGCTTCCTTGACAAAAAGTGCATCCAGGTCTTTATTTCCTGTGACAAAGGGAACATTCATGATTGAACGATCTTTTGCTTCTACCGTTCCACGGAAGAGATCACTCTGATCAAGATAGTCATAGAGTATTTTGGCCTTGGCTTCATTTCTCTCTTTCATAACACTGAGTCCGCCTTGCTTTTTCAGCCATTTAAATACCAATCCGCATATATAAATCGACCAGCAATTTGGGGTGTTATATAAAGATCCGTTATCTGCCTGAGTCTTCCATTTAAGCATGGTTGGGGTAAACTCCATAACATCATCTGTTATAAGATCCTCTCGGATAATATCTATTACAAGTCCGGCAGGTCCTACATTTTTCTGGACTCCACCATATATGACCCCATAGTCATTAACATTAACAGGTTCTGACAGAAAACAACTTGACACATCTGCAACCAGGTCTACTCCCTTGGTATTAGGAAGTTTGTTGAATTTCGTTCCATAAATAGTATTGTTCTGGCAGATATAGATATAGTCCATGTCCGATGTTATAGGTAGATCAGAGCAGTCCGGTATATAGCTAAATGTCTTATCAGAAGAAGAAGCCAGCGCTAATGCGTCACCGTAGATCTTGCCCTCTTCCCAAGCTTTCTTGGCCCAATTCCCTGTGATTATATAACCAGCTTTTTTATGTTTCATCATATTCATCGGTATTGCGGCAAATTGCTGTGATGCGCCGCCCTGCAGGAAAAGCACCTTGTAATTGGCCGGGATTCCCATTAAATCTCTTATATCTCTTTCAGCAGTATCAATGATCTCCTGAAAATAGGAAGATCGATGAGACATCTCGTTTACGGACATGCCACATCCATGGTAATCCATCATTTCATTTTGAGCTGTCTCCAGTACTTCCTCTGGAAGTACTGCCGGTCCTGCGGAAAAGTTGTACACTCTGTTCATCTTTCTTCCTTCTTTCTCAGGGTTTTCATGTTTTTAGTTCTTAATTCTTGGTTCTTATTTATTTCTGCATTACTTTTAGTAATAGAGTAATTTTTTACTCTATACTACTGATTATGATATCAGCCAGATATTTTACTTATCGGATTCATCAAAAGTTTCCTTTAACGTAGCTCCGGGAGCCACCATAGGCCAAACCTTTTCATCTGAGCCAATAATAGTGTCAATCAACACAGGCCCGTCAGCTTCAAGTGCTTTATTAAATGCATTTTTAAATTCTTCGGGGTTTTCAGCTCTATATGCTGTACATCCCAATGCCTCTGCAACCTTAACATAATCTACTCCATCATCCAGAATAGTAGCAGAGTACCTCTTTTCGTAGAAAAAAGTCTGCCATTGCCTAACCATACCTAATACATGATTATTCATGACGATCTCAATAATCGGCAAATGGTTTCTGGCTGCTGTAGCAAGCTCATTCATATTCATCCTGAAGCATCCGTCTCCTGCGAAATTAATAATTCTCTTTCCCGGATTACCAAGTGATGCACCTATTGCTGCTCCCAGGCCGTATCCCATTGTTCCAAGACCTCCAGAAGTCAAGAAAATATGGGGCTTTGAAAATTTATAATATTGAGCTACCCACATCTGATGCTGCCCAACCTCTGTAACAATGATAGCATCATCATGGGTCTTCTGATATACATAATCTATTGCAAAAGGACCATTAAGGTTCTCATCTTCAATATTTAATTTATATTTAATTTTATAATCTCTTATCCTTTTCATCCACTCTTGGTGGTTCTCCATTGATACCATTGGGGTCAGACGCTTAAGTATCTCGTTTAGATCTCCTATTATCTCAGAATCTACGATAACATTTTTATTAATTTCCGCAGCATCCACATCTATATGAATGATTTTGGCCTGAGATGCAAATTTTTTGGGATTGCCCAGCACTCTGTCGCTAAACCTGGTTCCAACTGCTATCAAAAGGTCGCACTCGCTTACTCCAAAATTAGATGTCTTGGTCCCATGCATTCCCAGCATTCCTGTATATCTATCGTCCACACCTGAGAAAGCTCCCTTTCCCATCAAACTGTCACATACAGGAGCATCAATTTTATCCGCAAATATTTTCAGTTCCTTGGATGCATTGCTTATGACGGCTCCGCCTCCCACAAAAATAAAAGGTTTCTTTGATTTATTTATTAGATCTCTAGCCACCTTCAGATCATGGTCATTAATTGTATCCGTCACAGGAAGCGGAATAAACGTTTTCTGACTGGTATAATCGACCTTGGCTGCTGTTACATCCTTGGGAATGTCTACCAGTACAGGTCCCGGTCTTCCGGTTCTTGCTATCTGAAATGCACGTCTTATAGTATGTGCCAATTCATTGACGTCTTTAACTATAAAATTATGTTTGGTAACCGGCATTGTTATTCCGGCTATATCTACTTCCTGAAAAGAATCCTTACCGAGAAGGCTGACTCCCACATTACATGTTATGGCAACAATAGGCACAGAATCCATATATGCTGTTGCTATTCCTGTAACAAGGTTTGTCGCTCCGGGGCCGGACGTTGCAAAGCATACTCCGGTTTTTCCGGTACTTCTGGCATATCCGTCTGCCGCATGGGCTGCTCCCTGTTCATGAGCTGTCAGTATATGATATATCTCACCCTGATGCTTATACAATTCATCATAGAGATTTAATATAGCCCCGCCGGGATATCCAAAAACCGTATCCACGCCCTGTTCTTTCAGGCATTCAATTACAATCTCTGCTCCATTTTTAAGCATATTACTGTCCTTTTATCAATTGGTTAATATGAATATATCACCATCCATAGATGTATGATCACATAATGTTTAATACTTTTATGATTTCGGAACCTCTAAAACGGCACCTCTTGCTCCTGATGTGACCATTGATGCATATCTGGCAAGATATCCGTTAGTTACCTTAGGTTCTCTTGGAGACCATGCCTTTCTTCTCTTTTCCATCTCTTCGTTGGAAATATCCAGTTCCAGTTTCATATTTGGAATATCAATTGATATCATATCCCCTTCTTCTACGAGTGCGATCGGACCGCCAACAGCAGCCTCCGGACTCACATGACCTATTGATGCACCCCTTGATGCTCCTGAGAATCGACCGTCCGTGATGAGTGCAACTGAATTGCCAAGACCCATTCCCATAATAGCTGATGTTGGATTTAACATTTCCCTCATACCAGGTCCGCCCTTAGGTCCTTCATATCTTATCACGACCACATCTCCAGCTACTATTTCGCCATCCTTGATAGCATAAATGGCATCTTCTTCAGAATCAAAGACTCTTGCTCTTCCCTTATTCACCATCATTTCAGGTGAAACCGCAGAGCGCTTCACTACGCATCCATCGGGAGCCAGATTACCCTTTAGTACTGCTAATCCGCCATCCTTGGAAAAAGGATTATCAAGCGGTCTTATGACCTGGGGATTTTTATTTATTGCCCCATCTATGCACTGTCCGATAGTCTTACCATATACTGTCATGCAGTCCAGATTCAATAGCCCGGCTTCCTTTAGTTCATTCATTACTGCATAGATGCCTCCGGCTTCATTTAAATCCTCCATATATGCATCACCCGCAGGAGCCAGATGTGTCAGATTTGGCGTCTTTTCACTAATAGGATTAGCATAAGATATATCAAAATCAAATCCGATCTCATGAGCGATTGCCGGTAGATGAAGCATGGTATTGGTCGAACATCCCAGTGCCATATCTACTGTGAGCGCATTGATTATAGATTCTTTTGTCATAATATCTCTTGGGCGAATATTTTTTCTATACATATCCATAACAGCCATTCCTGCGTGCTTGGCCAGAATCAGCCTGTCAGAATATACTGCCGGGATGGTTCCATTTCCACGAAGTCCCATTCCTATAGCCTCTGTTAGGCAATTCATAGAATTGGCTGTATACATACCCGAGCATGATCCACAAGTAGGACATACGTTTTCCTCATATACCCTGACCTCTTCATCTGTCATCTTGCCGGCAGCATTAGCTCCCACTGCCTCAAACATAGATGATAGGGATCTCTTTCTGTTTCCCACATGACCTGCCAGCATCGGTCCTCCAGACACAAATACAGTAGGAATATTAACTCTTGCTGCGGCCATTAATAATCCCGGTACGTTTTTATCGCAATTCGGCACCATTACAAGTGCATCGAACTGGTGGGCAATTGCCATAGCCTCTGTAGAATCTGCTATTAGATCTCTAGTCACAAGAGAATATTTCATTCCAATATGGCCCATGGCAATTCCGTCACATACGGCTATAGCCGGAAAAACGACAGGAAAGCCACCTGCTTCTGCCACACCGAGTTTGACTGCATTTACGATCTTATCAATATTCATATGTCCCGGAACTATCTCATTATATGAACTGACGATTCCTACCAGAGGCTTATCCATCTCTTCCATGGTAACACCAAGTGCATGAAACAAACTTCTGTGGGGCGCCTGTTGCATTCCTTTTTTAACGTTATCGCTCTGCATCGTTTCTCCAATCTATCTTATTTTTATTGAATATATTATTGAAATTTCTATTAATATTTTATCTACTTTTATATCTATATTAAATTGCCTTTGCGATCAGATCACCCATTTCTGCTGTGCTGACCTCCTTGAGACCTATTATCTCAGATCCTTTTCCCGGCATGATATCAATTGTTCTGTATCCATCCGCCAACACTTTTTTTACTGCACTTTCAATAGCGTCTGCTTCCTCTGTCATATTAAAGCTATAACGAAGCATCATAGCTGCTGACACTATTGCTGCAATAGGATCTGCAATGCCCTTCCCTGCAATGTCGGGGGCTGAGCCGCCACTTGGTTCATATAGTCCAAAGGCTGTTTCATTAAGTGAAGCAGATGGCATCGTACCTATAGATCCCATTATCATGCTGGCCTCATCAGATAAAATATCTCCAAACATATTCTCTGTCAGGAGAACATCGAACTGCTTGGGGTCTCTTACCAACTGCATCGCACAATTATCCACCAGCATATGTATAAGTTCGATCTCAGGATATTTCTCATGCTCCTTATCTACGATTTTACGCCAGAGACGTGAAGATTCAAGTACATTTGCTTTGTCTACAGATGTGACTTTTTTATTTCTCTTCATTGCTATTTGAAAAGCCTTATCAGCTACTCTTCTGATCTCATTCTCACTATATTTTAATTCGTCTATCGCAGTTGCTACTCCATCTATCACCCAGGTTTCCTTTTTCCCAAAATACAATCCGCCTGTGAGTTCTCTTACGATCATAACATCAAATCCATCTCCGATTATATCGTCCCTGAGGGGACAGGCACTTCTAAGTTCCGGATATAGATGAGCCGGACGTAGATTGGCAAATAGCTTAAGTGCTTTTCTGATTTTTAACAATCCTGCCTCCGGACGTTTATCCGGTGTGAGCTTATACCAGGGTGATGTCTTGGCATCACCTCCAATAGAGCCCATCAGTATAGCATCACATAGCCTTGCTGCCATTATCGCATCATCTGTCAGCGGCACACCATACACATCTATTGAGCATCCACCCATTAATATATCTTCGTATTTGAAATCACGATGGTACTTTTCTGAAACCTTATTCAGAGCCTTAAGTGCTTCATTAACTATTTCTGGGCCGATTCCATCGCCTCTGATTACGCCTATATGATAGTGCATTTCAACCGCCTTTCTTTTTGATTTGGAATATTCTACAAGTACTTCTAGCAATAGCTTTATTCAAAACAATTTTTCCATTTCCCCGTATATGATATATTTGCTATTTCCTTGTGTGATAATTTTTTCATCTATTTGTTGAATTATGTTCACTTAATAATAATTCATTTCGTCACGAATTTCAAACCTTTCTTTTAATATATAGATAAAAGTAATTCTACTATGTAGATAGAATAGTGAATTAAATAAAAAATACTCCCGCCGTAAAGCGAGAGTATTTATATAAATATGTTTATAAAATTTGTATTTATTGCATTATTGTCATCAGATCTTGTTCAGATCACTTATTGCCGTATCCTTTATTATTACAGTTCCATGTTCCTTGATC